>JAHFGT010000013.1 GCA_023247275.1 Candidatus Omnitrophota bacterium
CGCGGCCCCGGTGCCGCCGTTGGACACTGAGACCGGCGTCGACAGCGCCAGCGTCACATCGCCGCTGGTGCCCCCGCCGGTCAATCCGGTGCCGGCGGTCACGCTGGTGATATCGCCCACACCACTGATGTCAGTCGCCGTGGTCCACGACAGCGTCCCGCTGCCATTGGTCACAATCACCTGCCCATTGGACCCATCTGTACTCGGTAACGTCCAAGTGACGCTTGAGGCGATCGACGACGGTGCCCGGAAGGCGACATAATCCGTGCCGTTCGCCGACGCCTCCATGAGCCGCAAACCTGATTGGGCGTCCAAACGCAGATCGTCCGACAGGATGAAATCATCGGTGCTGGCCCCCTGAAACACGAGCGATTCCTGGCCGCTGCTCTGCCCGAAGAGCAGCGACACGTTGCTCGCGGTCGCGTCAGTCGCCGCGCCAATATCCCAGCTTGAGCTGGTGGTCCCGGTAATCGAGCTTGAACCGCTGATAGTGCCTCCAACCGTCAGGTCACCCACAACAGAGACATCGCCTTCGTAGTCGGCGCTGAACGTCGTCGTCCCGGACGCGTTCTGGACATCGATCATCTTGGTGTTGGCGCTGGGGGCGGTGCTGGGGGTGATCGACAAAGCCGTCCCGGCACGGGAGATCGTCAACTGTCCTGAGGGCATCGCGACATCGCCTTCGTAATCGGCGCTGAACGTGGTGGTCCCGGACGCATCCTGCACATCGACCATCTTCGTATTGGCGTCAGGGGCGCTGCTCGGCTTGACCACGAAGGCCGCACCAGCTCGGGTAATTGTCAATTTGCCTGACGTTGAGGTGTCGACATCGGTCCGCATGAAACTGGTCGAATCCAAACTGTCGACTTGGTCAGCGTTCATCGCATAGCCGGTCGCGGTCAACCGTTGCCGAGGGGTCATTTCTGAGTCGGCATTGACTTGGACGGATAACCACAGGGGCGAATTGAAGCCGACCGTGCTCAACGAAGTGGTCGAACCAAGGACCACGTTGAAGACGCCGCTATCGGATTCGGTCAGCGTGACGGTTTGCTCTTCTTTCCACTGTTCGGCGCCGCCGGTGGCCGCATCGTACAACCTGAACGTCATCGTATACGTGCCGGTCACCGGTTTGCTGGACGCATCGGTCAATCGACCCTGGTAGTTCAACATCCACGGAACAGCGGCAAAGACTTCAGAGTGGCCAAGTGACCGAGTGGCCAAGTGACCGAGTGGTGAAAAAATTCCGATGGCCAAAATCACACTGACGATAGCCGCTGTTCTCTGCCCGTTCATTTGGATACCCTCAGCGAACGAGTCAGGCCATTGAGGATCCGGTGTACGTCTTCATACCCTTCGGTCATATTCTGATGCTGGGATACGGGGATGAGTTCTCGACGAACAGCGAATAGCCGCAAGTCTTGAACTTCCCTCACTGATCGATGTGCATGATTGACAGGAAATGATTCTGTAAGAGAGAAGGCCATGTGAGCCAACGCATCGGCTTTTTGCCACACGAGAAGTTCTGTAAAATGATTCACCATTGCCATGGCGTTGTCCTGACTTGGTCACCTGGCCACTTTGGCCACTTCAGTAACTCTTCTCCCTGTCTGCTGTCGTAAAGCCGCCAAACCCGCCTGGGACAATCCGCCACCGGGAGCCATGCATGACCCCTGAGCCTGCGGCTGGCGGCACCACCAGGGTCACGGCCGAGTTCTCGCCGGCGTGCGAGCGAACCGCTTGTCTTGCGAGTTCACGATTGGTCAGTGCCACAGAGAAGACGCCGGCGGCGATCAGCATCAGCGCCAGCCCGATCGCGGCGACCCCGATCAGCGCCGGTCCGCCAAGCGGATGACGAAGCGCCGTCCACAGACTAGGTCGCCGATTCATGGTCACGATGCCGACCGGTATTGGCTGGCTGACGGTCGTTGGAGGCGTGGTGCCGCGAGCAGGCTGCTCTGGTGGCAAGACTGGCTGCTCCCAACCAGGCTCCACAAGTTGAGAGACAACCGAGGGCGCCTGGACCATCACCTGTTGTAGCCGCACATAGAGTGGCGAGCTGATGTTGACCTGATAGAAGAGGATATTGCCCTCGTGGGTCGCGCGCAGCAAACCGGACTGCTCTTGCCGCTTGAGTTCTCGACGTAACGGACTGACAGACAGACCTAATTCTTTTGCCAACCCTCTAAGGTAGAACCGGTCGGTCGGATGGCAGAGCAGATACTCCAGCAAGGTCCGTCGGATTCGAGAAGAGACCAGTGGCTCAAGCATGGGCACATCCCCCTGCCTGGCTGCTGGCAGCACGATCGTGCCCTTGAAGCGCACAGTCGCGCTCAAAAAGGGCACACGCTGGGCACATAAAAAAACCTAACCCGTTCAAACAGGTTAGGTCTTTCAGCGTCTTCACGGTTCCCCCTTTGGCAGCCCAGCTACCCGGTCGACGGGCCTGAGGCTTTCCGACCCCCACTTACGCGGGGTGTGGCTTTGTCAGTGGGTCAACTCTCTTGTCGGTTTAAGTATGCCTGAGGGGAAAACGAGGCGTCAAGCGAGGGAACAATCGGGGACAGCCACTGATTTCGCTCTATTCCGGTGACACAATGCTTGTCCATGAATAAAGCATTGTGTCACCGGAATATGATCCCGATTTAGAAGATCAGGGGTTCGGTGTCGCTGGGGTCGAAGGAGCCGGCGCTGGGGTCATGGCCGGTGGGGTGTCGCGCTCAATAATCACTCGGCGCTGGCCATCCAGGAAATAGTTCTTTGTTGAGTCTAACTTATAGTCCGCCGCGAGCTTATTGTTGAGTTGGGTCAGCGCGACCTGTTCTTCATCCCAGTAGGACTTCAGCACCGTCATGCGCAAGACGATCCCTTGCCGCTGCTGCCATAGCTTAGTAAACTCCTGCATCTTCTGCTCGTCTTCGAAGGTGTACACGATCTTTTCCTCTTTCTTGCCATCCGCCTTCTGACCCTCAGCCGGCGTGGCTGATGCGGCTGCCGCAGGTTGACCTTTATCTTTGTTCGCGGCTTCCGCCGATGACATGCCTGCGATCGACCCGCCCAACTGCACTGCAAGCACCACTGCTACACCACTGATCCCGACACTCCATGGCACCATTCGTTTCATCGCGCTCCTTTCAGGCAGTCGCCTGCCTGTGACCGTGCGTTCACGATACACCAGGATACACCAGAGTGTATTATACTCCCCGGCTGTTTTGCTGCAAAGCCTCCGGGTTCATGTTACAAGCCGAAGTGACTGTCACTTCTGGGCTAGAGCAGTTCCACGATGGACAGCCGTCTGATGGTCGCCTGTGCACCTGTGGCGCTGCCTTGAGCCCGTAGCGTCATTGTGTAGGTGCCTGCTCCAGACGTATCCCAGGCGTGGAGCGTCACCGGGATCGCACGCACCGAGTCGTTTGCCGTGCCGATCTGCGCGGTGTACTGGGTGTCCAACTGTGTGGTACCGCGGAACAACTTCAGATCAACGCTCCGGCTATTGGGATTAGAGACGAAGTTCAGTTGCACACTGGCCAGGATCAACAAAGCAGAGTTGGGATTCGATTTGGTGATCGTGACGGCGATCAGATCCGTGTCGGCTGTCCCAATGTTGACCGGCGTCGACGCTGACGCGCTCACGCGGTTACCAGCCGTCGCGCCGGCAGCCGTGATGGTGATGGTCTGGCCGGCCTGCGACAACGTCACATTCGACCCGGCTGACAGCAGGGCATCGCCGGTAATCGCCGGCTGACCGGTCGCAGCCAGCGAATGCACCCCGCGATGGACATGGTCAGCGCGCGCCAAACTGGTTGAGCTGCCGGCCGTGTTGGCCGCGCCGATATCAGTCGGCGTCCCGGTCGGAATCGCATCAGCGCCGCCAGGCTGATGCAGGCTGGCATGCGTTGGCAGATTACCGACCGTGATGTCACCCGGCTGGATCGCGTCGGCTCGTAGCGCCGCCGCACCAACGCTATCCGTCGCTAACTTGGCCTGCACCACCGCACCGTCTTCCAACTCGGTCGAGCCAATCGTCTGGCCTACCAATGAGACATTTGGTGATAGCCGCGCATCAGCCAAGGTGCCACTGGTCACGCTCGAGGCGCTGAGGTTGGTGAGCTGTGTGCCATTCACAGCCGGCAACGCGCCTGCCGCATCCAGCTGGACGATCTGGCTCGGTTTGGTCCCCACGTCCACACTTAGGCTATCAGCAGACCCCACCAGGCCAGCGCCCACACCAACGTCGAGGGTCAGATCGCCACTGGTCCCACCACCGGTTAACCCAATACCAGCGACCACTGCGGTGACATCGCCACCTGAACCGACTGCAGAAATTTGCCACGACGCCGGGGTTTTCGTCAGTGTGACCCCACTGCCGGCGACAAGAAATGTCGGGGTCGTATCCGTGGCGGCAATTTCCCCGTCGGCGATTTCGCTCGATTCAATCTGCGGGCCCAAGAGCGAGACGTTGGAGGACAGCCGCGAATCCGGCACTGTGCCAGCGGTGAGGGTAGAAGCGTTGAGGGAGGTTAGGGACTGCCCACTGACCGCGGGCAGCGCACCTGCCTTGTCGAGCTGGACGATCTGGTTCGGTTTGGTGCCGATGTCCACACTGAGGTTGTCGGCAGCGGCGATCAGGCCAGGTCCGACGCCCACATCCAGGGTTACCTGACCACTCGTGCCACCGCCGGTCAACCCCAGGCCGGCGACCACTCCGGTGATCGTGCCACCAGAGCCCCCGGCAGAGATCTGCCAAGAGGTGGGCGTCTTCGTCAGGGTGACGCCGCCGCCGGCGACGAGAAATGTCGGCGCGGTATCCGCGGCGGTGATCTCCCCGTCGGCGATATCGGCCGATTCAATCTGCGGGCCCAAGAGCGACACATTGGATGACAATCGAGCGTCTGGCACCGTGCCGGTCGTCGTGCCGACATCAACGCTGACGCGATCCGACTCCACCACAATCCCAGGCCCGGCGCCGACGCTGAGCGTCACCGATCCGCTGGTGCCGCCGCCAATCAACCCATCGCCTGCCTTCACCTCGGTCAACGTGCCGCCAGGACCGCCGATGGCCGAGATGAGGATCGTTTGCCCGGACTGGCTCAGGGTCACATTCGAACCAGCCGAGAGCACGACGTCCCCCAACAGTGGTGCGGCATCGGTGGTCGCAATCGAGTGCAGGCCTTCGTGCTGATGGTCGGCGCGAGCCGCGCGAGCGGCGGTGCCGGTTGTCGACCGGGCACCGATTGCGCTGGCCGGCGTATCGGCCAATGATTCTTGCGCCAGAAAGTCGGCCGGCGGATGGCCATCCAGCATGGCGGCGTTGAGCGCATAGCCGACGGCTGAGAGCGCTTGCCTCGGCGAGAATTCGCCTTTCCCATCGACGTCGACCGAGAGCCACAGGGGTTGCGTAAAACTGACCGTCGCATCGAATGGCGTGAGACTCCCCAGGACAACGGAAAATAGTCCGCCGTCAGCCCGGGCGAGGTCCAGCGCATGGCGTTCTTCCCAGAGCTTGGTGCCGCCTGTAGCGGCATCATAGAATCGCAAGGTCACCGTGTGCTGTCCGACCAGTGCTGATCCATCCACCTCGGTCAGTTTGCCCTGATAATGAATCGTTCGTGGGATCTCGGCCCTGACGGCGCCAGAACTACTCACCAAGCAGATCGCGCCAACCCACCATCGTGCCAAGCACCACCACCGTCGAGAATGGATCATGGCGACTCGATCCATCGCGCCAGATCGGCCGGGATCGGCGCAGACACGTCGACCAGCTGGCGTGTGACCGGATGATGAAATTGCAGCGACATCGCATGCAACAGTTGCCGGCCCACCCCAAGCCGCTGCCAAAAGCTCGCCGACCGTCGCCCATAGGTCAGATCGCCGATGACCGGATAGCCGAGGTGGGTCAGATGCACACGGATTTGATGCGTGCGTCCGGTTTCTAATGAGAGTTCGACCAGGCTCCAGGCGAGCGAGACCTCAGACGCCTGAATCCACTGTCGCTGAAGGACCCGATAATGCGTCACGGCAGACCGTCCACCCAGTGAGCGGATGGTCATGAGCTTGCGATGCTGCGCATGTCGCCCGATCGGGGCATCAATCGTGCCAGCGTCGAGTGGCAAATGGCCTTCAACGATGGCCAGATAGCGTCGTTTTATCGTACGCGCCTTGAGCTGACGGGCCAAGACGAGATGGGCAGCGGATGTTTTGGCGACGAGCAATAGCCCTGAGGTATCTTTGTCCAGCCGATGCACAATTCCCGCCCGCAACAGCGGGGGCGAGGACCCTTGCTCCTGCGCCAGATGCCACAGAACCGCATTCACGAGCGTGCCATCCCAATGGCCTGGCGCCGGGTGGGTCACGAGCCCAGCCGGCTTGTTGATCACCAACACCGTGTCATCTTCATATCGAATATCCAGCGGAATGGCCTGTGGGAGGAGCACAGCGTCACCGCTCTTGGCTGGGAGTTGATCCATGGTGGCGACGATTCGATCGCCTTGGTGCAGCCGATAATGCGCCTTCGCTGGTTGCCCACTCACGGTCACCAATCCATGCCGGATGGTGCGCTGCACCATCGTGCGCGAGATGATTATCGGCAGACGGATCGCCAGGTACTGATCAAGCCGGAGACCGGCTTCCCGTGTTCCAATGTTAAATTGGTAGGCGCGTGCCATGGTCGTTTACGAACGCACTTTTGAAGGCTGGACGGCTGGCCTGGGTTGAGCCAGGCGGCCGCCAGCCTGTCGGATCAACAGCTTGATTCCTACGGCGATCAACACCAGGCTAATGACCTGTTGCAGCGTCAGACCGGCCAGCCAGACTGGCTGATCGCCGCGCAAGAATTCCAATCCAAACCGTAACAGGCCATACCCGACCAGATAGCAGGCAAAGACCCCGCCGGCCGGCGTGACCAACTGCCGCCATCCTCCTGCGCCCGGCTCAGCACGAGCCGGGGAGGTTGTCATCGACTGAACTCGCCAGAGGACAGCGCACAGCACGGTCAGCAGGATGGCCTCTATCACTTGCACTGGAATGACGCGATCGATATGCCCGGGAAACACGACACCCCACCATGCCTGCGTGGGCCGTCCGTAGCAACAGCCGTTGAGGAAACAGCCGACCCGTCCGATGGCATGCCCCAAGGTCGCAAACGGGATCATCTGGTCAACAGCACGCAGCATGGAGATTGGTTTGGCTCGCACATACAACCAGGCGGCGAATACCCCGCCGGCAAACCCGCCATACCAGACCAAACCCCCATGCCAGATCGCCGGGATCTCTGAGGGGATCTCGCGAAAAAATTCCCACTGGAGCAGGACATAGAACAGCCGCCCGCCGAGGATTCCTCCCAATAAGCTCCACGAAGCGAAGTCAACGATCTCGTCGCACGAAAGGACCGCGCGCTCCGTCGGCATATGCCGTGTGGCCTGCCGAGCCAGGCCGATCGTGGCCAAAAAAGCGATGACCAACATCAGTCCGTAGGAGTACAGCGTCACAGGTCCGAACCGAATAAGGATCGGGTGCATTAGAGACGGGAACGCGGTGGAGAAGGTTCAGCTGGGGGGGACGCCCGCAAGGTCTGCAGCATGAGCAACGTTACGCCGATCGTGATCGCCGAATCGGCCACATTAAACACCGGCCAGATCGTCCGGCCATGGAACCGCACGTCGATAAAATCGACCACATAACCACACCGCAACCGGTCGATCAGATTGCCGGTCGCGCCGCCCAATATCAGCGATGAGCCCCATCGCATGCCGCGCGTCAATGGTCCGGGGCTGGTCAGCTCACGGATGACCCAGGCGATGACCAAGACGGACAGACCGATGAAGAGCAGCTGCTGGCCTTTGAACAACCCGAACGCGGCGCCAGTATTCTGAACATAGGTGAGATGAAGCCAGCCTACCCACAGCGGCAGGCTCTCACCGCTCGTGAAGGAGGCCTGGGTGAGGAGTTTGGTGAGCTGATCAGCCCCCAGCGTGATTCCCCCGATCAGCCAGGGCTGGGTCTGGCGCATCAAAGAGCGAGACGTCAGCGTTTGTTCTTCTGTTCTTTTACGCGTTGGCAGGCGATGCACATCGAGGCATACGGGACGGCTTTTAACCGGCTCATAGTGATCGGCTGATTGCACTGCTGGCAGACCCCATAGGATCCGTCGTCGATTCGCTTGAGCGCATCGTCGATCTGGTACAGGATCTCCTGTTCATTGGACACGATGTTCATGGAGACTTCGCGCTCATACGTATCCGCGGCCATATCGGCCATGTGCACGGTGTAGGCGGACAGATCGCCTGAGGCATCTCGCGGACTCTTGGACGTTTCTTGCGCGATGGATTTGATTTCACCGACCAGTTTGGCTCGCTCAGTGATCAACAGTTGCCGGAACTGCTTCAGCTGTTCTTTGCTCATCGACATGGTCGTCTCACTTAGCTCTTCGGTTGCAGCGTCACGACGCGCGCGCAACGTGCGCACAGCGTGGGGTGTGCGCGCTCGGTCCCCACGGTTGTCACTCTCCAGCACCGCTCGCACTTGCTACCCAAGGCCCGCTCGACGGTGACGCCGCCTAACCCTGGCACCGCTGTCTGCGCCGTAGCGGCCATCCCCTCAAACTGTACGGCAAGCTCTGACACCACAAACGCTTCAGCCAGCACGTCGCGATGGGCCTCGCACAATCGCTGCAACGCCGGGGTGGTAACTCGCAACGTCACCCGCGCTTCCAGCGGGCTGCCGATGATCCCTCGCCCTCGCTGCTCTTCCAACGCCTTCATAACCGCGGTGCGCAACGACAGGAAGATCACCCAGTGCGGCTGCTCAGTCTCATCCAGTCCAGCCTGAGGATTCTGCGGCCAATCGGCCAGATGCACCGATAGCTCGCTCACCCAGCCGACCTCCCGCATCCGTTGCCACACGTCATCGGTCGTCGTGACCAAGACCGGAGCCAGCACACGCACTAGGCGGTTGAGTATAGCATACAGCACCGTCTGTGCACAGCGACGTTTGGCCGATGCTGCCGCCTCGGTATACAGCCGATCTTTGAGCGCATCCAAGTAGAACGACGACAGGTCGACGACACAGTACTGGTACACCAGCCGCCACACTTCATGGAACTGATACGCCTCATAGGCGGCGGTGACCGCAGTGAGCATCTCCCGGGTCCGTTGCAGCGCCCATCGATCCAACTCCGTGTCGTCGGTCGCCGTCAAGGCCACCCCATCTCGGCGCGGGTCGAAATCATATAGGTTCGCCAAAAGGTACCGGAAGGTATTGCGAATTTTTCGATACGACTCAGCCACTTGCTCAAGGATCGTCTCAGAAATCCGGACATCCTCTCGATAATCGCAGGACGCCACCCACAACCGAAGAATGTCCGCCCCGTAGCGCTGCATGACCTGCTCAGGCGCGATGACGTTGCCCAGGCTCTTCGACATCTTGCGCCCTTGCCCGTCGACGACGAATCCGTGCGTGAGGACTTGGCGATACGGCGCCTGATCGCGCAGCGCCACGCAGGGAATCAGTGACACCTGGAACCATCCGCGATGCTGGTCCGAACCCTCGAGATACAAACTAGCCGGCCAGGCCAGCTCTGGGCGCTGCTGCAGCACCGCTTCATGGCTGACGCCAGAATCAAACCACACATCCAGAATGTTGGAATCTTTCGTGAGCGCCCGGCCGCCGCAGCGCGTGCACACCGCGTCAGGGGCCAGCTCGTGCGGCGAGGCGGTAAACCACGCGTCCACGCCTCGAGCCGCGAGGCTGCGCTCGATCGTTTCAATGACGCCAGGATCCAACAGCGGCTCGTCGCAAGCCGTGCAATGCAGCACTGGGATCGGCGTGCCCCAATACCGTTGGCGCGACAGACACCAATCTGGTCGGGTTTCCAGCATACCGGTCATCCGGTTGAGCCCAGCAGGCGGCACCCAACTGACGTGCCGGGCTGCCGCTAATAATCGGGTGCGCAACGGGTTGTCGACCCTCAAAAACCACTGCGGGGTGGCGCGAAAAATGACCGGCTGTTTGCATCGCCAGCAGTGCGGATACGAGTGGGTCATAGGTTCTTCGGCCAAGAGTCGGCCACTGCCGCGCAGCGCCTCAATGATCTTCGGATTGGCCTCAAACACTGACTGGCCGGCAAACTGACCCCCGTCGCTGGTGAACCGACCTTGATGATCGATAGGGGCTAACACCTCCAGCTTGTACCGCTGGCCGATGGCATAGTCTTCCTGCCCATGACCAGGAGCGATATGCACCACCCCGGTCCCGTCGGTCATCGACACGCTCGAATCCGTGACCACCCTACTGCGGCGCGAGCCAAACGGCACCGAGCAGATCATGCCCTCGAACTGCTTCCCAGGTGCGGTCCCAAGCCTTACGACGCGAGACGCCTTCAGCACCGTCGAGAACGCTCCAACAAGCGCTTCAGCGACGATCAGCTGCTGCGGTCGCCCCGAACCCTGAGCGAGTCCCTCGACTCGGCTTCGCTCGGCACTTGCCCTGAGCGAGGCCGAAGGCCGAGTCGAAGGGTCGATCTGCACAACGGCATACCGTGCCTCCGGGTGGACACACAACGCCACATTCGCCGGTAACGTCCACGGAGTGGTCGTCCACACCGCGACCGCAAGCTTCGAGGGATCGCTGAACACCGTGCGCAGGTCGCTCGGGATTACGGTCGGCGGCTGGACAACCGGAAACGCGACATAGATCGAGGTGTCGGTGCGGTCCTCATATTCCACCTCAGCTTCAGCCAACGCGGTTTCGCAGGTCGCGCACCAGTAGACCGGTTTCTTGCCTCGATAGATGTAGCCAGCCTGCACCAGCTCGCGGAACAGGCGCAGGATGGTCAGCTCGTAGTCCGGTGACATCGTCAGATACGGATTCGCCCAGTCGCCGCTGACCCCAAGCCGCTTGAACTGCTCGCGCTGAATCTCCACATACCGCTGAGCGTACACGCGCGCCTGCTCGCGGAACGCGGTCTGCGCGATCTGCGGCTTGGTCAGCCCCAGTTCCTTGAACAGTTGGTGCTCAATCGGCATGCCATGACAATCCCAGCCCGGCACATACGGCGCATCGCACCCGCGCATCGTTTTGTACCGCACGATGAGATCTTTGAGAATCTTGTTCAGCGCATGGCCGATGTGGATATCGCCATTGGCATACGGCGGGCCGTCGTGCAGCACAAACCGCGCTGCCCCGGAGCGCGCGTGGCGGATCTGCCCGTAGAGATCGAGCGCCTCCCATCGCGCGAGACATGCCGGCTCGCGTTGCGGCAAATCCGCCTTCATGGGAAACGTAGTTTTGGGCAGATTCAGCGTGGCTTTGTAATCCATCGCGATCAGATCCTCAGACTGATTCCTAACAACAGCCCGGTCAGGATCGGCCTGAGCCGAGCCAGCGCAAGCCATATCAGCGACAGCAACAGAATCAACAGCGCTGGCGAGTAGTCGATCCGCCCCTTGGCCGAGAATGCCAACCGGTTGCGCATCCAGTGCAGCCCAGGCCGGGCGAGCGTGCGAATGAACTCTTCGAACGGGTTGAACGGATTCGAACTCATTCGCGACAGCACCAGGTGGATGACAATGATGAGCGCATACCCAAGGATCACGCTCTGGATCAGTCCAAGGACCTGGTCGATCGTCACCGCGGTCGCGCGCAACAACTGGCTCATGACAAACTGCGGCGCCACCAGCGAACCGACGATGAACACCCGAACAAAGACGATCGCCAGCAGAGCCACGATCGGCGACAGGTCCACCGGACCAATCACCACAAATGGGAGGTGTTGTCGAATCCACCTGAACACCGGGTCGGTCAACCCGCGTAGAACGCGCACGATCGGATTGAACCGATCCGGGCTGACCCAGGAGACGAGCACCGCGACGACCAGGATCAGCTGGTACACATCCAGCACGACATTCAGGAAACGGGCCAACCCGCTGAGCAGATCCATCTAGGACCGGTGATTCATGCCCACGACAATCCTCTGGAGCGACGCGCCGCAGCCTGGATCGCCTCAGCCACATGCGCGGCCACACGCCGCGAGGCCAACACACGGAGTGCCGCCTCGGTCGTTCCCCCTGTTGACGCCACCTGTGCGATGAGTGCGTCGACCGGTGCGCCGGCCGCGCGCAGTAATTTCACGCTGCCCTCAAGCGTCTGAGCGATCGCCAGGGTCGCAACGCTCGCCGGCAGGCCAAGCTGGCGCGCCGCTGTGGTCCAGGCGTGAACCAGGAAAAACACATACGCTGGGCCAGAGCCGCTGATCGCGGTGATGGCGTCGAACTGCCGTTCAGGCAGCTCGACCACCTTGCCGACTGCGCCAAACAGGCTCGCTGTAATGGCTCGATGGGCCGGCATAGCCAGTCGACCAGCCGCGATCGCCGCAAATCCGGATCCGACCGTTGCCGGAAGGTTGGGCATCACGCGGATCACCGGCACGCCAGGCAACCGGTGCTGCAACCAGCGCAGTCGAATGCCTGCGGCAATTGAGATGACGAGTTGTCGACGGCTGATCTGCGGGGCGATCTCATCGATGAGGTCACCCACCTGCTGCGGCTTGACCGCCAGGACGATGACGTCGCTGGTCGCTACCACGTGGTCGACCTCGCTGGTCACCGCGATCGTGAACCGTCGGCGCACCACGCGGCGAGTCTGTGAATCTGAATCGGCGGCGATCAGGTAGCGTCGAGGCATCTGGCGCGCGAGCAACCCCTTGATCAGCGCCTGCCCCATTGTTCCGGCGCCAATCACCCCGATTCGCGTGTTCAATATTTGACTCATCTTGGAATGGTCTGGCCAAAGATCGCGGTGCCGATTCGGACGATATCTGCTCCCTCCTCGATGGCCACCTCGAAATCCTGGGACATCCCCATCGAGAGTTGCAGACGCTGAGAAAGCCTCAGTGATGTCTGCAGCTCATCCGCCAATCGCCGGAGATGGCGGAACACCGGCCGGGCTCCCTCTGGGTCTGTAGAGAATGGCGCCATGGTCATGAGCCCAGCCAGCCGAAGGTGCCCCGATGCGGCAACCGCTTCCACCAGCGTGTGGGCTTCCTGCGGCCGGCAGCCGGTTTTTGTCGCCTCGCCGGAGATGTTGATCTGGATAAACACGTCGATTCGTCGAGGGCTTTCAGCCGCGAGCCGCTCCAGCGCCTGCACCAACGCCAGCGAATCCACCGAATGGATGGCGTCAAACAGCTCGACAGCGTGCGCGGCTTTATTGCGTTGCAAATGCCCGATCAGATGCCAGCGGACCGAGAGTTTGCCCAGCTCGTGGCGCTTGCGCATCGCCTCTGGCACCCGATTCTCTCCCACGTGTCCGGCGCCTAGGCTGACCGCCTGCCGGATCAGGTCAGAGGCTACCCCCTTGGTGACACACAGGAGGGTCACGCAGGAGGGGTCACGGCCACTTCGCTGGCAGGCGCGCTGTATTCGCTGCCGAACACGGTCAAATCGATCGCGCAACACGAAGCTACTCTAGCACAGGGTCAACGCTGGCGCAATGCGAGGAACAAGTTCTAGAAATATTCGGTGAGGATGGTGCGGGTCCGATGGAGGAGGCGATTGAACAGATGGTCAGGCCGCAGACGAGGCGTGGCCTGCTGCGTGGCCATCTCGAGCAGCCCGATGGCCGTCGCCAACCCCACCTGTTGCGGCACATCGCCGAGCCGGTTGACTCGGTTACTCAAGCCAACCGATGTTGGAATCTTTGTCGTGGATTCGATCCATTCGGCCAACCCATCCATGAGTCCGCCCCGGCCGGCGACGATGACACGATCCGGCAATGGCTCGCCCTGTGTCACGGTCGCGATCGCCTCGATCAATTGATCCCAGTGCTGTTGAACGATCGCGCGCACGTCCGGCTTGCGGCACCCGGTCCCTTGCAAACTCCAACTCATCGCCTGGTCGACGGGAACACGCAGCTGCGCCGCCATCGCTTCTGCCAGCGTCATGCCGCCCCATGGCAACACCCGCAGCCGCTGCAACATCTGCTCCACGACCAGGCCGATGTCGGCGCTGACGCCACCGATATCAATGACCACGACCCGCTGCTGCGCCAACTCGGAATCTCCTACACCGGCCAGCGCTCCGGGCAGGCTATACGAGAGCCGGGTGATTTCAACGCCGGCTGATTCAACCATCTGCGTAATGGCCCGGCGTGCAGCCATTGGCATACTGACAACATGAAACGTCCCTGACAACCGAGTCGCCAACAACCCGCGAGGATCTCGAACCCGGTCAAAGCCGTTTCCTGTGCACCCCAACCGCTGGACCAACAGCGGCTCGCGATCAATCCCCAGCACTTGGTGCAAAGCCGACGCCTGCAACCGGTGCAGATCCTGCGAGCGGACCTGGACCGGTTCGTCGCCCAACGGGATCGCCACCTGCACCACCTCACCACTCAACTGCGGATGGTTCATCGCCACCAGCGCCCGGTAGCAGTCCGCCGTCCCTCGAGCCGCCTCCACCGCCTGTTCAATGGCCCGACTCACCATCAGCGGATCATTCAGCCACACCGATGAGCGCACCGGGTAGTTCACCAGGCTCGAACCCAGCAACTCGAATCCCGGCGTCTGCTGGTGCGGGACGCCGACCGCGCAGGCGATTTTGGTCGAGCCGATATCCAAGGCGAGCAGCGGTTGGAGCGGTCTCATCCTCGCGAGAATTATCCGACGGTCATCGTGCGCGGCCCAACCACCGGCTCTTGGAACCGCACATCGATGTACTGGGCGCTGAGTCCATGCGTAGCCACCATGCGCAGCGCGTGTTGGAGCCGGCGCAACTGAGCTGCCAGTTCCTGTTCAGAGCCGCATCGCACTTCCGTATCATCATCCAGGACAAACCGCAGCTGCTGCGCGTCAGCCACATTGATTTCCGTCAGCCGGCGTGACACCAACGCCGGCGCCCGACGGAGCTGTTGCACCAGGCGCAAGCCAAGCTGCAATGGCTCGGCGGTGTTGACGCGCTCCAGATTCAGCACCGTGCTGCGCTCCACACCCACAATCCGAATCAATCGATCGTCAGGCATCCCGGTCCCGTCAGGAAGAATAAATCCGGCTCGATCAACCGGATACCACTGACCAGTTTGCGGGGCGTTGCCCGCAGCGGCTTTCACCGAGCGCGCCGCATCCAACCGAATCTGCGCGACCGGCACACGGGGCAGCGCAAGCACACGAATCGTGCTCGGTAACTCCCGAATCACACGGATCTCTTTGAGGGTGGGTTGCTGCCGCGACAGCTCTTCAGCGAGCTGATGCACATCGATCTGCCAGATGTTGGTCCCCACCACCGGCGTCTTTAGCGTCAGTGTCACGCCGGGGGGAAATTCCACGCGCTCGACTTGGAACGCATCGCACCGGGTAACATACCAGCACAACGTCCATCCGACAGTCGCTAGCAGCGCCGCCGCCAGCAGTGGTTGCGGATGATGCAACACCCAGGCAAGGCTCGCGGTGGTGATGCGGGGGATGACACCAGGATGACGTCGACGATTACGGGCCTTCATCCCACCCCCTGCGGCTGCCACGCCTTCGGCGTAGCACTGCAACGACTCCGCTGACGATCGCTCGTGACAATCTTCCCTTCAATGCCTTCAGGTGCAGGGCTGTTGTTGGCAGCCGCCGCAGGGGGTGGGATCATCCACGCGCGTCGCTGGACAAAGCCGCGCCGAGCGACGGCGCGCCGGTGTGCGCCAGCAGCACTAGCTGCTCGCACAACAGCTCATAGGAGATCCCGGCACACGCGGCGGCCTTGGGGAGCAGACTTGTGGGCGTGAATCCAGGGATGGTGTTGACCTCCAAGAGCACCGGGCGATTCGCCTGATCCAAAATCAGGTCAGCCCGCGAGAGGTGTCGGCAACCGAGCGCGTGGTGCGCAGCCAAACCAGCGGCCTGGACCGCGCGCGCGACCGAGTCCGGAACCGGGGCCGGGACCAGATAGTCGGTCGCCCCGGTCGTATATTTGGCGGTAAAATCGAAGAACGGCTGTCGCGGCCGAATCTCGACCACCGGCAATGGTTGCTCAGCCAACACGCCCACCGTCAGTTCACGGCCGATGACGAACGCTTCCACGACCACCATCGATCCATACTGGGCCGCGACCTGGATCGCCGGCTCAAGGTCATCGCAGGCATGCACGATCGAAACCCCAAGGCTTGACCCTTGACAGTTCGGCTTGACGACTAACGGATAGCTCAGACACTCCAGGGCGCGCCACGCTGGCTCTGTGACTGGCACCTCCACGGCGACCCAGGGGGGAACGCACAATCCAGCGCTTGCACAGCGCCGACGCGAGGCGATTTTATCCATCCCCAGCCGGCTAGCCACTGGATCTGACCCGGTATAGGCCAGCAGCAGCTCTTCGCAGAGCTGCTGCACCGTCCCATCTTCACCGAACGGGCCATGCAAGGCGATGAACACGACATCCGGCGCTGAGCGTTGCAGCGCGTGGCGGGTCCAGTCAACTGCTGCCACAAAATCGATGGCCTTGGGAATCAGCACCGGTTCGACCGACCAGCCACGCCGGGCCAACGCCTGCAGCACACCCTGCCCGCTCTTCAACGAGATGTCATGCTCGCCTGAGGGGCCGCCCATGGCGACCACAATCTTCAAGGATCGATCAATATTCATCACGGACCGATTCGTGTACCGGTGTACAGGTGAACGAGTGAACGGGTAAAAACGTCAGACGCCCTGTGCATTCGTACCCCGTACACTGGTTCACCACTGAGCCTTTCTCAGTTACGCCCATCGGTTCCACTGTTCGCCGAGCAGCCGCAGTTCAGGCTCCAGCACCACGCCAGTCTCTTGTCGCACGCGTTGCTGGAGATGTTCCATCAGCGAGAGCACATCATCACAGGTGGCTTGTCCGACGTTGACGATGAAGTTGGCATGGCGAGCCGACACTTGCGCGTCGCCGATCCGCGCCCCTTTCAACCCAAGCTGATCGATCAATCGACCCGCGCCGACGCCTGGGGGATTCTTGAAGGCGCACCCGGCCGATGGCAGTCGTGTATCCTGCGTGTTGTTGCGATAGGCTAAGGCTTGACGAATCCGTTCAGACGCCTGCTCCGGCGGGATCCGAGGAAACTCCAGTTCGACTTCAGCCATGATTCCTGGCTCGAGCGCTGCGTCGCGATATCGAAATTGCATCTGATCGCGCGACAGGGGGGTCACTGTCCCATCATATCGCACCAGACTCACCTGACGCACACATCGGCCGATGTCTTGCGCGTTCATGGCCACCGCCCCGCCGATCTGTCCGGGCAACCCGGCCAAGCTCTCTAGGTCACCCCAGCCATGCTGCGCCGCCAGATAGACCAGTCGCTGCGTCAAGAGCGCCGCCCCACACACCACGCGGGCGACGGCGGGTTCAGGCTGGGGCACATCGCGGACGATCCTGAACTCGCGCCCCAAATGGATCGTCACCCCGCGGATTCCACGATCCGCGGCGAGCGTATTCGTTCCCCCGCCGACGACTGAGACCGGCAGGCCAGCCTGGTGCGCCTCGCGCAGCACGCGGATCAGTTCGTTGATAGTCGACGGTTCGGCAAACCACTCGGCCGGGCCGCCGATGCGGAAGCTCGTATGGTCAGCGAACGGTTCGTTGCGGCGGACGCAGTGTGGCGGCCAGGTCATGGCACAGTTCTCCGATGTCGCCTGCTCCGAGAAAGAAAATGGTGTCCCCGGGCTGCGCAATTCGCCCGACGTACGATGAGAGCTCAAGCTTGGGCACATACCGGACACAGGGATGGCCTTGATCCTTGATCAGCCCGGCCAGCCGTTCGCCAGAGACGCCAGGGATCGGCGGCTCAAATGCGCCATAGATATCGGTCACGATGACGCCATCAGCCCGCTCAAAGCAGGTGCTGAATTCGCGCTCGAGCGACTGCGTGCGGCTGAACCGATGCGGCTGAAACACGACCAGGCGGTGGCGACTCCTCATCGTATCCGCTGCCAAGGTGGCACGAATTTCTGACGGGTGGTGCGCGTAGTCTTCAACGAACCAGATATCGCCTGGTAATCGCAGCACTTGAAACCGTCGCCCCGTCCCCTGGAACGCAGCCAGCGCCTCTTTCACCGTGATCATGGGAATCTCAAGGGCGAGCCCCAAACTGACAATCGCCAGCGCATTGAGGACGTTATGCTGGCCTGGCACTTGGAGCGCAAAGAACCCGAGGGACCGGCCGCGATGCCGCACCTCAAACCGGCTGCCGTGGTCGCGCAGCGCGACGCGCCGGACGGTCACGTCAGCCTCAGGCCGAACCCCATAGCTGATCTGCGATCGGTGCATCAACACCTCCCGAACCAACGGATCATCGATGCAGCGGATCAGGATCCCGCTCGGCGTGATCTGGGTCACGAATTGTTCAAAGGCGGCGATCAACCGATCAAAGGTCTGATAGTGGTTCAGGTGCTCGCGATCGATATTGGTAACGATGGCAATCTTCGGCGACAGATGGAGAAACGAGCTGTCTGATTCGTCGCTTTCGGCGACGACATAGGTCCCAGACCCGGCCCGCGCATTGGTACCCATCGACAACATCACCCCACCAACCACGACGGTCGGATCCCATCCAGCCTGAAGGAGTAGCTGCGCGGCCATGCCTGACGTTGTGGTCTTCCCATGTGCGCCGGCGACGGCCACGAGCCGCTGTCCGGCGGATAATGCCGCGAGCAGTTCCCCGCGACTGAGGACCATGATTCCGCGCGCGCGCGCCGCGGCCAGTTCTGGCTCTTGGCTTGAGACCGCCGCGCTATACACCAGCACATCCAGTTGATCCGGTAAGTGGGTTGGCTCATGGCCGGCGGTGACCACCGCGCCTTGCTCCTGCAGCCGACGCGCCATACTGTTGAGTTTGGTATCACAACCGGAGACCACGCAGCCTCGGCTCAGACAGATCGAGGCCAACCCGCTCATGCCGATTCCTCCCACGCCCATGAAATGCATGCGCAGCCCGGCGTGCAGCAGTGGCCAACGAGATGGCGCGGGGCGACTCATGACCAGACGATCCGCGTATGCGGGCTCGCCGCGAGTGCCAGGATCATGTGCGTGAGCCGTTCGGCTGCCCCAGCGGAATGCAAACTGCGCATCTGCTCACCCATGCGGCGTCGCAGCGTTGGGTCATCGAGCACGCGTTGAATCGTGTCCGTCAATCGGGCGGGCGTCGCTTGAGATTCCTCGATGACGAACCCGCCGCCGGCCGCAGCGACGACATGGGCATTCGCCCGTTGATGTCCGGCGGCATGCGGATACGGAATCAGCAGTGCTGGGATGCCGCATTGCGCCAGTTCGGCCACGGTCGAAGCGCCTGACCGGGCCACCGCCATATCGGCCATAGCATACGCTTGCTGCATCTCGACCAGATAGGGCGCGACCCAGGCGCTGACGCCGTGATTCGCATGGAGATCACGGACCATGCGCTCATCGCGCTGGCCGGTCAGATGAATGAGCTGGTAGGTGTGGCGTTGGGCCGGCGTCCAACACGCCACCGCCTCGCAGAGGAGTCGATTCAGCGCCCGAGCCCCTTGGCTGCCGCCAAGCACTAAGACCGTGGGACGCTGCAGATCCAACCCGAACCGGTGCGCAGCGTGTTCGCGTGATCCTGAAGCAATGGCTGGTCGCACCGGCATTCCGGTCATGACGGTCGGCCGACCCTGCACCATCGATTCGGTTTGCGCAAACGACACGGCCACCTGATCCACCCACCGGGTGAGTAGGCGGTTTGCCCGGCCGAGCTGCACATTCTGCTCGTGCAGCAGACAGGGGATCATCCGCCGGTTGCCGGGTCGACCTGATCCGGGCGAATCCACTTTGCCGCGTAGCCGCGCTGCCAAGACCACCGGAGCTGAGACCCATCCGCCAAACCCGACGACAATGTCCGGAGCAAACGTGTCAAAACATCGCGTCGCCCGGCGCCACAACTGCCCGCAGGCCCAGAGCCGCCCGGCCAAGCTCGCACACCGTTGCAATGGAATCGGATCCACCTCCACCGCGGCCTGGCTGGCAGACGCTGCCAACGCCCCAGCCAATGGCGCGGTGGCGGCCCGCTGGGCATACCACACCTTCGTCGTCGCGCCGGCTTTGCTCAGCGCCGTCGCCACTTCGAGCGCTGGGATGAGATGCCCGCCACTCCCCTCGGCAATCAAGAGCACGTTCGGCCGATTCATCGCCCCTCGAGCGTCAGGGGTTGCCTGGCCACACTCGACGCACGGCTCGCCTGAAAGATCAAGGCGCAAATCACCAGATTCATCACCATCGAACTGCCGCCATACGAGATCATCGGGAGCGGCAATCCCTTGGTTGGCATTAACCCGGTGACGACCGCCATATGGATGATCGCTTTCAGCCCAACCAACCCCACACATCCGCACACCAAATACTTGCTGAAGAGGTCTTGCGCGGCCAGCGCGATCCGAAATCCGCAGGTCAGAAAGAGCGCAAACAGTCCAATGATGGCGGTCGTCCCCACCAACCCCAGCTCTTCTCCGATAATGGCGAAAATAAAATCGGTGTGCGCGCTGGGCAGATAGAACAACCGTTGGAGCGAGCCGCCAGCCCCGACACCAGTCAATCCACCGCTGGCGAGCGAAAAGTATGACTGGAGGATTTGATAGCCGCTGCCTTGCGGATCCTGCCACGGATTGACGAACGCGAGGATTCGTCGGCGACGATACTCATGGCCGGCAATGAGGAACACCAGCGTGACTGCCGCGAGCGCCACCAGCCCCACCAGATACGGCCAGCGGACCTTGGCCACACTCAACAGTAACATCGCCACCGCGCCCATCGCAATCGCCGTACCGAGATCCGGCTGGATGAGCACCAACCCGGCCATGAGCCCGGTCACCAAGAGCGGAGGCAACAACCCTTTGCCGAGCGCATTGATCTGGCCGGCTTTGCGGGCTAACAAATCCGCGAGATAGATCACCAGCGACACCTGTGCGAACTCAGAGGGTTGCAGGCTGAACCGTCCGAACCGAAACCACCGACGAGCCCCGCCAACCTCTTGGCCAAAGAACCAGATCAAGACCAACAGGACAATACTCATCAGGACCAACCACCGGCCGGACTGGCGCAGCCGATCAAATGGGACCATGAGGCACACCAACCCAGCGGTGAGGCCGCAGACGATCGCAATCGCATGGTTGACCACAAACCGCAAGGTCATCCCGTACATCGCCTGGGAAGCCATCGAACTGGCTGAGTAGACCGCCACCGCCCCAATCCCGAGCAACGCACAGATAATGATTAACAGCGTCTGACGCAGCTGCCGCGGCGTCATCGTGTCGGACACAGCGCGCGGGGCGCTCCCTTCAGGGTCTGCACAAGATGCTTAAAGACGCGGCCGCGCTCTTCGAAGTCGCTGAACATATCAAAGCTGGCACACGCCGGAGAAAACAGCACCGTCGAGCCAGGCGGCGCCAGATCGAGCGCGACCTGAATCGCCTCATCCAGCGTCGGGCTCTCCCTGACGATGGTCGAGCCATTGAAGAGCGGTCGGAGCCGACTACGCGACTCGCCGATCAAGACAATGCCCTTGACGCGCGAATCATGGAGCGCCTCGATGAGCGTCGAGAACTCCAACCCCTTGTCCCGTCCGCCAATAATCACGACGACGTCGCCGCGGGTTTGCGCCAAGGCATAGAGCAGGCTGTCCGGTGTGGTCGATTTAGAATCGTTGATCCATCGGACCCCACGGATCGTCGTGACCGGCTCAAGCCGGTGCTCCAACCCTTTGAACGCGCGAATCACTTGCCAGGTCAACGGATCCGGGACATTGAGGAGTCGGGCCACCTGCAACACCGCCTGCGCTCCTGGGGTCAACGATCGCAGCGTCTGGTCAGCCAGCGCCAATGTCGGCGGGTTGGCTCGGGCCGCACCAAACCAGACCAGTCGCGCATGCAGGTGGTTGGCCAGCGCCACAATGCGAGAATCCGCAGCATTGAGCACCGCCCAATCCTCCGGCGTTTGACACTGAAACATCCGAGCCTTGGCCGCGAGATAGGCGTCTGGATCGTCGTGCCGATCCAAGTGGTTGGTGCCAATGTTGAGCAAGACGCTGATCTTCGGACGGAACCGGGTGCACAGCAGCAGTTGGAATGAGCTGACCTCAACCACCGCGATGGTCCGCGGCGTCAAACGATCCAACACCGATGAGAACGGGAGGCCAAGGTTGCCGCAGGCCACCGCCGCACGGCCAGCCGCTTGCAACACCTGTGCGAGAAGGGTGACGGCCGTACTTTTGCCGTTGGTGCCGGTGACCGCGATGATTGGCGAACGACAGAACGAGAAGGCGAGCTCGATTTCACTCAGGAGAGGGACAGCCTGGTGTAGCGCCCATTGGATCGGCAGGCTGGATTCAGGAACGCCGGGGCTCACGACGACCAGTTCAGCGCCGTCGAGAAACCGCTTGGAGTGGCCGCCGATTTCCAGACGCTCCACCCCTTGCTGGTGCAGCCTCTGGCGGACCGATTCCACCTGTGACCCGCGGCGTGAATCGGTGGCGCGCACCTCGCAACCGGCCTGCCGCAAGAGCGTCAGTGCTGCCACCCCGCTGCGTCCAAGGCCGACGACAGCGACGCGGCGTCCTGTCCAGGACGCTCCCCACACATCCGTCAGGGAACTCTCAGCAGCGCACGCAATCACGGTTGTCATCACAATACCGAATCGTGCCCAGATGTCAACTGGTATCCGTCAGAGCTCATGGGAAAGATGCTTATCCCAACACCCCGCGACTCAGCACGCAGAGGATCGCCAGCATCAGCGCCACCAACCAGAATCGCATGACCACGTGCGATTCATGCAGCCCGCCTAAGTGGACATGATGATGCAACGGGGCCACTCGAAACAGCCGATGACCACCGCGCCATCTGTAGGACGCCACCTGCAGCATCACTGACCCGGCTTCGGCCACGAAGATGCCCCCGAGGATGAGCAGCCACAACGCCGTGTGGGTCAACAACGCCACCGCCCCCAGGCCGGCTCCTAAACCCAGCGCGCCCACATCGCCCATGAAGATGCTGGCTGGAAAACTGTTGAACCAGAGAAATCCGATGCAGGCGCCGGCTAAACTGATGCACCACGTCGCCAGGCTGTGGCTGTGCTCATCGCCTTCCAGCGCCCAGATCCCCAGCACGGACAACGCGATCGCCACACAGCCGGCGGCCAGGCCATCCATTCCGTCAGTGAGATTGACCGCATGCGCGCTGCCGGCGAAAACCAGCATCGCGCCCGGCACTGACCACCATCCCATATCCAGACCTCGACCCGTCCAGGGAATGTCCCATACGCGATGGACCGGGTTGCGAACAATCGCAGCCCCTAAGAGCGCCCCAATGGCCAGGGCGATGAACAGTTTTGGCCGGGTTCGAATCCCAAGGCCGTTGGGCTGAGCGAATTTCATCCAATCATCGGCTAACCCAAGCCCGGCGGTCGCGAGGATCGCGCCGAACACCCACCAACCTTCCTGGGACCCGAGCGCGCCGCGCCACACGGCAACGGTGATCGCGGTCCCGAGGAGAAACAGTCCTCCCATCGTCGGGACTTGGCGCTTGGTGTGCTGGTAGGCCAACAGCGGCGGACAATCTTCATACCGGAGAGGCGCGAGTCGCTGCGTGCGCCCAAGCCACCTGACGACCGGGATCCCGGCGACCAGGCATGCGCCGAAGCTCAGCGCAAAGACGATGAGCATCTCACCGATGCTGCGCATGATGATCTGTGAGGCTACAATTGTCCACGGCTGGCCGGCTGGGTCAGAAACTCGGTCACTCGCTCCAGATTCAGCCGCCGTGAGCCCTTGACCAATACGCCGTCACCCGCTTTGATCATCGATGGTAGATCAGCGAGCAATTCCGGAACGGTGTGGTAGGTGGTGACCGCGTCAGGGCGTGTGTCGCTGGCTCCTTGCCGAACATGGCTGGCATGCTCTCCCACCGCCAGAATCGACTCGACGCCGAGCTTGGCGGCCAACCGACCGATCGCTTGATGGGCTGGTGCAGTGTACTCGCCGAGTTCCAGCATGTCTCCGACGATGGCGACCCGTCGACGGACCGGCAATTCGCATAGCGTTTCTAAGGCCCGCGCCACCGAGAGCGGGTTCGCGTTGTAACAGTCGTTGAGGATCGTGACCCCATTGGCCTGCACCAGCTGGGAGCGCATCGGCACCGGCGAAAACGTGGCGAGCCGATCGCGGACGACCGACAAGGGCACGCCAATGGCCCAGGCGCAGGCGACGGCGGCCAGCATGTTTTCGACGTTGTGCACACCAACAATCGGCAGCCGCCACTGCGCCACATGATCTCGCAGCCGGACCGCCATGCCCTGCTCTGTACGTCGGATGTCCACCGCCTGGATATCGCATCGATCGGTGAGACCAAAGGTCACGATCCGCACCCCCGGCTTCAGGTATCGCGGAGCCTCGAGACAGATCTCCAGCTGATCGCCAGGCAGCACCACGGTGCCGTCGGCCGGGACGGCATCCAACAGCGACAACTTTTCATGCAGGACGCCCATCAGCGAGCCGAAGAATTCCAGGTGCACCGGCCCCACATTGGTCACGACGGCCAGATCCGGCTCAACGATCGACGCCAATCCGCTAATTTCGCCCGGATGGTTGGACCCGAGCTCGACGACCGCGTATCGATGCAGCGGGTTCATCCGCAACAACGTGAGCGGCACACCGATGTGGTTGTTTTGCGTGCCGGCTGTCTTGAGCACTTGGTCCGGCGTCTCCAACACGTGCGCGATCAATTCTTTCGTGGTCGTCTTGCCACACGACCCGGTGACCGCGATCACCGGCCGGTCCAATTGTCGTCGACGGAACCGACCCAATTCAGCAAGGGCGCGGGTCGTGTCGTTGACCAGCACCAGGGGAACCGCGGCGACCGATTCGCTCAACACCACCGGGCGCGAGACGATCAGACAGGACGCGCCGCGCGCCACCGCCTCGTCGACAAAATGATGTCCGTCCAGCCTGGCGCCGCGGATGGCGACAAACACTTCGCCAGGCACCAGCGACCGAGAATTGATCGTGACTGGCCCCAGGGCGGTGCGAGGCCATCGGCCGGTCAGTTGACCGTTGGTGGCGCGGAGAATCTCTTCAATGGTCCACGTGAGGCCAGCCTGGTCCGTGAGCTGTGGCATGGCTACTCGGAGAGCGCGAAACTGTGTCGGTGGGCGAGCCATCGATCGACCACCTCGCGATCCGCAAACGGGACGGTCACATGATCCAATGTTTGATACGCTTCATGACCTTTGCCAGCAATCAATACGGTATCGTCTCGCCGCGCGGCTGAGAGTCCGGCCACGATGGCCTGCTCCCGATCCGGCATGACTTCGAATCGGCTAAAGCCAGGGCTGAATCCAGCTTGAATCTGTTGGATGATCTCCATCGGATCCTCTCCTCGCGGATTATCCGAGGTGAGGATCACATCGTCCGCCAGCAGACTCGCCATCTTGCCCATCACCGGACGCTTGGTCTGATCCCGGTTGCCACCGCAGCCGAAGATGACCATCAGTCGCCCACGCGTGAGTTCGCGCAGCGACATCAGCACCAGCCGTAACGCATCCGCCGTGTGCGCATAATCAATCAGGATATTCACGCCGGTCTCGCTGGGCACCCGCTCCAGCCGTCCTGGTACCTGTTCCAACGCGGCGAGCCCGCGCTGCAGGACACCTGGATCAAGTCCCAACGCGAGCAGCGTCGTCCCTGCGGCGGCAATGTTCCAGACATTGTGGCGACCCAGCAGCGATGTGGTCAGCGGGACGACCCCCCACGGCGAATCCAGGACCAGGGTGACTCCCTGCCATGAGCAGGCGACCTCTTTGATCGTCACACGCGCCGGGCGTTCCATACCAAAACTCACGATGGACGTGTGCGGAATGGTCTCAGCGAGATTGGCCCCATACGGATCGTCGGTGTTCAAGACCGCCACGCCATCCGGGCGCACGTATTCGAACAATCGTCGCTTGGCCGCCGCATAGGCCTCGCGGGTCTTGTGATAATCCAGATGGTCTGAGCCGAGATTGCAGAACACCCCTGCCTCGAACTCTAACCCGTCGATTCGATGTTGCGCCAGGGCGTGCGATGACACCTCCATCGCGCACCACTGCAGCCCCTCACCGACCATTTGAGCAAAGTATCGTTGCAGCTCTAACGGGCCGGGGGTGGTATTGGTCGAGGGTAACACCCGCCCGCCGATTTGATAGACGATGGTGCCCAACAACCCGGCCCGAGCCCCTGAGGCCTCTAAAATCGTTTTCAGGAGGTAAGTGGTCGTGGTCTTGCCGTTGGTGCCGGTCACACCGATCAGACGCAATTTCCGTGATGGATGGCCATAAAACCGCGTGGCGATCATCACCAGCGCCTGCCGACTGTCCCGCACCATCACGCAGGGACAGGCCTGTGTCTGTTGCGTGGGAAGCCGTTCCGCGACCACCGCCACAGCACCCCGCCGGATCGCTTCGTCGATAAACGCATGGCCGTCCGCCGACGCGCCGGCCCGTGCGACGAAGAGATCGCCGGGCCGTACCTGTTTTGAGTGGCAGGCGATTCCTGCAATGGGAACCGCTGCCACTGGATCGGCTGTGACGCCGTGCAAAAGATCGCGTAAATTCATTCCACCCACCGCCTCATCACTGACCACACCACCGGCTGTTCCGAATGCCGACCGTCCTGCTGCTCATGGGACCCTTGCCAACGCCTCAGCGCTCGGTTCAACCGTCGAGGCCACCAACGGCGCGCGGGCCAATCCCCAATAGCTGGTCAGCTGCTCGACCAACCGCTTGAACATGGGCGCTGACACGACCCCGCCAAAATACAGCGGATGCGGCTCATCCATGCACACCACCATCACAAAGCGT
This sequence comes from Candidatus Omnitrophota bacterium, assembly GCA_023247275.1. GTDB lineage: Bacteria > Omnitrophota > Gorgyraeia > Aquiviventales > Aquiviventaceae > JAHFGT01. The sequence goes on from JAHFGT010000013.1 coordinate 26,844, forward strand.
GAGTCAGGCACCGGCCCAAAGCCGACGAAGGAGGCAACGAAACGGCTGTGGGAGTAGCGGCCGGTCGGCTCAAGTTTCTGAGCCGTCCCGGTTTTACCGGCCACCGTGAGGCCCTGGACAGTCGCCAACTGGCCGGTGCCTGACTCGACAACACTGGTTAGAATGTCCTGAAGGGTGGTCGCCGTCTCAGCGCTGATCACGCGGACCGGCGGCCGAGTTCGGGCGGCCCGAACCAGCCGGCCGTCCGTCGTTTGGATCCGGTCACAGACATGTGGTTGCACGCGCAGGCCGCCATTGGCGACGACCGCGGTCATGACCGCCAACTGGATCGGGGTCACGGCCACCTCTTGCCCGATGGGCACGATGTAGGGGGACAATTTTGACCATCGTGACGGCGGGCTCAGCAGGCCGCTGATCTCCCCGGGGACATCGATTCCGGTCTTGCGTCCAAACCCGAACGCGCGGATGTAGCCGTAGAGTTCGTCAGGCGTCAATCGTTGCGCGGCTTTGGCCGTGCCGATGTTGGAGGAAAATTTGATGACGTCATGAAACGACAGCATGCCATGAGGACGATGATCATGCAAGATATGTCCGCCGATCGTGGCATACGCACCGTTCTCGCAATAGATCGGCTCCGACGGTGAAATCCGTCCCTCTTGCACCAGCGCGGCGGCGGTCACCAGCTTGAAGGTGCTGCCGGGCTCAAAGAGGTCGGTCACTGCGCGATTTCGCCGTGCGTCAGCCGGCAGACTGCCCGGGTCGTTGGGATCATAGGACGGCGTGTTCGCCAGCGCGAGGATGGCCCCGGTGTCCGGCGCCATCACAATGATCGAGCCACCCTTGGCATGATATCGCTCCATGCCCCAGGCCAGCGTCTCCTCAGCGGCCTGCTGCACGACGCTGTCGATCGTCAGCACGACATCGTGTCCGTCCATGGGGAGGGTCTGTGTGGTCCATGGCCCGATCAACGTCGTGCCACGGCCATCATGCAGCGTGGAGCGCCAGCCGTCATGCCCGCGAAGAATCCCGTCGAGCGACAGTTCGATTCCTTCCAGCCCGCGCTGATCGATGTCGGTGAATCCCAGGAGATGGCCAGCGAGCCGGCCCTGCGGATACAGGCGCTTGGGTTCTTCGATAATCCCCACAGCTGAATCCCGCAGATCGCGAATCGGTGCCGCCACGGTCGGATCGAGCTGGCGCGCGACCCACACGAACCCTTTGTCTCGCTCAAGTTGCCGCTGGATCATCTGCACATCCTCGCCGACCAAGCTGGCCAACCGACTGGCCACGTGCCGCTTCTGCGCCACCTGCCGCGCATTCGCGAAGACTGACGGGGCGAACACGCTGACCGCGAGCTCTCGGCCGTTCCGGTCCAGAATGGTTCCGCGCCGGGCCAGCAATGGCTGCGTGGTCCGTTGCTGCGAAAACGTCATGCCACCGTACCGCTTGGCCGCGACGACCTGGAGCCAGACACATCGGACCCAGACCAGTCCGAACAACCCCAAACCAATAAGCAGGACGAGAATGATTCGATCATCCGTGGACCAGACCGTTGACTGTCGGCGCGCATCAGGCCTCATCAATCCGCGGGCGAAGGCGTGTCCAACGCCACATGAACCGGAGCGCTTGGCGTCTCGATGGTCGATGGCACTGATGTGGACGCGGGCGCTTGTGCCATCACCTCAACGCCTGGCGCGGTCAGGGCCGGCAAGCTGGGCAGCGTGGACCACGCCACAAATTCCATCCCGCGCGCTTTGGCCGTCTCAGCCAATCGACCTGGTGACGACAAGCCAATGACCCGAGCCTGTAACCAGTCGACTTCGGTCTGCTCGCGATGCAGCTGTTGGGCGTGCGCGCTGACCACATAGGCCTGCGCGATGGTCGCATTCTGCTGCGCCACGCGGGCAAACCCTAGGACCACCAACATCCCGATGAGGAATAGCCAGCGTGGCAACGTCATCCGCGGGCCTCGACCGCGCGCAGCTTCGCCGAACGCGCCCGGGGGTTATGCGCAATGTCTTCTTCCGATGGGGTGCGCGGTTTTTTCGTCAATACCGTCCAGATTCCGTCTTGTTGTCCTTGCGCGAACGCGTGCTTGACGGCGCGATCCTCCAGGGAATGAAACGTGAGCATGACGGCCCGGCCTTGGGGCACCAGCAATTGCTCAAGACTGCCCAAGAGCCTCTCTAATGCTCCCAGCTCATCGTTGACCGCCATGCGCACAGCCTGAAAGGTGCGCGTCGCCGCGTGCCGTCGCCCATGCCGCGCCGACGCCGGCAGCGCACGGATCACCAACTCGACGAGCTGCGTGGTGGTCACAAGCCGCGCGTGACGACGCTCCTCGATGATCCGGCCAGCGATCCGCCGGGCAAACCGCTCTTCACCGAAAGTCTGGAGTACGTGGGTTAACTCGTCGAGACTGGCTGTGCGCAACAGCGCGGCGGCGGAGAGCGACTGCGAACGATCCATCCGCATGTCGAGCGGTCCTTCACGCAAGAAGCTGAACCCGCGTTCCGGCTGATCCACCTGGACGCTGGACATCCCCAAATCTGCGATCAGCCCATCGATTCGTTCGACACCGATCGTCGACAGTAGCCGAGGGAGCTCGCGGAAATTGCCCTGCAGATACGTGACCTGCGGGTCCCATTCCCGGAGCCGCTGGCGTGCCAATATCAGCACGTCGGCGTCTTGGTCGATGGCGATCAACCGTCCACCACCGGCCAAGTACGGCAACACCAGCCGACTATGCCCGCCGGCCCCGACCGTGGCGTCGACGATGGATTGCCCGGCACGAGGCTGCAACAGATTGATGACGATCTCTGGCATCACCGGCTGGTGCCAGATCGGACCCGTGCTCGACCCTGCTGCGTCGACTGCCATTCGTTCGTCCAACCCCACCATCGCCCGGTCTGGTTACTCCAACATGACCCGCTCAGCCAACTCCTCAAATGTTTGGCGCGATCCCTCATAAAATGCCTGCCATTTTTCCTTCGACCAAATTTCAATCCGGCTGGAGACGCCCACAATGACCACATCCTGCTTGATCTGCGCGAACTCTTTGAGATGTTTCGGCACGAGGATTCGACCTAAGTCGTCGACTGAGACATTGGCGGCCCCGGAAAAGAAGAGCCGGTTGAACTTGCGCCCTTCCCCCTTCGTGAACGGCACCTGTTTGAATCGACTCTCGGCCACCCGCCACTCAGATTCGGGAAAGAGAAAGAGACAGCCGTCCAACCCCCGCGTGAGGAACAACGTCTTGGCGTCGTGCTCGTGCAGCACTTGCCGGAACTTGGCAGGAATGATCAGGCGGCCTTTTCGATCGATCGTGTGTTCGTATTCGCCATAAAACATGGCCGGGCATCTCGAGGCTGCTTGTTAACCACTTCTTACCACTTTCCACCACAACGATGCCCAACTATACGCTTGGCGTATCACGCTTGTCAAGGGAAAAGGGGGTCAAATGACGCACGCAAATCGGCGGAAGTGGCACAACTGGAACTGATTGCCGCAGGCAGGAAAATATTTCACCGGCAAAAGCACGAAACGGTGACCGAGCGAACTTATGCCGCACTGAGCACTCGACGAGCTCGCGCCACATCGCGGCCGATTTGCCGCGAGAGCAGTTGCCAGCTCGGGAAACAGCGCTCGTGACGCAGCCATGCGTGCACAGCGATCTTCACCGAGCGGCCCAACACCCGCCCGGAGAACTTCAGCAGATGCACCTCGCACACGAGCGCTCCGGCGCCGAATGTTGGTCGGACACCGAGATTCATCACGCCAGGCCATCGCTGACGACGGGTATGGTCCTCGACGGTCACCGCGTACACACCCTGTGGAGGCATCACGTCTGAGGTGAGCCGAATGTTTGCGGTGGGAAATCCCAGGCGGCGGCCGCGACCTAGGCCGCGCACCACGGTGCCAAACAGTTCGGGTGGACGCCCGAGCAGCTGTCGAGCCTGTGACAAGCGGCCATCGCTGATCAATCGCCGGATTCTCGAACTGGACACTGGTAGGCCACCGCGCCGCACGTGCGGAAGAGCGACCACCGTGATCCCGTACCGAGGGCCCAGGCGGCGCAAGAGGGGCATATCGCCGCGCCGGCCGCTGCCGAACGCAAACTGTTCTCCAACGACCAGCCGGATCGCGTGCAATCGCTGCGCCAAGATGCGCTGCACAAACGCCTCTGGGGTCATTCGGCTAAACGACGGGGTGAATGGAATCACCCAGACCCATTGCACCCCGAGCTCCTGCAACAGTCGCACTCGGGCATCAAGCGGCATCAATCGAGGCTGCGCGTGGGACGGATCAAGCACCGTCTGGGGATCGGGATCAAAGGTCACCACCACGCTGGTCCCGCGCACCTGCGCGGCCACTGCCACCGTCGCGCGGATCAGTCGCTGGTGTGCCAGGTGCACCCCATCAAACACCCCGACGCTGACCACCGCGCGGCGGGGTGGGCGCTCCATGGCCCTGAGGCCGTGCAGAATCCGCATTACGCAGCAGGAGACCGTGGCACAGGGTACAACGCTTGGCGAATCGTCTCAGACGACGCGTCGGCAAACCAGGCCAACGGCCGGGCCTGCTCCAGACGCCATGAACCGATTCGCAGACGGGTCAAGCCAGCCAGATGTCCCACGGTTCCGAGCTGCTCTGCGATCCGCTCAGCTAAGACCCGGACATAGGTCCCGGCTGAACAGTGCACCTGGAACCGGATGGTCTGCTCGCGAACCTCAATCAGCGATAACGTGGTCAGGTGCACGGTTCGCTGGGCCAGGGTCACGGGCTGCTGTCGCCGGGTCCACCAATACGCGGGTCGGCCTTTGACTTTGACCGCGCTGTACGCCGGCGGCACATGGACCAGCGGACCCTGGAGCGATTGCAACATCATTTCGATCGCGCTGCGCTGCAGCGGCGGAACCGGCAGGGTGCGCACCACCGCGCCGGTCGCATCCGCGGTGTCGGTTTGTGTGCCCAACCGAATGAGCGCATCATACAGTTTGTCATGCCCTTGAAACGCCTGTTGGTGACGGGTCGCCGCCCCGACGAGCAACAGCAGCAATCCCTCGGCGATCGGATCAAGCGTGCCGGTGTGCCCGACGCGGCGGATGGACAATTTGCGGCGCACGAGTTGAACAACGTCGTGGGACGTCACCCCTGACGGCTTATCCACCAGCAGCAATCCGTTCGGCAGCCATGCAGAATCCGGCTGTCCGCGGACGGCAGTCGCCTCCAGGCGAACGTTACTGGGGCTGGGAGGACTGCCGAAGCCGATCAAAGGTCTTGGCAAGTTCGATTGATCCGACGATGGATTCATCGTAGCGAAATTCCAAGACAGGAATGATCTTGAGATGAAACCGCTTTCGTAACAACATGCGGACATACCGTGCCGAACTCTCCAGCACCTGTTGCGATTGGAGCCGCTCCTCGTCGCTGCCAAGGCAGCTGTACCACACCTTCGCCTGCGAGAGATCTCTCGACAGTTGCACGCGGGTCACTGTCACAAATCCCATCCGCGGGTCTTTGACTTCCCGCTGGATGATCGTCGCGATCTCTTGCTGGAAATCATGTTCGAGCCGTGCGATTCGTGTGCTCATCCGTGTCGCTCACCAGTCGTCTTCATCAATGTTCACAAGGTCAACGAGTCGCGTGTGACGGATCCACTCCGCAACCTGCCGCAGCAACCCCTGGACCTCTTGCCGATCCTCCCCCACGGTACGCATGCCCAGCGCGCCGCGCTGCCAGGTGTCGTTCGCCTCGACCTCGGCAACGGCAATGTTGAATCGCCCGCGGAGTTGCTCGCGCAAGCTTTTGATGACTGAGCGCTTATCCTTGAGCGACTGCGACGCCGGGACCACCACCTCGACGCGCAGGATCCCCACCACCCTACAGGGTCACCTCAACTGATTGGCTGCCGAACGATTCGACGGGGAGTCAACCAACAGCGCGATCAGAGCCTCGACGCACGCGCGAGGATCCGGCTCTTGGCCCATGCGATCCAGCTCTTTGCGGAGCCGGCCAGTGTTGAGCCACCCCAACGCTCCAGCGGCCATCGCTTGGCGCACCCACCGGCGCGTGTGCGGTGTCCAGCGCAATCCGAACCTGGTCAGAAACCTGATCCCGCGCAGGAGTCGGCTTGGATCATCTAAGAAGCTGCGGGCGTGCAGCGCGCGCAATCGTCGACGTCGCAGGTCGGCGGCACCCCCGAACGGATCCACCAGCCGGCCACAGGCGACCGGCGATACCGCCATGGCCATGGCATTGATCGTAAAATCGCGGCGGAAGAGATCGTCCTGCAACGTGCCGGGTGTCACCCGAGGGTAGGCAGCCGGTTTCGCATAGGTTTCCCGACGACAACTGGCCACATCAATCCGCTGGAGATGCACCACGTCAGACCCGTCCTGGACATTGAGCGTCGCCGTGCCGAATTGCTCATGAACGCTGAGGGTCGCGCCCAACGCCTGGGCCAAGAGGTGGGCGAGTCGGATTCCGTCGCCCTCAACCACCACGTCAACGTCGGGGGTCTGATCCCACCCCAGCAGCCAGTCACGCACGCAGCCCCCCACCGCATAGGCTGGCATTCCTTGCCCCTCCGCCAGATGACCCACGCGCTGCAGCAATGGACGCACGGCCGCAGGCACTGGAACCTGTGTTCGACCCAGCCTGATGCGCGGCCCGCTCATGGTAGTGGCCTCATCTTACCACGTCCGGCAGCGTCGCTGCCTCAGGTTTTACGGTCGGGGATGAAACCGCTGGTGGATGGACTTCAGGCGAGCGCGATCGACATGCGTATATCGTTGCGTCGTGCTGATATTCGCATGACCGAGCAGCTCTTGGACCACCCGCAGATCAGCGCCACGCTCCAACAGGTGCGTAGCGAATGAATGCCGCAGCGTGTGCGGGCCAATGACCTTCGCGATCGCGCCAGCCTGAGCATAACGCCGCAGCAATTGCCACACCCGCTGCCGAGTCAGCCTGGTCCCTCGCCGATTCACAAACAGCGACGTCACCAGTGGATGGCGCGCGGTCAGTGTGGGGCGCTGCGCGTCAAGATAGCGGCGCAGCGCATCACTGGCGGCTCGCCCCAATGGGACAATCCGTTCCTTGTTGCCCTTCCCAACACAGCGCACGAACCCGACATCGAAATGACAACTGTCGATGTTCAGATTCACCAATTCAGACACCCGCAGTCCGCAGCCATAGAGCAGCTCCAACATCGCCCGATCCCGAAGACCCAACCGCTCTGGGGAGATCGCTTCCAACAACTGCTCGATTTCTGACACGCTCAGTGTCGTGGGGATCTGCCGCCACAGCCGGGGCGTCTGAAGAAACGCGGTGGGGTTGCGCTCAATCATCCGCTGACCTTCGAGGAACTTAAACAACCCCTTGATCGCCGCGAGCTTCCGGGCCAGGGTGGGCGCTGTGCACGGCGGGGACAACGTTCGCAGCGCGTCTAAAAAATCTCGGACGTCGGTTGCGCGGACCTGACTGGGTGCTGCGGTGTTGCGCCCAGCCAAGAACTGTCGAAACTGCCGCAGATCACACCGATAGCCCTCGTGCGTGGCTCGGCTGAGTCCGCGCTCAAGCCGGAGATACGTCAGGTACTCATCAATCTGTTGCTGCATTCGGTTTGAGATGGTCCTGAACTTGCCGCCAATGGAATCGACGATGCAGTTCCCGCTGCTGCGCCTCGATGGTGCGGCGGGCCGCATACGCTTGCGAAGCCGCCATCGTGCCCAACTGCAGTTGGCGATCCAGACGAGTTCGCTCCTCCACCAGCGGCGTTAATTGTTGCGCCACCTCGTCGACCACCAACTGCTGCAGCCTATGTAACTCGGTCAGCGATTCTGTTGAGGCGCGCCCCACACGCTTGGGGTTGAGTGGCGTCGCGTCCAATGCCTCCATGAGCTCGCCGTTCCAGTAATCAAACATCAGCGCGTGCTTATGATACCGGTCGGCCGGTGTGACGATATCGGTGTAGTCTTTGAACACGGTCACCGGGTTGACCGCAGTTGGCGACGGCTTCTTGCGGGTGAATTTGCGCTGCAGCGACTCGCAGCCTGTCGCGCTACAGAGCATCATGGCGGCGAAGAAGACCTGCCAGATGAAACGCCATTCGGTGTGAGGTCTGGGGTGTGGGGTGTAGCCAAAAGGGCCGCGAAGATGGGACGGACGATGAGCGTGTCGCATTGGTCACAGCATCTCCCTGTGTCTCTCTACCCCACACCGCACACCGAGCTAGGTTCTCTTCGTCAGTTCGCGGAACTGCTGCTCATTGATGATCTTCACCCCCAGCCGTCTGGCCGTGGTCAACTTGGATCCGGCCGCGTCACCAGTCACGACATAGCTGGTCTTGCGGCTGACGCTGGAGCTGGCCTGTCCCCCCAGCCGCCGAACCAAGGATTCAGCGTCTGCCCGGGTCATCTGTGTCAATTCGCCGGTGAACACAAAGGTCAGGTTGGCCAGCGGCTGCGTCCCAGTGCGCGGCCGCACAGCCTCGATCATCTTCACGCCGATCGCCTCAAGCGTGCTGATGAGCTGACGGACCGAGGGCTGTTGGAAAAACTGCGCGGTGGCTTGGGCCACCACCGGACCAATACCCGGCACGCGCTGCAATTGGTCTTCGCCCGCGGTGGCGAGCCGCTTCATCGACCGAAAGTGGTGCGCCAGATCCCGAGCCGCTTTTTCCCCCACATGACGGATTCCCAAACCGTACAGCAGCCGAGCCAATCCGCGCGACCGACTCCGACGGATAGCCGCCAGTAAGTTCTGAGCTTTTTTTTCTTTGAACAGCGGGATCTGCAACAGGTCAGATTCGGTCAGACGATACAGGTCAGCGACCTCATGGATCAGGCGCTGCTCCATCAACGCCTGCACAACGACATCGCCCAATCCTTCGATATCCATCGCCGCTCGGCTGCCAAAATGCAGGACCGCACGAACCAATTGCGCCGGGCACGATGGATTGAGACACCGGTACGCCACTTCGTCTTCCTTTTCTTTTTGGATGGCTCCGCCACAGACCGGGCACCGTGTCGGCGGTTGCACCGCGCGGGCGTTCCCGGTGCGCCGGCTCTCGATCACTTTGATCACTTGCGGAATCACATCACCAGCCCGTCGGATCATGACCCAATCGCCGATTCGAATGCCGAGTCGATCGACCTCGTCATAGTTATGGAGTGTCGCGTTCGAAATCGTGACCCCGCCGCACGCCACCGGCGACAAACTGGCGACCGGAGTGATCGTGCCGGTTCGACCAACCGACGGGACGATGTCCAACACCTGTGTCGTCGCCTCGTGAGCTGGAAACTTATACGCGATCGCCCAACGCGGCGAGCGAAAGGTCATGCCCAGCCGTTGGTGCGCTGCCAATTCGTTGACTTTCACGACCGCCCCATCGGCTTCATACGGTAGCCGTGCACGTAACTGCAGCAGCTGGCGGCCGTGCGCGAGCGTCTCCTCAAATGAGCGGCAGTGCTTGGCATGTCCGGCGACCGGGAGGCCCAATCGCTGGCACAACTCGAGGAACTCCCAGTGGCTCGCAAACTGGACCCCCTCGACACGGCCAGACGAATGCGTGTAAAAGCGCAGCGGGCGACTGGCGGTGACGCGCGGATCCTTCTGCCGCAGGCTGCCGGCCGCTGCGTTGCGTGGATTCGCAAACGTTTCCTCGCCGCGGCGACTGGCCTGCTCGTTGTACCGCAGGAAGTCGTTCAAGGTGATGTACACTTCCCCGCGAATTTCAAAGCGGCGCGGCGCCGGGCCGTGCAGTCGAAGCGGAATCGCACGGATGGTTTTCGCATTCACGGTCACCTCCTCGCCGGTCGTGCCATCGCCGCGCGTCGCCGCCTGCACGAGCAGCCCATCTTCGTAGGTGAGCGCCAAACTGACTCCGTCAATCTTCAATTCCACCGCATAGCTGACACGGACTTCCCCCAGGCCCTTGATGACCCGCTGATTCCAAGCCTGCAGCTCGTCTTCGGTGAACGCGTTGTCGAGCGACAACATCGGCGACGAGTGACGAACCGGGCGAAACAGCGTATCCGGTGTGCCGCTCACCCGCTGCGTCGGTGAATCCGGCGTGATCAGCTCTGGCGCCTGGGCCTCCAGCGCGTGCAGTTGCCGCAGGAGCTGATCATACGCGTCGTCAGAGATCTCGGGCTGGTTCAGCACATAATAGCGGTGGTCGTGATGACGAATCCGCTGGCGCAACTCGTCAATCTGAGCGGAGAGCGCCTGGCGACCTTGAGAGCCCATCACCGACCAATCGCCAGTCGGTCGGCGAATAATGCCGGCAATCCGGCTTGCCGGATCTTGCGTTGTGCCCCGGCGATATCATAGGCGATCCGATTCACGTGGAGCGGCTGACGGTCGGTATCAACGACCATATCACTGGCGCGCGGATCACCATCCCGAGGCTGACCGACGCTGCCAGGATTCAAGAGATACCGTCTTGACGGTTGGTCATCGACCAGCACCACATCGGATAAGTCATTCGGCTGGCTCAGCACGCGCACAATTCGACAATGTTCCACCTCGTACTCCACCAGGAGCGGGATAGGGGTGTGACCGATACAACACCGTGGCGTTCGACACGCCGCCAGCGTCTCCACCATCTGGGCGAGATCAACGAGAGACTCGAACTGTTCCGGATTCTTGCGGCCGCTGTGCGCGAGCGTCACCGGATCCTCGGTCACGGTCAACGGCAGCCGCCGCAACATGTCCAGGTCGGCAACGCTGAGCTGATCGCGTGTCCACAGCAGCGCGGCCTTGGCCGCATCGTTGAACCAGTTGAGTTCCAACTGGCCGATGCAGCCGGCTGCGTGGTTGCCCGCCACCATGACCGCGTCGTGCGCCGCCAGCTGCTCCAAGCAGGCCTGCGGCTCTGCCCCATAGCCGATCATATCGCCGAGGCAGAAGATGCGGTCGATGCGCTGATTGGACACCGCGGCCAGGACAGCGCTGAGCGCCTCATGGTTGGCGTGGATGTCTGAAAGAAGGGCGTACCGCATGCAGACGGGGACAGGCGTTAGTAATACCGAATCTCGAATTCATCGAAGGCCTCGGTCGCATGCCCCCAGGAGAGCTGGACCTCAGCGATAAACTTTCTCATCGGGCCATTGCGTACCGCGACGAGAAACCGTTCGAGCACATCTTCATCCGCCTCAGCGATGAGTTCGACCCGGCCGTCGCGCAGGTTCTTGACCCACCCGGACACGCCACACTCCTTCGCGGTCTCTTCGGCGGTCAAGCGAAACCCCACCCCTTGCACCCGGCCGCTGTAAAACACATGCACCCGTCGCTTCATAAGAGAATTTTATTGTAGCACAGCCGCTCGACGCGGCGAATCTCGGCGCCCTCGGTGTGCGCGAAGGATCGGATAGCAATCAGCGAGGGCTAGAATCAGGTTGAGACGCGTAAAGTTGAAATTTCTCGATGGCCTTCAACAGCTTGGCGACTCACCATAACCTCAAAGCTTGCGTCGTCTGGATCTGGGAGACTGCGGGGAGCAGTCTATCAACCCTTCTCTCTCAGCAGCTTCCGAAGCTTGTCAAGGTCGAGTCCGCTCTCATCGAAGAACTGTTGGAGGTTCGCCCCGCCTTCGGCATCGAGATTCAGTCCGAAGAATTTTTGGGCGTTCGCTCCGCTCATGATCCATTTCACATCAGCCTGTTGGATGGCCTGCGCGAGCGCGGTGAATTTCGCGAGCATCACATCTCGATGGATGTCCAGAATCTTCACATTGAGCGCCACTTCATTAAATTGCTTCAACGCCTCGGCGAGCTTCAGCGTCCCCGCCGCATCCGCTTCCTTCTTGATCCGAATAATATCGGCCTCAGCCTTGCCCACTGAGGTGATTTCGTTGGAGTGCCCTTCGGCTTCGACCGTGGACTTGATCCGCTGCCCCAGCGCCAACTGTTCGATCTTCTGTTTTTCGATCTCGGCGTGTCCCACTTCCAACTTTCTCGACGCCTCCACCCGTTGGATATTCGCCACCGCTTCTCGCTCCGCGATCTCCTGATTCTTCGTCTGCTCGGAAATCCCGATCTGCTTATCCTTTTCAATCTGACGCTTGCGGTACGTTTCCTCGGCCTCAGCCTTTGCCAGCTCAGCTTCTTTGGTGGTCGTGGCCACTCGAATGTCCGCGTCACGCCTGATTTCCGACGCCACCTTGCGCTCAATGTCCTGAATAATCGTGCTGCCTGGGGCATCCTTGATGTCCTTGAGTTCCAAATCCACCAATTCGATCCCCCATTTTGGAAACACCATCTCGACTTCCTTCGTGATCGCTTGATCGAGCAGTTGGCGATTCATGTAAATGTCGAGGATCGACTGCTTGGTGGTCACCGTTCTCCCCACGCTCTCCATGATCGCTCGCAGGTCTTCGGACAGCCTCGTGAAGTCAAACCCCATCTCTTGCGTGGTATCGGTTAAAATCAGACGCTCTACCGCCAGATCAATGTTCTTGATATTCACGAAACACATGATGTCGCTCACAAACTTGGCCATGTCCTTGTCATTCAGCTTGATATCATTCACGGGAATGGCCAGATTGCACAACGGCAGTTTGTGGAGTTTCGTAATAAACGGCACGACCCAATAGGCGCTTTTGCCCACCCGTGCGGAGAAGATACTCTTTGTATTTTGGAGCACTCGGATGTGCGCCTCATTCACCGGCACGACCCGATACAAGCCCACCATGCCGCCCAAGATATGCCGCAAAAGATAGCCGAGCAGGATCGCCACACCCGCGGCCACCGCCACCAGGATCACCATCGCTTCCTCCTGTGCTGACCCGATTCAACTCTGCGCTGGGAATGTTGGGACCGAATTCAACCCCGACAACCAATAACAACGATAGGCCGGGTTCTGGTTCTGCAGTTGGCGAACAAACCCTTCGCCTAAGAGCCTGGGTCGCTCTGCCATGTTGCGCAGCTCATACGTTCCGCCACCCGTATCGTCCATCCGTCACCAGAAGGGATTGGATGTGCCTTCAAATACCAGGGTCGCAGAGACGCCATCGGAGCCACCGAGCGCTAGATCGACTAGGATAAACTTCTTGGTGAAGATGTCGACCGGTTTTCCTCCGTCAAGCACCGTGAACGCGCATCGACCCGCAGCACAAGCCTCATGAGCGTGGAGGGTCCGGTCAAACGTGTGACGAATCTGCGCGGGAATCGGCGTGTCATCGATGCTCTGGAACGCTCGCAGACCGTCGGCACAATTCGTTGATAGGGAGACGCTGCGACTGCTGCCAGTCGTCGGGCCTGTCATACGCGTAGACGTTTCTGACGCGCTTGGTGGAGTCGCGCTTCCCCAGCAAGATGCGGAAGCTGTTTTCTTGTCCATAGATGGCTTCAAGCGTATTTACCGTCAGCTCATCGTTGGAGTCAAAATATCGAGAAGCGCTTTCCAGGACCTTGCGTGTCCGAGGAGCTTCTCGTTCAAGCCATCGATCGACAGGAGAGGATTTTCTGCTACATTCGCCTGCCGGGTCTTTTGCCCATCAGCCCTATTATTGCTCATAGACTCTTCAGCAGGCGCCTGATCTGATTGTGGCTTCCGTAGAGGACGTACTGAACCAGGTCCCCGGTCCGGCGATAGACGACTCGCATCTGGATTCCGACGCGGAATTCAAAGTAGTCGTCCCGCAGATGCGTGACCCCGAGCCCCTGTGGCCATTGGTGATTTTCCGTCGCGTGCTGAAACTTCTCGATGGCCTTCAACAGCCTGACGGCGTGCGGGTGGGAGAGCTGGCGAGTGGAATCGAGGAATGCGGGTTGATAGACATACCGCATCAGCGGCGATTGAGCTGGCGCTTGAGGTAGTGCAACGACTCGGTCGCATTCTCACAGGTCGCGGCGGGCGTCTGTGCGGCAAGCTGCTCAATCGTCTTCCACTCCGTATTCGTGAACGGATCAGTGGACGGCACTGGCTCGATACGGGTCAGGGCCACACGGTTTCCCTGAATCACGAACCCCACCAGATCATGCTGCGCCTTCAAATGCAACGCCTCCCGCACAGACTTCGGCAACGTCACCTGGGCTTTTGCGCCGACGGGTGAGGTGATGATCTTCGCTGTCATGGCTCCTCCTGAATTCTTGGATTTCCAACTATAAGGATAGCATCACGTATCTTGTTACGTCAAGGGCGCCGCATGGGGGAAACTATCGGGGCGCTGGGATTTGAACCCAGGACCTCTTGGTCCCGAACCAAGCGCTCTAGCTAGGTGCTACAACCAATACTGACGATACTCAGGACTCTCAAGCTGATGAATTAGTTCTTCTTCTACAGCTCCAGGAAGTTCTTCAATACTGCGCAAATCATACTCATCCTCGCCAATGTCATATAACCATAATTGGAAAGCGCTCCTTGGCTTACCCTCTACAGCGATGACGGCCCAGACGCCGCCAAAGCTGTTCGGCGATAAACCCACCACAAGGAATTTCTTGTCATACAGATCAAGAAATTTCTCTCCGTCAAGGACACCTAACTGGCATTCAGAACAGGTGTCATGGATGCGAAGGGTGTGATCAAAATTCCTTCGAATTGCACTAGGAATGGGTGTCTCGTAAATCTCTTGCAACCTCCGCACTTTCTCAGCAAAAGCGGACGGAGAAAACATCAACAGCGCAGCCAGCCATAACGCACTCAATCGCATATAAACACGGGCCGGGCATCAATTGTGACCCAATGCCCCTCCGTACAGCGATAGGTTCCTTGCCTTGGTTCTTTTTGTTTAAGGCTTTTATTAGCTGAAGACTTGATGGACAACTCAGCCTCATGGGAAAGAATCTTTTCGACAAACTGCCTGGTCTCGTGTGCCTTATCTTTAGTCGTGTCGGCTGCTTCGAGAAATGTTTCTACCTCGTCCCATGACTGAGGATTTTTTCTGGCTTCCTGGGCACGCTGCTGAGCGGCAGCAACGCGCCCTTCACCGGCATTGTAAGCCCCCAAGACAAATTTCTTCCGTTCCGAAGCACTTTTGACAGGAATCGTATCCGGTACTTTCGACGTTCTCTTTTCGCTAAACATCGTATCGAGATCTTTGAGGTATCGTGCTGCCGCTGAAGACGCATAATCAATGTCAAAACGCTGGTCATTCTTTTCCAAGACGTTGAGACTGTACCGTCTTGCAGTATCTGGTTTGAGGTGAAAGTGGCCAGCCGCTACAGTAGACCCACGCTCTCTCAGCATTGTCCCGAAGCTGCTTTCCTGAGCGTATACCGCTTCGAGGGTATGGACGGTCAGGTTATCGTTCCCATCAAAATATCGCGAGGCGCTCTCAAGTGCCTTTCGAACGCGAGGAGTTTCTCGCTTAAGCCATCGATCGACATTGGAGGGTGGTGGCTTTGCCGCGGTGGCCTTTTTGGATTTTTGCGTATCAGACGTAACATTCATAGATTTTGGCGAGCGCGTCGACTGAGAAAACTATCGGGGCGCTGGGATTTGAACCCAGGACCTCTTGGTCCCGAACCAAGCGCTCTAGCCAAACTGAGCTACGCCCCGACATCGAAGATCCCAACCGTTGATCCCCTACGCACCAAATCGCTGAAACCGCCCATTCACCACGGCGAAATCCCGA
>JAHFGT010000014.1 GCA_023247275.1 Candidatus Omnitrophota bacterium
TGCAATAGTCGCCTGGCCGTTTGACCGCGGTCAACAACCCTTCGATCGACAGATACCCAAGGCTTTCCACCTTGAGGAACTTGCGGATCTCTTCGAGCGACATCGTATTCGCGATCAGCTCTTTCTTGGTCGGAAAATCGATCCCGTAGAAGCAGGAAAATTTGGTCGGCGGGCAGCTGATCCGCAGATGGATCTCCCGAGCACCGGCCTCACGCAGGCTTTTGACCCGGGCCCGGGTCGTCGTGCCGCGCACGATCGAGTCATCAACAATGACCAGCCGCTGGCCCCGGATAATCTCTTTAATCGGATTGAATTTGACCCGGATTTTCAAATCGCGGATCTCTTGCGCCGGCTGAATAAATGTTCGGCCCACGTAGTGGTTACGGGTCATTCCAATCGTGTACGGGATCTTCGACTCCAAGCTGTACCCCAGCGCGGCGAAGTTGCCAGAGTCTGGGATCGGCATAACCAGGTCGGCCTCGACCGGATATTCGCGCGCGAGCTGGCGCCCAAGTTTGACCCGGACCGCTTGGACGCTCTCGTCAAACACATGGGAGTCCGGCCGGGCAAAATAGACATGCTCGAACAAACAGTGCGTCCGCGCATGCGTTTGTCCTTTGAAGGGAGAGAGCGAGCGAATCCCAGAGGAGTTGATCAGCACCACCTCACCCGGCTCAACTTCGCGGACGAACTTCGCGCCGATGATATCTAACGCACAGGTCTCTGACGCGAGGACATAGCTGCGGTTCAGCCGGCCGATGCACAGCGGCCGAAACCCGTTCGGGTCGCGGCAGCCGATCAGCAGCTCTTCGGTGAGGAACAGCAGCGTAAAAGCGCCCTTGAGCTCGCGCAGGCAGTCGATCAGGTCATCCTCGAACTGCTTGTTGGTCGACCGGGCCAACAGGTGCAGGATGATCTCGCTATCGACGGTGGTTTCAAAGATCGAGCCGGTCGCCTCGAGCTGCTGGCGCAGCTCATACGCGTTGACCAGGTTGCCGTTATGCGCGACCGCGATCGATCCGCGCTTATAACTAACAACCAGTGGCTGCGAATTGCGCAACGTGCTGGAGCCGGTGGTCGAGTACCGGGTGTGCCCGACCGCCATGCGGCCTGGCAACCCGTGCAGGTTGGTCTCGTTGAACACTTCAGACACCAGCCCCATGCCTTTGTGCGTATGCATCGTCTTGCCGTCATACGTCACGATCCCGGCCGCCTCTTCGCCCCGATGCTGCAGCGAGTACAGTCCAAGATACGTCAGCCGGGCCGCATCCCGATGGCCGTAGATCCCGAACAACCCGCAGTAATGTTTCACATTCTGATCCATCTATCGCCTTTAGGAGTGCCGGAGGTAACGCCGGACATCTTCATGGTCACCCAGCAAGACGAGCACGATGGCATCGCCGTGGAGTTGAAATAAGACCCGAAGATCCATGTTCACGCTGATTTCAAAGTTCCCGTGCAGGAGCTTCTTGAGCCAAAGCGACTTGGGTTTCGTCGGAGTGCCCAGATGCTCCAAGAAGGTGTGGAGCTGGTACCACGTCTTCTCTTGCAAGTGCTTGGGGAGCTTCCCGAATCCGCGGTGGAATGCAGGAAGCTGGACAACCCTCATCCCTTGATGCGTTGCTTTAGATCGGCGAGGAACGTCTGCGCGTCAGGATAGACCTTGCCCTTGCCGGCTTTGAGTTCTTCACGGACTTTTCGGTTCAGCGCCCGCCAATCATCGTCCGAGAGCTCTAATGGCCGTGCGTGTTCGGATTCGATGTCCATCGGCACGATCATGAGGACGCCGTTTTTTTCCGCCACATCCACCCAGCTTTTCGGATTCACCCCGAGGCGCTTGGCCAACGGCGCAGGGATCGTCAATTGCCGTTTCACGTTCAACTGTCGCAGCATGCGCCTTCACCTCCCATATGGAATAATATCATACTTTCATACTGTATTCAATATGAGGCCCTGTCGCTTCTGGGGAGTGTCCGCGTGCGATGCCGCAGGCTGGACAGCTATCAGCATCACTCCCCATGAGCTCGACGGTGGTTGCCGTTCATCGGCTATCGGCGACGCGAGCCGTAGCCGCAGGCTGTTCGGGTCGTGAGCGCTGGGCGGTGCGATACCGACGCAACTGTTGCTCGACATCCTTGGCCATGGCGGTTTGGTGAGCCGCCACCTCGCGCAGTAGCGTCTGCGCCTGCTCCAATTGATCGACCGCTTGCGGCTGGTCGCCGGTGGCCCAGTACACATCAGCCAGCCGAATCCGCAAGCCGGCCTCATCGTCTCCGCCAGTCTCGATCGCCTGCCGGTACAGGTCGATGGCGCGCGGGTAGGCGGCCGCATTCGCATAACAGTCGGCGATCGACCCGATCGCCCCGGGGATCAGCTCAGCGGCTGGCGCAATCCGCTCCAACAACTGGGGAATGGTTTCGCAGTCACTGACATGGCCGCTAGTGCGATACGCTTCGACTAAACGCCAGAGCGCGACCCCGTCGTCAGGATGGTCCTCTACCCACTGTGCGAGCCACTGTCGATACGCGGTGGCCACGGCGCCCTGGTCTGGCGCCTGCCCTGGGACCAACCCATCGATCAGTTGCTCCACTTCAGTCTTTGACAAGGGTGCGCCAGCAGGAATGACCGCGTGATGCCGCACCACGACGATCCGCTGCTCGCGCAATGCGTCATTCAGCGATTCCAGTCGGTCCCACGCGGTCCGTTTGATCTGCACCGTCATCAGGTACGGTCGGTTGCGCGTCGGCTGCGGATGCTGGGAGATTTCGATTCCCAGGATATCTTCCGGCCCAAGCTCGACCTGTTTGGATACCCAGACCCGCTGCCGCTGGCCTAGATCCGGAAGCTGTTGCCAATTGTCCGGGTCAGCGACCTGCTCGCCTGCAGCGGCGATGCGTCGCAATTCGACCCGCTGTTGACCCAGCCCATAGAACCCTTCTTGGGCCGCACACGGACTCGCTAAGATTCCTGAGCCTGCTACGACGATCACCAGTTGTGCAAGCCGTCGCATCCCGGGTGACCTCCGCGTTATGTCGCTGTCACGCGCAGTCGGCTGACAAGCCCTTGCCGCCAGCTGTCGTTGAGTTCGCCGACTGGAACCTGAATGACATTCCCCATGATGAGTCGCTCACCGCCGACCTGGCCGATGATCGTAGCCGGCACGTGGTGTTGACGAGCCGACGTGAGTAGCGGGTCGACGATCGAGGCGGCGCAGCTGACCACCACGCGCCCGGCCGATTCTCCAAACAACAGCGCATCGGTCCGGATGCGCGGTGTCGCTCGCACGCGCGAGAGCTGGATCGTGGCTCCGATCAGATGCTCCGCATCCGCGACACAACTCTCAGCGATCGCCACCGCCAGCCCGCCGTCTGAGCAGTCGTGCGCTGACCGTAACCAGCCTCGAGCGGCTGCAGCCACCAACCACCGCTGGAGCGCGCGCTCAGCGGCCAGGTCCACTCGAGGCGGCTTGCCGGCACGTCGACCATGCACGAGCGACACATACTCGCTGCCGCCGAGCTCTTGTCGTGTCGTCCCCAGCAGCACAATCGCGTCGCCGGCTCCTTTGAATCCCATCGTCACCGGCCCACCATGTTGTTCCGCCTGTCCGGATGTCTGCTGTCTGCTGTCTGCTGTCTGAATCAGTCCAATCATGCCGATGACCGGCGTGGGATCGATCGCCCCGCGCGGGCTTTCATTGTAGAAACTCACATTGCCGCCGGTCACTGGCGTGCCGAATGCTCGGCACGCCTGCGCGATGCCCCGCACGCACTCTTTGAACTGCCACATGATCTGCGGATCTTCAGGGTTGCCGAAGTTCAAACAGTCGGTGATCGCCAAGGGGACAGCACCCACGCACGCCACATTGCGCGCGGCCTCAGCGACCGCCAGCTTGCCGCCCTCACATGGATCCAGATAACAGTACCGGCCGTTGCCGTCTGTTGTGGCCGCCAGCCATTTGTTGGCGCCTTTGAGCCGCAACACCGCCGCATCCGCCCGGCCTGGCAACACCACCGTGCTGGTCTGCACCATATGATCATACTGCTCGTAGACGAACGACTTGTTCGCGATCGTCGGCGAAGCCAACAGCTGCTTCAGCGTCCCGGCCCAGTCTCGCGGCTGCGGCAGCGCGTGAAGCGGCAGCCGTTGCGCAGCGGTCAGATCGGCTGGCCGCTGGACCGGTCGACGATACACCGGGGTTTCATCAGCCAGCGCTCGCACCGGAATCTCGGCCACAAGCTGGCCATGGTCCTTGACCCGTAGCCGATGGTCGGCGGTCACCCGGCCGATCTCAACCGCATGCAACCCCCACGTGGCGAAGATCTGTTTGATCGATTCCAGTCGCTGACGCTTGACCACCAACAGCATCCGCTCTTGCGATTCGGACAGCATCACTTCATACGGCGTCATGCCGGATTCGCGCCGAGGCACCTGGGCTACGTCGATCTCGATCCCGGTGCCGCCACGGGCCGGCATCTCGCACGTCGAGCAGGTCAGCCCGGCCGCCCCCATATCTTGGAGGCCAATGACCGCACCGCTGGCGAGCGCTTCCAGCGTCGCCTCGATCAAACACTTCTCGGCGAACGGATCCCCAATCTGCACCGCCGGCCGGTCAGCCTCTGAGCTGTCGGTGATTTCACGCGAGGCAAAGCTGGCGCCCCCCAACCCATCGCGCCCGGTCGACGAGCCGACGTACAGCACCGGATTCCCCACGCCCTTGGCCGCCCCATGCGCGATCCGGCCCCGCTCCACCAACCCGAGACACATCACATTGACCAGCGGATTCTCGCGGTAGCAGTCATCGAACGCAATTTCCCCGCCCACCGTCGGAACGCCGGTGCAGTTGCCATAGTCGGCGATCCCACGCACCACCCCGGTCAACAAAAACCGCGTGCGCGGATCGTCGAGCGGTCCAAATCGCAGCGAGTTTAAGAGGGCAATCGGCCGCGCGCCCATCGTGAAGATGTCACGCAGGATTCCACCGACGCCGGTGGCAGCGCCTGCGTGCGGTTCGACCGCTGAGGGATGGTTGTGCGATTCGATTTTGAACGCGACCGCCAACCCATCGCCCAGGTCGATCAGCCCGGCGTTCTCCTTACCGGCCGGCACCAGGACCCGCTTGCCGCTGGTGGGTAATGTGCGCAGATAAATCTTCGAACTTCCGTACGAACAGTGCTCTGACCACATGACGCCAAAGATTCCAACCTCAGTGAGCGTTGGCTGACGTCCGAGGAGTCGCACCACATGGTTCCATTGCTCGCCGGTCAGATTGTGCGACCGCGCCACGCGTTTGAGCTGCTCCAGCGAAACGCTGGCCCCAGAAGCGGAGAGAGGTGCGGGGTAGGGGGTGGGGGGTGGGGGGT
The DNA here is from genome assembly GCA_023247275.1 of Candidatus Omnitrophota bacterium. Classification (GTDB taxonomy): domain Bacteria; phylum Omnitrophota; class Gorgyraeia; order Aquiviventales; family Aquiviventaceae; genus JAHFGT01. The sequence goes on from JAHFGT010000014.1 coordinate 5,361, forward strand.
GCTCGCCCCGCGCCCTGCTCTGGTTGCCCCGCACGCGGATTTGTTGCGACATCACACGAGAACCGGTTCTAGGCATGGGTCAGCGATTGAATCATCGACTCGAAGATGAGCCGGCCGTCAGACGAGCCGAGTGCGGGTTCCGCGCTTCGCTCTGGGTGTGGCATCAGCCCCAGCACATTGCCGGCCGGGTTGCACAGCCCAGCGATGGCGTCGATCGAGCCATTCGGATTGGCCGCGTCGGTGAGCTGGCCCTGCGCGTCGCAGTAGCGGAACACCACTTGTGAAGTCCCACGGGCTTTGCCCGTGGGACGGAACCCTGAGCGAGTCCCTCGACTCGCTTCGCTCGCTTGGGACGAGTCGACGGGTCGATTCGCCTGGATCGATTTCAACGTCTGCTCGTCGACGGTGTAGTTGCCTTCGTTATGGGCGATCGGCAGCCGCAGGATCTGGCCTTCAACGCACCGGTTCGTAAACGGCGTATCGGTCCGCTCCACCCGCAGATTCACAAACCGGCAGATGAATCGCAAGCTGGTGTTGCGGCTCATGACGCCGGGCAACAACCCAGTCTCGAGCAGAATTTGAAAGCCGTTGCAGATCCCCAGCACCAACCCGCCGTCCTTCGCAAAGGCGCTGACCGCGTCCATGACCGGCGACAGCCGCGCGATCGCCCCGGTGCGCAAATAGTCGCCATAGCTGAACCCGCCTGGCAGCACGACCGCCTCACACCCGTGCAGATCGGTCGACTGATGCCACAACCGGACCGCGGACTGCTTCAGCACATCGCGCAGGACATACAAGCAGTCCTGATCACAGTTGGACCCTGGGAACACGATAATACCGAATTTCATCGATTTCTTTTCGGTTGAGGACGACGGAGCAGCTTTGTGATGTCTAGCTTGTCCTGAGGTCTCCCAGCGACTTTCTTGGCCGCAATTAATTCAGCCTTCCCCAGAATGTTGATCGGCTCCTTGCCATAGTGGCTTGGCGTCCGATGGGCCCAGGCCTCCTCTGGTGACACCCCAGGCAGCGTCATCAGAATATCAATCCTCACTGGCGTGACACCAATTTGGAGAATCATCTGAGGATCTTCAAAATCTTTGGGAGCAATCCCCTTCAGTGGGGCGCCAAACACCTTCAAAGCGTCGTACACATGCTGAGAACTATTCAGGGTCATCGGAATCCAGACGTCCAAATCTTTCGTGAACCGTGGCTGCGCATAAAAGATGACGGCGTGAGCACCGACCACGAGATGCTTGACCTTAGCGGCTGATCACCTGACTTGCCTCGCAGCTTCAGCCACTCGCCGACCATGGCCCAGCTCGCTTCAAATCGAGCGGCCGCTCCAGCCCGACGCCAGAACCGGACGTCAAACGCCTCAGCGTCCTCAAACGACTTCGCCTTGTGGACCCAGATCTTCTTCATCACGCACTGGGCGCCATCTCGCGGGCTGGCACAGGCTGGGCCAGCACCGCCCAGATCAAATACCCAGCGTACACGCCGCACGATAGCCACCAGGCGTACGGAAATCCCAGACTGCCCACACCCAACAGATCCAGCAGCGTGGGCACCGTCAAGGCATACACCCCAAGATTAAACAGCGCCGCGTAGCGCAGTCGTCGGTGGAGCAGCGCCGAGACCAACAGCATCAGGAGCGTACCGAGCAGGATCTGCCCAAGCCGCACGGCCGCCAAGACGATCCCGGCCGCCAGCCCGACGATGACCCAGATCCAGGATCGCAGCCCTTCGGTCACACGCTCGATCATCGGCGCATCCACGACCAGTCCATCGAGCTGCGACATATCGCGCTGGTCGATTCCGTCTGGGGAGCGCACCACCAGCTGCTGCCGGGTCAACAGCACCGCGTATGGATATGTTGGATCCACTTCGGTGGTCTGGCCGGTGGTATCCAAGGTAAAGACGAGTTCCTTGGTTTTGACGACATACGGCTGCGGCACCGCGCTGGTTACAACCCCATGATGGATCGAAAATTCCGGCAGATACCGCAGCATCCAGGCTTCGAGCTGATCCAACCGCTGCACCAACACCGGTTGCACCGCGAAGGTCACCACGATCGCCGTCAACGTGATCAGCCCGGCCAGATACCACAGCATTGACGGCACGCTCGCGCTGGCGGCTCGGCGATACGCCTCACGACTCCAGAAGATCGATCGCGGCCGGACTGGATGCTCCGCGGCTGCCGCCATCAGTCGAGCTCGATGCGGTACTGCTCAACAACCGGGTTGGCGAGCAACTTCTGGCACATCTGTTCGATCAAGCGTTTCGTGGCGGCCGCTCGGCCATTCGCCAGCTCGATCTCGATGTACTTGCCCATCCGGACCTCACCGACGCCGCGGAATCCCAGCGACTCCAACGCGCCTTTGATGGTCTTGCCCTGCGCGTCCAGCAGTCCGGGCTTTAAGGTGATGATCACTTTGGCTTTCATCCCACCACCTGCTGGCTGGCCGACGGCCGGCCGCTGGCCCTGATAAACACGCTGCCGGCCAGCGGCCGTTTCGCCGGCTGGCGTCTCCAAACCATCTGACGGCGAAACCCAGCAGGTGGTGGGATCATCCCAACCACCTGCGGCTGCCACGCCATCGGCGTGGCACGGCAACGACTCCACTGACGATTGCTCATGACAACGACTTGGCTGATTCCTTCAGTTGCAGGGCTGCCGGTGGCAGCCGCCGCAGGTGGTGGGATCATGGTTCCTTGGCTATTGAGCCGGTGCGGACTTATTCGGCGCGGCCGGCGGTTTCACAGGGGGCCGAGATTCTACCGGGCGGAACAACGGCATGTTCGCCTCGGTGGCCACGTAGATCACACTGTTGTTATCGGCCAGATTCTTGATCCACAGATAATTGAGGTATTCGGGCGTCAGCGTCTCGGTGATGACGGCCTGCGAATCGCGCACCCCTTTCGCTTCAATCCGCTTGCGCTCGGCCTCCATCTCTTCTCGCTGATTCACGAATTTCATCCGCTCAAACTCCTGCTCGGCTTTCAATTTCTGCTCGATCGCATCGCGCACGGTGACCGGCAAGGCGACCTTTCGGAGGAGGATGTTCTCGACGACAATCCCCCGATCGCCGACCAGCTCCTGTAGATGTTCGAGGATCGTCCGCCCCAGCGCCTCGCGCTCCGACGTGTACAGGGCGCGCGATTCGCTGCCACCGGTCACGCCGCGGGCCGCCGCGCGGAACTGTGGCACAAACAGGACATCCGCGTAGTGCACGCCGACGGTGCGGTACACGTCGACCGCCTTCTCCGGCGCAAGATGGAACAACGCTGAAATTTCCAGGTCAATCGTCAGCCCTTCTTTCGACGGCACGCTCATGACTTCCTTATCCTCGAGCGTCCGGACCGACATCGGGATCACATGCGCCAGTGGATTCACGAATCGCAACCCACTCTTGAGCGCGGTCGGGTTGACCTGACCGAACAGATCGATGACACCGACGTGACCGGCCGGCACGATCCGGATGGCACCAGCCACCACACCGCTCGCGAGCATCAGAATTCCCAGCAGGATGACCGCGCGCGCATACCGCTGTTCCCCGCTCGCCACCAACGACACACCGACGAGCAGTCCGATCACGCCTAGCCCCATCGCCCATGACATCTGGTCGCTCCTTGTCAGACAGCGGTCGGTTTGCCCGACGCCGTGGCAGCGGTCGAGGAGCCGGCCGGCCCGACGACGCGCTTGACCATTTCCTGGTACGCAGCCTCGACATCACCAAGATCGCGGCGGAACCGATCTTTGTCCAGCTTGCGCCGGGTGCCCTGTTCCCAAAATCGGCAGGTATCCGGAGAGATTTCATCGCCGAGCAGGATGGTCCCCTGTCCCGGACCAGGCGGTTGTCCAGCGCCGGTGGCTAGCCGACCGAACTCCAACTTGAAATCGACCAGATCAATGCCGCGCGCGCTGAAATATTCTTTGAGCAACTGGTTGATTCGCTCGGATTGGCTCCGGAGGGCGGCCAGCTCCTGTGGCGTCGCAGCCCCCAGCGCCAGGATATGATCATCGTTGATCAACGGATCGCCCAGCGGATCGCTTTTGTAATGCCACTCGAACACCGGCCGCTGCAGCACCATCCCCTCGTCGATTCCCAGCAAGCGGGACATGCCGCCGGCGGTGATGTTGCGCATCGTCACTTCCAGCGGAATGATCCCCAGCCGCTTGACCAGCATCGATCGGTCGTCCAGCTTGCGCACAAAATGGGTCGGCACCCCGCGGCTTTCCAGATACTGGAACAGCGCGCACGAAATCAGGTTGTTGCACACGCCCTTATCGACGATCGTGCCACGCTTTTGCGCATTGAACGCTGTCGCGTCGTCTTTAAAGTACTGGATCACCAGCGTCGGATCATTGGTCGCGTACAGGATCTTCGCCTTGCCTTCATACAGCTTTTCACCTTGTTGCATCGATCGGCTCCGGGGTGGATGGGTGATCAGTCGATGGTGTCGAGCCGTCCGCTGGCTCCGCGATAGGCTGTTGAATTGGCGGGCTCACCTCAGGTGGCACCGGTGTCGGTAACGGTTCGCTCGGCACCAACGTATACGACCAGGTATGCCGGTCAGGAATCGGAAACGGCAACAGCTCCATTGCCAAGTCGACCGGAATCCACAAGTAGATCGGCGCCCGCAGCAGCTTGTGGTCATCCAGCCGCTGATACCCGTCTTTTCGGATCATCACGCGATACCACCCATACCACTCGAAGTCATAGGTCACCGGGCTTTCGCCCTTCAGTTTGTCGTTTAGATAGACCAGCGCCCCTGGCGGCTCGGTGCGGATCGTGAGTGATCGCCGGACACAGCCAGAAAGCATCAGACAAGAGACAAGAGACAAGAGACAAGAGACAACAAACACCGGCGTTGTCGCGAGCGGTCGTGCCCCACACAACATTGTGCGCTTCACCACGTCACCGCGTCCGACCGCCGGATATTGGTCTCTGGTCTCCATTTCACAGGCCCACCCGACGGAAGATGCGATCGACATGACGCAGGTGGGCCTGCGGGTCCAGGCACCGTTGAATCTCATCCGGTGTGAGATGACGCCGGATCGCTGGATCAGCGACCAGGACTTGGCGCAGCGCCTGGCCGTTGCGCCACGCCGCCAATGCGCAGCGCTGCACCAGCTCATACGCCTGCGTCCGTGACAGCCCGTGACGCATCAGCGCCAGCAGCACCTGCCCGGAAAAGACCGCCCCGCGGGTGCTATCCAAGTTCGCCCGCATCTGTTCGGGAGAGACCGCCAATCCGCGGACGACCTCGGTCATCGTCCGGAGCATATGATCGAGCGCGATGGTCGCATCCGGCAGGATGATCCGCTCGACGGACGAATGGCTGATGTCCCGCTCATGCCACAACGCCACGTTTTCCATCGCGGCGACCGCGTACCCGCGCAAGAGCCGGCTTAAGCCGGTCACCCGCTCGCAGGCGATCGGATTTTGTTTGTGCGGCATCGCCGACGAACCCTTCTGCCCGTCCCCGAACGGTTCTTGGGCCTCGCGGACTTCGGTGCGTTGCAGATGGCGAATCTCGACAGCGAGTTGCTCCAGGCTGGCGCCGACCAGCGCCAGGCTGGCGACATAGGCGGCATGACGATCGCGCGACACGATTTGGGTGGAGATCGGCGCGGGCCGCAGGTGCAGGGCTCGGCACACCTGCTGCTCAACGCGCGGGTTCACATTAGCGAATGTCCCCACCGCGCCGGAAATTTTTCCGACGCTGATTTCATCCTGTACCGCGCGCAGCCGGGTCTGGTGCCGACTCAACGCCTCGTAGAACATCGCGAGCTTGAGCCCAAAGGTGGTCGGCTCAGCATGCACGCCATGGGTACGACCGATGATGAGCGTCCGCTTGTGCCGCCGAGCCTGGGCAGCCAGCGCCGTGAGTAGCTGGCGCAGATCATCCAGCAGCAGCGCGGTGGCTTGGCGCAGCAGAACCGCCAGCGACGTGTCGAGCACGTCGCTCGAAGTGAGTCCGAGGTGCAGGTATCGACCGTACCGGCCCAGCCGAGTCTCCAGCTGTTCGATAAACGCGATGACGTCGTGGCGGGTGCGCGCCTCTCGTCGCTGAATCTGCGCTAGATCAGCGCGCGCTGTCTGCTGGCGCTGGGCCGGCGCGGCGCAGGCTCGACGGAACGCGGCCACCGCTTGTCGCGGGACCAGGCCGAGGCGCGCCTGCGCTTCCAGCACCCGCAACTCCACATCGATCATCGCTTGCAGCCGGCGCTCATCGCTCCAGACGTTGCCCATCTCTGGTGAAGTGTATCGAGCGATCATGCCGCAAGCTCCTGGGACGGAATCGAACCGCTGTTCATGCCGCAACCCGTGCGAGGCATGAAGACAGACGGACGGTGAGATCTTGTAACAGGTAGGTGACGGTCAACAACACAACCGTGTGGCGTACGGTACGATGTCGAAGCAACGCGTTATTCTAACATGAGAGATCGTCGACTGTAAAGCCGTCGACTCCCTAATGAAGTTGCCGGGACACCCGCTTAATCACATACCCAGAGGGCGTCACAGACACACGGTACGTGGCGTTGGGCTCGGCATACGCGTAGGCGGAAGAACCATACACCGCTTCGATAAACGGGAGATACGGGTCTAACCAATACACCGCCTCCCAGACATGGTCCATGTCAGTGGCCAACGGATAGATCGACGGCAGGTGCGACTGTTCCTGGTGCAGGTCGGCATACTGGCCGCGCACCGCGATCGGTTTATGGTAACTGGACACACCCAGCGCTGTCAGCCATGGATGCCATTTAATCACCCCGCCCATGATCGCCCATTGGTCTCCGCGCAGCCTCATCAAGGTCGCGGCGCTGACCGGTTGTCCAGCCGGAACATAGCTCAGCTCGAATTCAGTGGGTCTGACCGGCTTGGTGGTGACTGTGGCGACCAGCGCTTCCCCTGAGAACGCATACGAGGTCTGTAACACGGTCAGCAGCCCGCCCAGCAGCACCGCCACCACCGTCACGGCTGTCGTGGGAACGGTCCGCTGGAGCTTCGTCGCCCACCCTTTCGCGGCGAAGACGCCCAGCCAGCCCCAGAGGGTGACGGCCCAGCAGGCTATTGTCGCGTAGACCAACCATTTCATGACCCTTGTCGCTCCAATAGGCTCATGCTAGACTAGCGGTTGGATCATCGTGAAGCAAGCGCAAATTGCAGAGCGAGTGTGCCGTCGTCGATGATTGAGCTGGGGTTAATCATAGAGCCTGTGGAGCAGCAGGATCTTATCCATGTGCAGGACGAGCCTGCATTGGAAATAGCTTTGCCACAGGTCTTTACGCAGCCGCCTCTCTCGGTGATCCAGCGAGGCAAACTGCCGAATGTCGAAGCGCTGGTCGCACAGATTTTCCGCCGCCATCACGCCAATCCAGGTGGGGCGCTGGGACAGGAGTACCAAGAGCTGGTGAATGAATTCCAGCCGTTGTTCACCTGGGCGACAGCGTGCTGGGACTACCTGCTCTCAACTGAGGGGTGTCGATTCATTCCCCGCAATCCACGGCAGAAGCTGGGCATGCGAGGCGATTATCGGGCGGTCACCGACAAGGACTACTCTCGATTGGTCCATGACCTGTTTCGCGACTGTGTCCTGGAATTCGCCCAGACACCCCAGGTGCCACTCCTCAGTCAGTGGCTGCGTGAGCGGTTGTGGCCATTAATCCATGCTGCGTATTGTCGGTTGGAAGATCCTCCGGATCCGCGCCAACGAATCTTAACCCCCTACAGCTACTTACGATGTGTCCCGTATGAATTTCTCAATGAGTTTCACCAGGATCTTGTGTACGGTACGGTGCGCAAGCTCCCAGCCAGACAGCAGCAAGTCATCGATGCCTACTTCTTCCATTTCTATACCGCTGCGGCCACGGCCGCACAGCTGGGCTGCTCAGATGAGGATGCCCTGCTGTCGCTGCGGCAATCGCTCACCAGACTGCTGGTCCAACACCGGCTGGTCTACTGCCTCCTCCGCCAGATCGAACGGTACTGAATGGCGGACTTTTTACAGGGATTGAAATGACTTCTGGTATCCCCGACGAAAAATTGCTATACTGTTGAAATGTATTACCTGTGTAGCAGAATGCTCGCCCTGAAGGAGGGTGCATGATCTCAGCTCCGGTCGCGGTGGCACAGGTCGACCTCAAACACAAATGGCCCATCGCTCTGGGGATTGCGATTATCCACCTTGGCGCTGTGTTCGCCTTCTGGACATTCACCTGGAGCGGTTTCTGGGTCTTTATCGCGCTGCAGTTGGTCACTGGCCTTGGCATCACGCTGTGTTTTCATCGGCTGCTGGCGCACCGCAGTTTTCAAGTCCCGAAATGGCTGGAATACCTGCTGACGCTGTGCGGCTCCCTAGCCCTCCAAGGGGGCGCTATCAAATGGGTGGCGACGCATCGTGTCCACCACGCGTTCTCAGACCGGCCGCAAGATCCTCACAGCCCCACGCGCGGGTTTTGGTGGGCGCATCTGTTGTGGCTGTTCGCATATGATGAAGTGCTCGACCATCCCACGAAGTATTGGCAGTATGCGCCTGAGCTGGCCAAGGATCCGGTGCACCAATGGCTGAATCGCACGCAAGTCCTGCAAGCGGTCGCCCTGGGGTTCGTCCTTTTCGTCCTTGGTGGGTGGTCGTGGTTGGTGTGGGGGCTGTTCTTGCGCACCGTGTTCGTCTACCATGGAACCTGGCTGGTCAATTCGGCCGCGCATCTGTGGGGCTATAAAACGTTTGACACCAACGAAGGCTCCACGAATAACTGGTGGGTCGCGCTGGTCTCGTACGGCGAAGGCTGGCACAACAACCACCATGCGTACCTGCATTCTGCCGCCCATGGGCTGCGCTGGTGGGAGTTTGATATCACGTACGTCATGATCCGTGTGCTGGCCGCCATGAGGCTGGCGACTCGGATCCGGTTGCCACAAGGTAACCCGGCCCGCCTGCCAGCAATCGAACCGGCTCCTGCACCACGACGCGCCCCTGTGGTCATGCCTAGCTTGCCCCGCTTGACCACGGTTTCGTCCTAATACCTTTTCAACACCACAACACCTGACGCGTTTCTCGCGTCAGGTGTTTTCGTTTCGTAAAGTGACCGTCACTTCCGCTGTGGAAGTGACGGTCCTTTACCTTTACAGGCGGACGAATCGGCTCGAGCACAACACGCCGAGCGCAAACAGCACGATGATAAACGGCACCAGGGCAATGAAGGTCAAGAGGCGGCGGTCGATCTTCAGGTGCATGTAGTACAACGCGACCAAGAGGGCTTTGATCGTGGACAACCCGAGCACAATCAGCACGATGGCGGTCTTGCTGATCGCCAACTGTGCTAAGACGACGCTGAGCAGCATCAGCCCGGCCAACCAGACCCAGATGGCCAGATAGGTGCGCGTGCCGCTCGCCGGGTGGGTCATCAGAACAGATACAGCAGCGGAAACAGAAACAGCCAGACGATATCCACGAAATGCCAATACAGCCCGGCAAACTCCAGCCGCCGGTGCTGATCCGGCCACGCCGAGCCGTTGAACGTCGTCGCCAGCACCCAGAGATTGAAGATCACCCCAGCGAGGACATGCAATCCGTGGAACCCAGTCAGCGTATAGTAGCAGGACCAAAACACATTCGTGCTGGGGAAGATGTGGTGTTCGATTTTGCTGGCGTATTCGACGCCGATCTTAATTCCCAGAAACGCCAGCCCCAGAAGAATGGTCATCAGCAGCCATCCACGAACGTTGGCGATGGCGCCTTCCTGGTCTGCCCCAAGCGCCAGGACCACGGTCGCACTACTGCAGAGGAGGATAAACGTATTGGCGGTGCCCAGCGGCACGCTCAGATGCCCATCCGACCCAGGCCAGGCCGGATTGCCCATGCGTAGGACAATATACGCGCCGATTAAACCGGTAAAAAACATCACCTCAGACGCCAAAAACACCCACATCCCCAACTTGCCGTTGGGGATTCCGGTGGCCGTCGTGGTCTGGACATGGCCGGCGGTCGCGGCGTGCGCGGTGCTCATCGTATTGCGGTGGTCGTGCTGATCTGGGCGAGCTGATCAGACGAACCCCGTACCACGGGATGGCCCTGTTCCAACTCCTTCGAATGGAGTCCGCGTCGCCACATAGGCCATCCCATGGTGCGGGGCGAATAGGCGGCGATCCGACGGCCAGTGCCATCCATGATGAAGAGCTGGCCGTCTGGCATCAACCGAGCGACTCGGATCACCCGGCCATCAAGGTCGGTCGCGAACGTCCCGCTGCCTGGGTGGCGCTCGAGCCGCATCGCGTCGATGCGCTGGCCCTGATGAAACCGCTCAATGACCAGCGCCGGCGCAGCGCCGGCGCGCTCGCGGGTAAGGAGGACCGCCTCATCGCCTCGAACAATTCGGCGGCTGGCCAGGGTCGGATCGGCGGAGAGCGGCGGGACCGGGTTGTTGCCGGTCCAAAACTCCATCGCGTTAAAGACAACCGCATCCGCCGTCGACGAAAACCCATAGGGCAACAATAATAAGAGGAAGACCAGCTCATTTTCCCATTTATCGCCAATCTGTTGGTTCCAATGGTACAGCCGACGGGTCAGGTTAAATGGCCCGTAACATCCGCTGCCGGTCAGTAGGAGTGCGAGCGCGACGATCCCTGCAGAGTGCTGACGGCGGGTTTGATTCATCCCACCACCTGTGGCTGCCACGCCTTCGGCGTGGCACGGCAACGACTCTGCTGACGATTGCTCATGACAACGACTTGGCTGATTCCCTCAGTTGCCGGGCTGCCGGTGGCAGCCGCCGCAGGTGGTGGGATCATGCCACCTTCTCCAGTTGTCCCAATTCGCTTGAACCCAACGACATGACCGGCTGGCTGGCCTTGCCCTTGAACGAGCCTGGCGACTCAAAGGAACTCAGACCCGTATAGAGCAATCCGATGGACAGCGGCAACAGAAACGGCACCGCTCCGTAGAGCGAACGGGCGGCCGCGTACCAGACCGCGACGCTGACATAGATCCCCAGACCGACTTCGGTCCACCACCACTTCGCGCCTGAAGGATGCGCGCGATACCCGCTGGTGGCCAGGCGCCATCGGCCGTTGTACTTCGGCGTCCGGTGGAATGACGACGGGGTGCCGCAGATCGCTTCCCAAATGGCCCGACTGTTGCTGATCGCAATCCCAACACTGATCGCCATGAGCGCTGGAACCTCGGTGAGCAAGCTCCACCAGGGCAGTCCGACTTGCCACTGCACCACCAGGTGGAATAACAGCGTCGTCGAAAACAACAGGAGGCCGGCCAACCCACGGCACTCTTCGATGCTGCGCGGGGTGCCCAGCGGCGAACAGCTCATGATGAGCGAGGGCAATACCAACAGGGTCACCAAGACGCCGAGCGGGTAGTGAAACCAGTTGCCGAGATGAAAACAACATTCGAACTTGACCCGCAGCGGCCGATCGCTCCGCCAGACCGACGGGAGCAGCTTCATCGCGGTCTGGATGGACCCTTTGGTCCAGCGAAACTGCTGGGCCTTGAGGCTGCTCATATGGCTTGGCAGCTCGGCCGGACAGACCACATCCGGTAGATAACGAAATTTCCAGCCGCGCAGCTGCGCCCGATAGCTGAGATCCAGATCCTCGGTCAGCGTATCCGGTTGCCACCCGCCCGAATCCACGATGGTCTGTTTGCGCCAGATCCCAGCCGAGCCGTTGAAGTTGAAAAAATAGCCGCTGCGCGACCGCGCGACCTGCTCGACCAAAAAATGGCCGTCGAGCATGAGCGCTTGGGCCCGGGTGAGGAACGAGTCGAACCGGTTCAGGTGGCCCCACCGGGTCTGCACCATGCCGACCGATGGGTCAGTGAAATAGTGGACGGTCCGGCGCAGGAAGTCTGGTGGCGGCACGAAGTCTGCGTCGAACAGCGCGACAAACTCCCCTTGCGCGATGGCCAGTCCGTCGGCTAACGCGCCAGCCTTAAACCCGCCTCGCCGCTGTCGATGCAACAGACTGATCTGGAACCCTTGCGCTTTCAGAGCAGCGACGTGCTGAGCCGCCAACGCGGTTGTCTCGTCGGTTGAATCATCGAGCACCTGAATTTCGAGCCGGTCGCGCGGATAGTCCAACTTGGACACCGCGTCGAGCAGCCGACTGATGACGTAGCGCTCATTAAAGGTGGGCAACTGGACGGTCACCATCGGCAGCGTGGCGAATGTGCCCGCCGGGCGTGGCGCCTGGTGACGCTGGCGAACCCACATCCCCAACAGCCAGAGATGATGTAGGCTAAAGGCGGTCAGCGCAATCCAGCCGAACGCTTGGAGCAGATTGATGAGTGTGGTCAACGTCCGCGAAATTTCTGTTTGCATCTGGGTCTCTAAGTCCCGCCATTATAACAAGATTGCGCGCGGTACGAGAATCTTCATCTACACACAAACGAGGCAGACCGGCCGCTGCCTCTCTACTTATTATGGGGGGGTTCCTGGCGGTCCGCCAGAAAATGAGTGGCTGTCCCTGATGTGGTTCAGCGTCCAGTCATACGCCATGAATTTCAGCTTCAGCGGCTGGGCCTGCACCTGCTGCGCCAGCGCAGGCTCGAGGTAGGGCAGAATAACCGGAGCCACGTCAGCGGTCTGCGGTCGGTGCAGCACCCCGAACCGGCCGGACGGCATAAAATCGGCGGCATACCAATCAAAGATTTTTGAGGCCCAGAGGGTCGTGCCATCAACCCGAACGCCCTGACTGGGATTGTTCAGAAACCGGCGGGCCTGGTCCTCAAGCTGTTGGATGACCCGATCTGGCTGGTAGGCTTCGGCTCGAATCGGCGGGCAACTGGATGACGCGCAGACGATCCCATAGTGGATGCGGGAATCGCCCAGCGCCCGGCCTCGGGCCTCGATCTCGTTGAGGGTCAACTGCTGGCCAGCAACCGGATACCGGAGCTTGTCAAAAAATCCGCTGATCTCTTTCACCGAACGCACCGGCGCATGGTCGATCACCGCCTTGATGACGGTGGCGTTGTAGGTGTTGATCCAAAACGCCATCTGCGCTTGAGCAGTTGGGAACAGTTCTGGGCGTAGATCCTTCGCCTGATTCAAATAGGCGTCGAGCTGCTGTCGTTGCTGCGCGACCGCGTGATAGTCCACCTGATCCTCATGCACCGTCGCATGCAAAAGCTGATCAAGTGGCGCCACATCGATCTGGTCTGCGGCGCTCGCTGGGCTTGCCACCAGCCCAAGGATTCCAAGCAGGACGATCGAAACAAATCCCCTTTGCATCTTCACTCCCACAAGTTGTTTCTCCGATTCGTGTACGGGTCCCACCTGTTCACCGGTACACTGGTACACCTGTTCACGAATCGCTTCTGCCGGATTCAGCGGCGAAACGACAGGACCCGACCCAGCAGTTTTTTCACACCTGGGGTGAGCTTCGACTGCAGATACACGCCGGCCAATTTCTTGATCGCCTCAGACTGCGTGGGATACGGATAGATCCCGCTGGCCAACGACCCCACACCGGCTCGCCGACCCATCGCCAGCGTGAAAGAGGTCAACAGATCGCCGGCGTGCGCGGCCACGACGGTCGCTCCGAGGATCTGGCCGGTCCCAGCCCGCAGATGGACCCGGACAAACCCGGTTGATTCACCGTCGAGCACCGCGCGGTCATTCTCGCTCAGCGGCACCGTGAGTGTCTTGACCTTGAGCTGCTGCTGTTGCGCCTGCGACTCGTACAATCCCACATGCGCGATCTCTGGGTCGGTGTAGGTGCACCACGGAATCACCAGCCGACTGGCCCGGCCCCGCCCCCACAGCAGCGCGTTGACCAGCGCCATCCGGCCCAGCGCATTGGCGGTGTGCGTGAATTTGAACGGGCTGGCCACATCGCCGGCCGCATAGATCCGCGGATTGGTGGTCTGCAGGAAATCATTGACCTGCACGCCGGACTTCTCATAGGTCACGCCGGCTTGCTCAAGGCCAAGCCCTTCGATATTTGGGGCGCGGCCGGCCGCCACCAAGATCTCGTCACAGCTGACGGTCATCAGCCGACCCTGCTGCTCCAGATGGACCACTTTCTGGTCACCGGTCCGGTCAACCTTGATCGTCTTCGCGCCTAGAATCAATTCAATGCCTTCGCGCACGAACGCCTGCTGAACGATCTCAGCCGCATCGGCGTCCTCGCGATTCAAGATGTGTCCCGCGTTGTGAATCAGGATGACCTGGCTGCCGAGACGCTGGAATGCTTGCGCCATCTCACATCCGATCGGTCCGCCGCCAACGATGACCAGCCGGGCTGGGCGGGCGGTGAGCTCAAACAGCGTCTCGTTGGTGAGGCAACCGGCTTCAGTCAGCCCTGGGATCGGCGGTAACTCGGCTCGGCCTCCGGTCGCGATGACGGCCCGCGCAAATTGTAAGCGGTGCCCATCCACCTCGACGGTGTCGCGGCCGGTGAATCGGCCCTGCCCCAGGTACACCTCGACACCACGTTCGACCAGCTGGTGCACTGAATCGGCCGGGCTGAGCTGGGCGCGCAGCCGGCGCATCCGCTCCATGACCTCGCCGAATTCGACGCGGACACCGGCTGGCACATGAATGCCGTACTCGCCGGCGCGCGCGATCGTCGCGGCCACGCGCGCGGCGCTGATGATCCCTTTCGACGGCACGCAGCCAGCGACTAGGCAGTCGCCGCCGGTCAGGTGTCGTTCGATGAGCGCCACGCGCCCGCCAATCGTCGCGCAACCAGCCGCCGCGGTCAGGCCGGCCGTGCCAGATCCGATAACGACCAGATTGTACCGGCCGCGCGGCTGCGGGTTGATCCAGCCAGGCGGATGCGTCTGCTCGATCAGGAGTCGATTGTGCTCGTCGTCGGGAAGCACTCGGGGCTCGCGTGAGCGGTCCTCAATAGCTTGATCCGGGCGGTTCATGTCGCGGCTCCTGAGGCGGCTGACCGGCGTTTGCTCCATCGACGCTGGAAGACCGTCAAACCCACGATGAGCGCAATCGCGAGGACCACCTTCCACCAGTTATGCGAATCAAACAACGATCCGCCGAAATACACGTAGACAAACCCGCCAGGCGCCATGCCGATGATCGTGCCCAGCAGATACGGCAGAAACCCGATTCGGGAAAATCCCATCCCATAGTTGAGGAGATCAAACGGCAGGCTGGGGATCAGTCGGATGATCAGCACCGCTTGAAATCCGTTCGCCGCCAGTTGCTGATCCAGGGCGGCTGCTTTCCCTTTCAATAACCGTTCAACCGCGCCACGGCCTAACAATCGGGCGACGAGGAATTCGCTGCAGGCGCGCAGTGTCGCCCCGGCCATCGCGGCGAGAAATCCCAGTTTCCATCCCCACATAATCCCGGCCAAGGAGGTCATCACAATCGCCGGCAACGGGACGATCGGCTGCCCATAGGCCAGGATGTAGACGACCGGGGCCCAGGGCCCGAACGAGCGAAGGGCCTGTTGAATAGAGGCCGGTGAAATGCCAAGCGCCTTGCCCGCCCAGATCAATCCGACAAACACCACGACCAGCAACACCAGCGTCACCTCTCCACGATGTTTCATGCGACCGATTCTCCTCTGCAGGACAACATTCAGGCATGGACCGTGATTCGTCGCGCACGCGGTGTCCGCGAGCTCGTCGACACGCGACGGGTCGGCACTCCCCTGGCAATATTTTCCAAACATCGGACGACCAGCGCGGTCCACCCGGTTTGGTGGCTCGCCCCAAGCCCCTGCCCGGTCTCGCCGTGGAAGTATTCGTGAAACAACACCAGGTCTTGCCATGCCGGGTCGGCCGAGAACCGGCGGTCATGGCCGGCGAACGGGCGCTCGCCCTGTGCATTACGCATAAATAGCCGGGTCAAGCGACGCGCCAGCTCATCCGCCACCTCGGCGAGGGTCATCCAGTGGCCGGATCCGGTCGGGCACTCAACGCGCAGGCTGTCGCCGTAAAAATGATGATACCGTTCCAACGCTTCAATCAATAGATAGTTGACCGGAAACCAGACCGGGCCGCGCCAGTTCGAGTTGCCGCCGAACAGACCCGTGGGGGATTCGCCCGGCGCATACGCGACGTCATACGAGTGACCGTCAACTTCAACCCGATAGGGCTGGTCGCCATAGATCCGTGACAGCGAACGGATGCCGTACGGCGAGAGAAATTCGCGCTCATCCAGCAGGTAGCGCAGCACCCGCTCGAGCCGGTCACGACTGGGGATGGCTAACAACCGCACGCCCTGTCCTTGTCCGTTGCTGCCGGTGGTCAGATAGGCGATGTGCCGGGCGAGATCCTGCCGGTGTTCGAGAAACCAGCGCATCCGCTTTTGGAATCCGGGCAGCCGAGCGATGACCGATTCTTCCAGCACCTCGACCGCAAACAAGGGGATCAGGCCGACCATCGAGCGCAACCGCAGCGGCAGACGGTGTCCGTCGCTATGGAGCTGGTCGTAGTAGAATCCGTCCTCCTCGTGCCACAAACCGGTCCCGCCGAGCGTGTTCATCGCGTCCGCAATCGCCACAAAATGCTCGAAAAATTTCGACGCCACGTCCTCATAGACTGGATCGTCTTTTGCCAACTCGAGCGCCATCGACAGCATCGTCGCGCAGTAGAAGGCCATCCACGCCGTGCCGTCTGCCTGCTCCAGGTGGCCGCCGGCTGGCAGCGGCCGAGACCGATCAAAGATCCCGATGTTATCGAGCCCGAGAAATCCTCCGGCGAACAGATGCCGGCCTTCGATGTCTTTGCGATTGACCCACCAGGTGAAATTGATCAGCAGCTTTTGAAAAGCGCGGGCCAAGAACCGTCGATCGCGCCCGCCACGCGGGCCGGTCATCTTGTAGACACGCCAGCACGCCCAGGCATGGACCGGCGGATTCACATCAGATAACGCAAACTCATACGCTGGAAGCTGTCCATTGGGATGCATGTACCATTCGCGCAGGAACAACATGAGCTGCTCCTTCGCAAACTGCGGATCCACCTGGGCGAACGCGATCATATGAAACGCCAGATCCCAGGCCGCGTACCACGGATACTCCCACTTGTCCGGCATCGAGATGATGTCCCGGTTAAACAGGTGGGACCAATCCGCGTTTCTGCCGTGCAGCCGACTGGCTGGTGGCGGGGGCTGATCCGGATCACCCTGCAGCCAATCCTTCACGACATAGTGGTAGAACTGCTTCGTCCACAACAGGCCGGCATAGGCCTGTCGTGCGATGTGGCGTTGTTCATCGGACAACGTGTGAGGGATCGTCGTAGCGTAGAAGATATCGGCTTCACGAAGGCGTTGTTGGATCACGTCGTCAACCTCATGAGTGGTTGCTGCTGGTGTGGCGGGATCGGCTGGACACAACCGGAGTCGCAGGATCTGCTGACCGCCGGCTGGGATCTCCAGCCGATACCACGCCGCCGCTTTCGTGCCAACCCGGTTCGGGTTGACCGCATCCCCTTGGCCGTGCACCACCACCTCATGAAACGCATCTTTGACATACGGGCTGGGGTTGTCAACGCCGAACAGCCGTCGCACGTTGGTCTCATTCTCGGTGAACAACAGCGTCGGTACCATGCCCCGCGGACCAGGATCGAGTTCCAACCGAACCCGGCCCAGCGTTACATGGTCAGCGATGAGCGCCAGATTCCCGGCCGGTTTAATCCGCGGTTTGCGCCAGCACCCTTCATGACCGCAGCCCCACGACCACGTGTTACGAAACCACAGCGTCGGCAAGACATGCAAGGTGGCTGGAATGGGTGCCTGGTTGACCATCGTCAACCGAATGACGACATCGTCTGGCGAGGCTTTGGCATACTCGACGACCACGTCAACGTAGCGATTCCCGTCGAACGCGCCGGTATCGACTAACTCAAACTCGGGCGCGTCTTTCCCGCGGTGCTGGTTTTCCTCGATGAGCTGGCGATACGGAAACTCTGCGAGCGGATACTTGTACAAGGCCTTGAGATAGCTGTGGGTCGGTGTGGCGTCCAGATAGAAGTAGCACTCTTTCACATCCTCGCCGTGGTTGCCCTCAGGGCCGGTTAGACCGAACAGCCGCTCCTTCAAAATCGGATCGCGCCCGTTCCAGAGCGTGAGCGCAAAACACAGCCGGCACTCGCGGTCAGTGATTCCCAACAAGCCATCCTCGCCCCACCGATACGCTCGGCTGCGCGCATGCTCATGGGGAAAATAGTCCCAACAATTACCGTCCGGCGAGTAATCCTCGCGTACCGTGCCCCACTGGCGCTCTGACAGATACGGTCCCCATCGCTTCCAATTCTGCTCGCGCCGCGCATCGTGCTCCAGACGCTGGCGCTCCGCGTCTTGATGGGCAGTGATGCGTCGGCCGGATTCTCTCATGTGTCAGGCGCGACGACTGCGAGGTGCCGTGGGCGTCGCGGCACGCGAGGTGCGCTGGCGGCGAACGGCGGTCGAGCGCTTCAAGTCGCCATCGCTGGACAGCGTCGGAGCTGCGCTGATCCGACCCGTTCGCCGTTCCTGTCGGATCGGCGCTGACGGCCCATAGGGATGCCCGCCAAACCCGTGACGCATCATCGCGATCGCGCGCGCCCACAGTTTCTGCTCATCGCGCGAGGCAAACAGCTGCATCACCGACTGGGCGATCACCGGCACCGGCACCTCCATCCGAATCGCATCATCCACCAGCCAGTTCACTTCGCCGGTGTCCTCCACATACGACGGCACCTGTTTGATATCCTCGGCGTGGTAGGCGCGCGCGAGCAAGTCAATGAGCCATGAGCGAATCACCGACCCGTGGCGCCAGCATTCCAGCACATTGGCGATCTTCAACCGCTCGGGGAAATGCTCCAGCAGGTCCAGCCCTTCACCGATCGCTTGCAGCATGCCAAACTCGATCCCATTGTGGACCAGTTTCGTGAAATGGCCAGCCCCTGGCCCACCGGCATGCACATAGCCGCCTGGCAGCGCGAGCATCTTCAGAATCGGCTCGATCCTGCGGATCGCCGCCTCGCTGCCACCAGCCATGAAACAGGCTCCGTGCCGGGCGCCTTCAATGCCGCCGCTGGTACCCAGATCCACGAATTCAAGCCCCTGGTGCTGCAGCCGCTGATGCCGACGAATCGAATCACCCCAGTACGAGTTGCCGCCATCGACGACGATGTCTCCAGATTGGAGCACCCTGGTCATCTCGTCAAGCAATGTATCAACCGCCGGGCCGGCTGGGATATAGAGGAAGACCACTCGTGGCGTGTGCAGTGCGGTGGCCAACCCCTTCAGATCACGCGCCTGCGTCACCCGAGCCTGAATCAGTTCTGGGCTGACACCGCCGTGCGTGAACCCAACCACACGCACACCCTTCTCGATCGCCTGCAGGGCCAGATTCCCACCCATCCGACCCAGGCCAATGATTCCAAACTCTTTGGCTGACATGGCAGCACCTCCCTATCGAGCTAGAGACAGGAGACTGGAGACTGGAGACAAGAGACTCGAACCGGCTTCATCTATCCCCGTGGCCGCGCTGGGCCGCGCTGCGTCGGCTCAGCCCCTTCGCAACACTCTCTGGGTTGCGGCGGCCTGGCGCTCGCACCGCGGCTTACGCGGATAGAGGCACCCGGTTCTAACAACTAACGCACGATGAGCAGCGCCGGTAAAGAGATGGTGATGATACGCGGGTCGGCAACAACGCTCGGCGTATCATCACGGGTAATTAGCAAACCGAACGGCGCGTTGTTCGCCGCTTTTTCCATGAAGACGCGCAAGCCAAGCGTATCGCGCATTGAATCGACAACTCGACGATACTTGACTTCCACCGGAATCCGGTTTTCGCCAATGGTCAGGATAAAATCCACTTCAAGGTCCCCGCCACGCTCCGGCAAATAGGCGACAGAGGGTCCTCCTAATGAAGCGAGGAAATAGCCAGCGGTACTTTCTGCGATATAACCTGCGAGATCATAGAGATGAGGCGCGCGATCCAAGGACTCTCCATCAAGCGGAATGATCTCTTGGAGCCACGCCGCACGAATGGCATGATCACAGAGGCAAAGCTTGCTGTAGCCACGCCGTTTCTTATTCCGAATTTCCAGGGGCTGAATGGTACGCAATAGCAAGCTGCTATCCAGGAAATCCATGTAATGACGAATTCTCTCGGGTCCAATGTTGGCATGTAAAGATGCCCTTGCTTCCTGGGCTAAGGTTGCAGGGTTCGGACGTTGACCAATATAGCGGCAACTCATCCGAAACACTTCTTCCAACAATTGTTGATCTCGCTTACGTCCTCGCTCACCAATCCTCAAATCATGCTCAATCACTCTCCTGATGACCGTCTCATTCAATTGTTGGGCGATATCCTCCCATGACACCTCAGCGTGCGCTTGAGCCAATGGATAAGCCCCCCGCTCAGAAAAAGCGGCAAATGTTTGTCTTAATGCCGCGATGGTCGTGCGGCATACGTCGAAAGGTCCCTCCAGAAATCAGGTTGTAACCACTCTTTCCAACCATTCTCGGACTGGAATGGCTGCAGATCGCTAAATTCGCGAAGCCCCGCGATCTCAGTGAGCCGAAGCGGTCCAACTTCTAATGAATGGATTCGACCAGCCAAGCTATCACGGCCCATTTCAATCCGTAACGCTGAGCTGCCGGTCACCATGACCTGGACAGTGGAATGATCCACGAGCGATTTCAGTTGCACGTCCCATGCCGCTAAATTCTGGACTTCGTCAAGGAACAAAAATACCGGTTCCGGCCGATGGGCACTTTCGTTTAACGTACAGCTCAGCACCTTTTTCTCAAACCAGTCGACAATCCGCAAAATCGGCTCTTTGAATTTGGCGTGCAGTAAGGAGGGCAGTTCGTCAAACTGTACGCGGATAATTCGCCTCGGAGAGATCCTCTCCTGGAGTAAAGACTGAATGAGTTGTAATTGCAATGTCGTCTTCCCGATTTGTCTCGGTCCCCTCATGACCATAATTGGCGCAATGGGACGATGAAGACGTTGGCGAAGCTTTTCGTACGGCCACCGCCGGAATGCTGGGATCACTGGGAGGGATTGATCTTTCCACCAAGGATTTTGGCGGCTTAAATCCTGGATGAGCTCCGCTGGAAGACCCAAACCAGAGAACATGAATTCGCTTGCCATTTAATTCTGTTTTCTCAGGACCGCTCGGGCTGGGGCACCGTCGCTGTGCAGCACGCGCAGCGGCAAGCAGATCAACCAGTACCGGCCTGGATCGACCGCCGCTAGATTCAGTCCTTCGATGATCCAGATGTTGGCGCGCAACAGCAGCCGGTGCACCTGTGGCCCATCATCAATGCGGTATCCGCCGACTGAGAGATAATCTACTCCCACGGCCTGCACGCCGGTCGTGGCCAGGGCCTGTGCCGACGGTGGTGTCAGATGGACGAACCGCTTCACAAACGTCTTGGTGCGCCAACACCGCTGCGAATTACGCGTCTTGAACAGGATCCGTTCGCCACGACGAATGCGATTCCGCTGAATCTCCTGGACCGTGATCTGGTGTGCGTGTTCAATGAGCACCACACGCGCCGGACCAATCACCGCCGAGAGCGGCATCTGGTCCAGCCCCTTGCCGCCGGCGATAAAATGTAGCGGCGCATCCATGTGCGTGCCGGTGTGCGACCCCATCGACATATGCGACACCGTTGATGGATCGCCGGCCGCTACCTCGGCAGTGCGCGTGATTCGTACCGGCGGATCGCCAGGCCAGCGCACCATGCCGGTGCGCAGCGGGATTGAAATATCGACCCAGGAAGCGGCCCTCCAACCAGTTCGACGGCGGGGGCTTGGCATGTGCCTTACGTGGTCGCCGGCCTGGATTGGCGCTGCTGGGTGTGCGGGGACAGCTGACTTGGCTCGCGATCGAACACAATCGTATTCTTGATTCCCCGCAACTCGCCCAGCAACAGCTCGGCATAGGCTGTCAACGGATACCGGCCGGTAAGCAGCGATCGAACCGCTGTCGGCCACCTGGACATGAACACGCGCAGATCCTCGATCGCGGCCTCATACATCGCGCGGCCGGCGTTGACGGTGCCATACACGACCTGGTTTTTGAGGACGAGGTTGCGCATGATCAGGTCTGCATCCAGCTCAATAGGGGCTTTGCGGCCTGGCACGCCGGTAAAGATGAACACACCATTGGTCCCGAGTACTTCCATTAATTGGAACGAGATCTTCGATGCGCCGGTCGCTTCATACACCACGTCGATGTTGCCGACCTGCTCGACCAGCCGCTCGACCGACTCGGTCGCCGAACAGACATACGCCGCCCCAATGGCCCGTGCGAACTCAGCTTTCGGACTCGTCGTTGATTCGAGCGAATAGACAGACACCCGAAACCCGTTGGCGATGAGCGCCATCGCGCCCAACAACCCGACCGGGCCAGCACCCAACACCACCGCCTGATGACAATACCCTGGGCGCTCACCTGGCGCCACTGGGCACACCCAGGGCAGTCGCTGTTGCACTTGCCACAATTGCGCGATCGCTTTCTCCGCAATCGTCAACGGCTCAACCAACACACCAACATCGCGCAGGTCGGCAGGGATCGGGCAGACGTAGGCTTGGTCATCGACGACGAACTCGGTCATGAACCCGTGCGCTTCCTTAATACCGCGTTCGGTAAAGTCGCCGGTGTAGCAGAAATCCTGTCGCCCGTGCGGACAAGCCAGGCAGGTGGGGTGCGGACACGGACGTCGGACCATGAGCACCGCCAGATCGCCAACCGCCACTCGAGACACTCCAGAGCCGATCTCGATCACTTGGCCCAACGACTCATGCCCGATGACCAGCTCACGCTCTCCTGGCGGCGGCGTGCCGTACTTGAAGGCGCTGATTTCTCGGTCCGTGCCGCAGATCCCCACCTCGAGCATGCGGAGCTTTACCTGGGTTGGCGCGGTGATACGCGGTGGCTCATGATCGATGAGCTCAATGGTTCGGGTGGCTGGAGAGACAGCAATGGCTTTCATTCTCCGAGAAATCGCCAAGCACCAAATCCCACACACGGTGTCTGGTGCTGGGGATTTTGCACGTGGGGCTTCTTTGGTGCTGGGGATTTGGTCCTTGGAGTGTTGTGGATGAGCGCGTTCAACAACATCTGGTATCGCTAGCAGCAGTTGGTGCTGTTCGTCGACGGACCACAGGTGGTGGCAGCGGTCTCTGTTGTCGTCCCATCCGGCTCAACCATGGTGAACAGCCCGGCGTATGGCGGGTGGGATAATTTGGCGGCCGTGTCCGTGCAGACTGCAGTCGCGACGTTGCGCGGAAACAGGTGCCCTTCCTCGTCGAGGACCGCTTTGAACGGGCCGCGGTAGAGGGCGGTCTGCCCGATGGAGGTGCAGCCGGCAGTTTTTTCGAACTTGTAGCCGCACACGGTCACCGAGAAGAAATTGAATCCTTCAATGGTTTTCCAAAAGGTCTTCTTCACCACCGACAGCCCGTAGAACCCGGCCTGCTCCAGCATCGCCACGAACTGCTCTTCGGTCAACGCGCCGACGATACATTCGCCCCAAAGCTGTTCATTCACCTTCAGCCTCGGCGGCACCTCGCGGTCTGAGACGATATCAGCGATGACTACGCGGCCATGATCCTTGAGGATCCGCCACAGCTGGGCCAACACCTTTGGTTTATCCGGCGAGAGGTTGATGACGCAGTTCGAGGTCACGACATCCGCGGTCTTGTCCTCCACCGGGATCTGCTCCAGATAGCCTCGACGGAACTCGACGACGTCATAGCCCAGCGCCTCTGTCACCTTGCGTTGGCTCTCGGTCGCCACGGCCAACATCTGATCGGTCATATCGATTCCGATCACCCGGCCGGTTGGGCCAACCCGCTTCGCCGCGATGAAGCAGTCGATCCCAGCGCCAGAGCCCAGGTCCACGTACACCTCGCCGGATTGCGGGGCGGCCGCGCTCACCGGTGAACCGCAGCCGTAAAATCGATCCAGCACTTCCTGCGGGATATGGCGGATATCGGCGTCGTCGTACTTCGTCGGGCAGCACAGGGCGGCCTGAGGCACTTCGGCCGCCTGGCCGTAGAACTGCTGGACGATCTTGCGCGGCTTCTCGACATCAAACGAGAGCACGCAGTTGGAGTGCAAGAAGGCGACCTCGGTGTCATCGGTGCCGATTTCGGTGGTGCCACACACGACCGCGCCGTCCCCCATCGCATGGTAGATCCGCGGGGCGTCATAGCCGCTGCGCGCGTTGACCAGCACGAGCTTGCGGGCGGTCAGTGAATCCATCGCGTCCAGCAGCAACGCCTGGTACAGCGGATAATACGGATCCTCGCCGAGAAAATCACCGGAGAAGAAATAGCTGTGCTCCAAATCTCCGCCGCCAGTCAGATAGCGGAATGGGTCAGCCGCCGCCTGCGCTTTGCGCACGACGCTGGCCTGTCGGATGTGCTCCAGCACCGGGCTGGTGCGCCAGACCTGT
The DNA here is from genome assembly GCA_023247275.1 of Candidatus Omnitrophota bacterium. Classification (GTDB taxonomy): domain Bacteria; phylum Omnitrophota; class Gorgyraeia; order Aquiviventales; family Aquiviventaceae; genus JAHFGT01. The sequence goes on from JAHFGT010000014.1 coordinate 29,761, forward strand.
TCCAGGGTCGCGCCATCCAATACCGCGCCGCAGTCTAGCGGCTTATGATTGGCAAACGCCGCCGATGGATACACGTGCGCGTCCGCATAGACGCATACGCTTTGCCATCCGGCGTTGCCCAGGTCAAACTTCACCCCGGCCGGGCTATTGGCGCGTAACTCGAACGATGCCGCGTTATCCAGCGTCACGCCCCATCGGTCGGCTTCGCGCTTGACCGCGCGGACCGCCTCAATCAAACGATCGACGTGGGGAAACCATCCGTTCTGCTCCTTCGCCACTCGACCGCGTCGATGGATCCACATCAAATGTTGCGAACGCACCCCGCACGATTCGGCCAGGCGCGTGATCCGCGGCAGATCCTCCAGGTTGGTGCCGGTGGTGACCGTCGTGATCGTCACCTCGAACCCCTGGTCCGCCAGCACTCGCATCCCCTGCACGGTGGCCGCGAAACTGCCCACGCCGCGAATCGGGTCGTTGATCTCCGGGGTCGAGCCATCGACGCTGACCTGAAACTTGACCCGGTGCCGATCAAACCCGGCCAGCAGCTGCCGCCGCGGTCCGGCGAACAACGTCGCGTTGGTGAGCACGATCAATTCGATCTGTTTGTCCTGCGTGATATACGTCATCAGCTCTGGCAGATCGTGCCGGACAAACGGTTCCCCGCCGGTGAGATAAAACCGGTCCACGCCAAGCCCGACCGCCTCATCCACTAACTGACGCAGTGACGCCAGCGGCAGCCCGCGTTCGCCGGTCGGCGACGAGCTGACCAAGCAATGGGCGCAGCTCAAGTTGCACGAATTGTTCGTATGCAGCCAGCACTCTCGCAGCCGCGACGCGCTCAGGTAGGCCTGGCGACCGAGATACGGACGCGAGGACACCGGGTCGACACTGACGATCCGATGCCGGATGGCGTCACTGATGAACGCGTGCACATGCACCCAGGCCTTACCGGTTTCCATGACCTGCTGCGCCGCATACCGCTCGACCAGCGTCGAGAACCGGCAGGGGGCCTCTCGCACCATCCGCAGCAGCCCGGCCCCGCGCGCATCGGTCGCCACCCAATTCGGCCGCTGTGGGTCCACAAAGATCGTCCACCGATCGCGGTCGAATACACTCAGCGGGGCCGCGTAAAGCTGTGTGTGCTGGTTCAGCTCAGGCATGCGGGCCTCCTCGTAGTGGCATAAGAATCAGGACGGACTGGATGAGGGACCAGATCGTTGTTGATCGGCAAGAAACCGCTTCACGTCATCGACATGATCGATGTCATACCCGACCGGGAGCAACCGGTACGACAGGCCCAGCTGCTTCGCCTGATCGATCGTCTGTCGGCAGACCTCAGATGAGCTCCAGGCGATCCCTTCGAACAGCTCCGGCGCCGGTCGGGACAACCCGATAAGATAATATCCGCCGTCTTCGGTCGGGCCGACGATCAAGTCGGCGGTCTTGATGAGATCAAACGCGGCATGGATGTGCCGCGGTTGCAGCCACGGCGAATCGGTGCCGATGGCGATGACGTGTTGCACGCCCTGCTGGAACGCATCGCTGATGGCCTCAGCCAGTCGATGGCCCAGCGTCTGACCCTGCTGTGGCCGCAGCCGCCACTCCGCACCAAGCCAGGCTTGCGTCGGCGCGATCGATTCTGGCGGTTCCACGCACACGACGGTGCGATCTTGAAACTCTGCCAGCCGCGTCAGGGTTACCTGTGCGCAGGTGCGATAGATTTCGGCAGCGGCGTCAGGCCCGAGCCGAGCCGCGAGCCGGGTCTTGACCTGCCCTGGCGTTGGATACTTCAGAAAAACTAACAGGCGCTGCATGTTCCTCCTGGTTCCAGGCGGGGGCTGGATGGAGCAGGGCGATCTTCACAAGAGTGGACAGGATCGCCGCCCCAGCCTGCACACTGCCGCTGAGCGTACCGGAAATTTTCGAACGTCCGATCCGAGGACGATACCGGACCGGGACCTCCATCACCCGCATCCTGGCTTGCGCAGCCTTGGCTTGCATTTCCACCGTCCAACCATAGCGCTGATCGCGCATCCGCAACCATTTGAGCGCATCGCTGCGGATCGCCCGAAACGGTCCAAGGTCGGTGTATGAGACGCCGAAACAGGCCCGCATGAAGATACAGGCGATTCGGTTGCCGACCCGCTGCGGCGGTGTCAGGCTCCCAGCCGCTGCGCGGTGGACCCGCGAACCGATGACCAGATCCGCCAGCCCATCGGTGATCGGTGTGACCAACTGCGGAATCTCTTCAGGATAGTCCGAATGGTCCGCATCCAAAAAGACGATCACCTGCGTTGATGTAGACAGCGCGGCCAGGCCGGTCTGACAAGCGCGGCCGTATCCGGGTGTGGGCTCGTGGACGACCCGCGCCCCGCCGGCCTGCGCCACCGCAGCCGTTCGATCGGTCGACCCGTTGTCGACGACGATGAGCTCTTGGACCCAGCCACGCGGGATCTCGGCGAGCACATGACCGAGCGCCTCGGCTTCATTTCTGGCTGGGATAATGATCCCAACCCTCTGGCTGGGCTTGCCTGTGGCGGGCTGTTGCATAGCCACGGGCGTCCCTTCAACGTCCGACATCGCTGTACGTTCCCTCCTTCTGCAACCCCGCCGAAGGCGGGACCGCCAGGGGGCGGGAGGACCGCCACATCCATCGTCGGCTCGCGGTGAGGGGCATCAGGCAAATGACCGGCGCATATTCCAGCAGTCGAGCCCAGAGGGGTACGACCCATGGCTGGTGCGCCAGATAACCTGGCCAGACAGTATAGGATAACACCACCGTACCGCTGAGCGCCACCAGTGATGGAACCTGCCACAGGCAAAAACAGGGGATTAACCACAACAGATACCATGGGTGAAGGACCGGGCTGAGCAAGGCGCCTGCCCCGAAGACGATCAGCAGATATTGTGCAGGATCAAGTTCGCGAGCGGCTGCCCAGACCATGATCGCGCCGAGCAGTCCATAACACACCACTCGAGCAAGGGTCGCACTTCCCGAGACGATCAGCAAGAGAGAGTACAGCGACGAGTTGGATTCAGCTCGGTGCTGTTGCATGGCGCTCATACTGTCGATGACCGCTGACACCATGGTGGGGCGCAGCGCGACCACACCGATGGTGAACAGTCCAAACACCAGGAGCCACCGGCGCGCGCCATGCCAACTCCACCATGGCACCAAGACGAGCGAGCCGAATTTCGCGAGAAACGAGAGGGCCCAGCCGACCGTGACCCCAAGCCATTGTCGAGACGACCAGGCCGCCAGACCGATCCAGAGCATGGCAATGGCCAACACGTCGTTATGGCCTGACCCTGCGACCTCCAGGATCGGCAGCGGGTGCCAGGCATACGCTGCCAGCCACAACGGCGAGCGGCCACGGGCTCGCAAGACAGCGACCAGGGCCGCCATTAGCAACAGCTCTGCGCCGACACCGACGATTTTCTGAGCGGTCAGCGTCGGACCGAGCGCGATCCCCACACGAAACATAAGCTGCGCCAGCGGTGGGTAGACCGTTCGTAAGTGTGGGAAGTTGATGTGCGAAAACGATTCGTCGCGCAACGCAGCCAACGCCGGATCATTGGGCGGGTAGGCATACGGATCGATCCCGGCTTGCTGCACGCGCCCATCCCATCGATACCGGTACAGATCATCGGAAACCGTCGGCGTCGTCGGCAACATGAGCAGGCGGGCGAGCACCGCCACCACGCAGATCATCAGGAACGCGGCCATCGGACTGCGGTTGGCGCGTTCGGTGTGGCGGATCATCCAGAGCATCGCCAGATAGCCGCCAAAGGCCATCGCGAACCAGCCATAGAAGATCTTGAGGTGAATCCGCACATCGCCTAAACGAGCAATCTGCCACCAACAGGCGATCAGCACCATGCCGAGGCTGATCCAGCGTGGGTCCCCACGGGCAGGGCCCGTGGCACCCACTTCGTCGTCCTTCGACTCGGCTTCGCCTCGCTCAGGACGACCCTGAGCAAGGGCCCACGGCCAGAGGCCGTGGGCCGCGTCGAGGGGTCGTTGCCAACCGTGCATGCCTGGTATCTTGCCCATTTCGTCGACCAGTGTCAACGATCCGCTCTCGCTGAGTAGCAGATAACTCAGGGCTACGCTAGAATACTGGTGGCTCTGATGACAAAGTGACAGTCACTTCCAGGCCGGAAGTGACTGTCACTTGCTCTGAATCAATCGATGCCTACTGGCCTCTCCACGCGCTGCCTTGTGCCAGAGCAGATGGATAATTCCCAACTCGACCAAGCCTGCCATCATGCGGCCTTGGACGGACTGTCTCGCATCAACTGGTGGAGCCGCAGCGCCCAGACGCTGTGGCCTCTCATCGCTGGTCTGACCCACCAATTGGCTCCACGCGCCACGCGCATATTGGACATTGCCACCGGCGGTGGCGATGTGCCAATTCGGCTGTGGCAGCGCGCGGCCAGGCGTCGTCTGCCCCTGGAGATCCATGGATGCGATCGTAGCCCTGTGGCCGTGGCTCATGCCAAGACCTTGGCGCAGCGACGAGGAGCCCCTGTAGATTTCTTCCCGTTGGATGCGCTGACGCAACGCCTCCCTACCACCTACGATGTGCTGACCTGCTCGCTGTTTCTTCATCATCTCACCACTGCCGATGCGATCACGCTGTTGCAGCGCATGCGAGCAGCGACACGACATCTGGTCCTGGTGCTCGATCTGGCCCGCACCCGGCTTGGGCTGGGCTTGGCGCATGCCGGCACGCACCTGCTCACACGGTCGACCGTCGTGCACCATGATGGGCCGCAGTCGGTCCGCGCGGCCTATACGGCGCGCGAGTTGCACGAGCTTGCGGACGCGGCTGGATTAGCCAGCGTCTCAATTCGAACGGCTTGGCCGTGCCGATTGTTGCTGGTCTGGAGACGGGACGAATGAGCCGATCAACGCTGACGCTTGATGAGGCGACCCAGCCGTGCTGGGACGCGATCGTCGTCGGGGCTGGACCAGCCGGTGCTTTGGCCGCGTACGAGCTGGCACGTCGAGGGGTGGCCGTGTTGCTGATCGAGCAGGCCGCTCTGCCCCGGCCCAAACCGTGCGGCGGCTGCGTCAACGCGGCGGCGCTTGAGATCCTCAAACGCGTCGATGACACGGCCCTGCGCGAACTGCTCCAGCGCAACGCGCAACCACTCCACCAACTGCGAATCGCCTGGGGGAATGCTCAAGCAACGCTGTCGATCCCACCTGCCGTCGCGCTGTCCCGCGAACGGCTGGATCATCAGTTGGCTGAAGCTGCGGTCGCCGCAGGAGCCCAGCTATGCGTTCGCACACACGCCATACAGTCGACGGCGGCTGATGAGACACGAACGATCCTCGTCCATCAGATGGGGCGGACCGCGGCCTTGACCGCCCGCGTCATCGTTGCAGCGACCGGATTGGCTCCACGATGGCTCAGCTCCGAACCTGGGATCAGCCTCCACGTTGAAACTCGATCTCGGATTGGATTCGGCGCCATCGCCAATGACCGGTCAGACCAGTATCACCCCGAGACCGTTACCCTCGCCTGTGGCCGTGGAGGATATGTGGGTCTGGCACGTGTGACTGATTCAACGCTGGCGATCGCCGCAGCGTGTGTGCCGATGTTCATTCGGCAATCTGGTGGGCCAGCCGCCGCGGTCAGTCGACTGCTCGACAGCTGCCGGCTGCCCATCCCGCGCGATCTCGACACCGTGCCGTGGCACGGGACGGCCAGATTGACGTGTCGCGCGACGCCACCGGCGGCTCATCGACTATTGCTGGTTGGCGATTCGGCTGGCTATATTGAGCCGTTCACCGGCGAGGGAATCGCGTGGGCCTTGGCCTCAGGACAGGCGGTCGTCGACATCGCTCAAGACGCCATCGCCGACTGGCACCCGTGGCTGATTCAGCGCTGGGCCACCCGGCATGACACGATCATTGGTCGTCGAGGCACGCTGGCTCGATGGATGCGTCACGCGTTGAATCACCCGCGGCTGTCGCGCGGACTCATCCAGATTCTCTCCCGCGTCCCATCGCTGGCCAATCCATTGATCACCGCTGTCAACGCAACCTACGCTGTCCCATGACCCCCGCACCACCGGTTCGACTGCTCGCAGTCGCAGCCGCAACGTCGCGCTATTCCATCTCCCAGGCCGATGCGGCGCAGTTTGCGAAAGCGTTTTGTGGCCCGCACGCCGAGCTGCTGCCGGCGCTGTATCGTCGGACGCGCATTCGTCGGCGCAACAGCGTGCTGTTGCGGTCAACACCGGCGGATCCATTGCGTCAATCATTCTACCCGCCAGCCGGCGGCCCGGCAGACCATGGGCCCACAACCAGCCAACGCATGGAGCGGTACGCCCAGGCCGCGGTGACGCTGGCCGGGCAAGCCGGGCAACAGGCCATGCGCCAATCCGGCTTGCCGCCGACCGCCATCGGCCATGTGATCACCGTCTCGTGCACCGGACTGATGACCCCTGGGGTCGATGTCGCACTGACCCAGCAACTCGAACTGTCACCGTCGGTCAGCCGAACGCATCTGGGATTCATGGGGTGTCATGGCGCGTTGAGCGGGCTGCGCCTTGCGAGCACACTGGCTGCGCAGCGAACCGGCGCGGTGCTGCTGTGCGCGGTCGAATTGTGTACCCTGCACTTCTGGTATGGGTGGGATCCGGAAAAGATGGTCGCGAACGCGTTGTTCTCCGACGGGGCTGGGGCGCTCGTGTTGAGCGCAGAGCCAGGAGCACACCATGGCCAGGCATCCTGGCGCACTGCGGCGGCCGGGACCTACCTGATTCCTGACTCGACGGACGGCATGAGTTGGCGGATCGGCGACCATGGATTTGAAATGTCGCTGTCGCCCCGCGTGCCGAGCTTGTTGGCGACGCATCTGCGGCCCTGGGTCGAGCGCTGGCTAGGCGAGCAGGGGCTGTCGATCCACCAGGCTCGCACCTGGGCCATCCATCCTGGCGGCCCACGCCTGCTGGATCAGGCGGCTGACGGCCTAGGGTTGGCGTCGTCAGCCGTACAGGTGTCGCATGACATTCTGGCCGCGCACGGCAACATGTCATCGGCCACGATCCTGTTTATTCTGGAGCGGTTGATCGCCTCCGCCGCACCAACGCCCTGCGTCGCGCTCGCCTTCGGTCCTGGCTTGACGATCGAAGCAACGCTACTCACCTAACGGAGGGCGGCGAGGGCGGCGCGGATCTGCTCGACGTCGGTGAGCGGAAGATGACACACGTAGCGCTCGCAGATATACGCGGCCGGCTGGCCGGCGATGGGCTGTTGCGCGGCGACGAACGGGGCGAGCTGCTCGATCCCAGCGGCTGGCGCGCCGGTCGGATGCAGCACGACGATGGCGCGAGGGAGGAAGGACCGCTGGATGTCTCGTAGCATCCGCTGTGTCTGCGGCTGTGTCGGATCGCCCGCAATGACGATCTCCTGCGGTGGCCCCAGCCAGAGATCGACGGCGATCAGGCATTGTGGAAATGCCTGCGGGGCTTGGCTCACCTGCCCGGAGAAGGCGGCGAACAGACGCTCCGTGGTCTGCTGCACCGACTGATCCATCGTGAGTGTTCCCAACCGCACGAGCATCAGCGCGGCGACAGAGTTGCCTGAGGGCACTGCGCCGTCGTACAGCTCTTTGGTCCGCGCGATGAGCGGTGGCTGGTCGCTGCCGGTCATAAAAAACCCGCCGTGCGCAGCATCCCAGAACTGGGCGATCGCAGCGCGCAGCAGCTGGGTGGATTCGGCCAGCCATCGCGGATCGAACGTCGTCTCGTACAGTTCAAACACGCCCCAACTGAGGAACACGTGGTCATCGAGAAATGCCGGGATATCGGCAGCGCCGTCTCGCCATCGATGCAGCAGCCGTGGTTCGACTCGCTCTGCTCGCTCACCACGGCCCTGAGCGGAGTCGAAGGGCCGTGGTGGCTGATTATCGACCCGCCGCAGCTGCTCGAGCACGAAGGTGGCCGCCTGCTCGGCGGCCTGGGTATACCGCGGCTCTTCTAAGACACGCCCGCCATAGGCCAGGGCCGCGATCATCAGCCCGTTCCAGTCGGTGAGGATTTTGTCGTCGCGGTACGGCCGAGGACGCTGGCTGCGCGCCACCAGCAGCTTCGCGCGCACCGTGGCCAGGCGCGACTCAGGCTGCCCCGCCTGGAGCGGATCGACCCGGTGCAGGATGTTGGTCTGGTGTTCGAAGTTTCCCTCGGCGCTGACCCCGTACACCTGTTGGACCAGTCGCCACTCATCCGCGTCGAGCAGGTGGGCGAGCTCGTCCTGCGTCCACACGTAGAATTCGCCTTCCTTTCCGACCTCACCAGCGTCTTCGGCTGAATAAAAGCCGCCGCCGGCGTCGCGCAGATCGCGTAGCACGTAGTCGCAGATATCCCGTGCGGTATCAGCGTACTGGGACTTCCCGGTGGCCTGGTACGCCTCAAGGTAGACGATGGCCAATAGCGCCTGATCATACAGCATCTTCTCAAAGTGCGGCACCAGCCAGTGCGCATCCGTTGAATACCGATGAAACCCGCCGCCAACCTGGTCATGGATCCCGCCACGCGCCATCGCGTCGAGCGTGTGCTCCACCATCTCCAGCGTGTGTGGATCACGGCTGCGCGCCCACAGTCGCAACAAGAGCGAGAGGCTGTGACTGCGAGGAAATTTCGGCGCCGGGCCGAATCCACCATCGGTCGCATCATACTGCTGCGTGTACTGCTCCAACGCCACTTCCAGCGTCGAGCGGGTCAGCGACCCAGCACCACCGGCCCCAGCACTGGCCTGCAGCGTCTGGGTCAGCGACTGGCTTGAGCGCACCAGCTCATCACGCCGCGTGCGCCACGCCGTCTGGAGGCTGCGTAGCACCGTCAACAGCCCGGGCCGGCCGCCGCGATCCTCAGGAGGAAAGTAGGTGCCGCCCCAGAACGGGTGGCCGTCCGGCGTCAAGAACACCGTCATCGGCCAGCCCCCTTGCCCAGTCATGGCCATGACCGCGTTCATGTACAGTGAATCGATGTCCGGACGCTCCTCCCGGTCCACCTTGATGGGGACGAACTGCTCATTGATCGCCGCGGCCACGGCTGGGTTGTCGAATGACTCGACCTCCATCACATGACACCAGTAGCAGGTGGAGTAGCCGATCGAGAGAAAAATGGGCTTATCCTCGGCAGCCGATTTGGCGAACGCTTCCGCGCCCCACGGGAACCAGTCGACCGGATTATAGGCATGCTGCAGCAGATAGGGACTTTTCTCGTGAATCAGCCGATTCGGCCGACGAGAATTGGTTGACTGAGCGCTCATCACTGGGGTCTCCTTGGTGGTGGCTGTCGCGACCGGGCTAGCGACCGGGGGAGGCAACGGCAATCCTGTTGGTGCGCTGATCCGCAAGCGCCGCGGCTGGTGTGGCCAGATCGTGATGGCGACGATGCCCGTCAAAACGATCAGCGCACCGATTCCGATGAGGCGATTCCCGCGCATAGGGACCTGGAGTTGTCGTGTGTCAACGACCAGCTCGTTTGTGTGGATACCAGGGGTAGTCTACGCGATCGAAGAGACGGTCGCAACCGCCCTCTCTCAGTGTCATGGCTTGACGCGCCTGCTCGGCAGCCTTAAGCTAGCGTTTCCCATGCCTGCCCTGCTCCAGATCAAAAACATGACCAAACAGTTCGGCCCGCGCATGCTCTTCGATGAGGCCAACGTCACGCTGGATTCGCAGAAGAAAACCGGGTTCATCGGCCGCAATGGTGCTGGCAAATCGACGCTGTGCAAAATCATCATCGGCCAGGACACCGCTGATTCAGGCGAGGTCATTCACAGCGCTGATCTGCGACTCAGCTACTTAGAACAGCACGACCCGTTCACGCCTGAGGAAACCGTGCTGGAGTTTCTGATCCGCCACACCAGCGAAGAAGCCTGGCGGTGCGGCGAAGTCGCCGGCCGGTTTCAGTTGAAGCATGACGTGCTCAACACCCGCATCACGAGCCTGTCCGGCGGCTACCAGACCCGGGTCAAGCTCACGTCCATGCTGCTGCGCGAGCCGAACTTTTTGATCCTGGATGAGCCGTCCAACTATCTGGACTTGAAGACGCTCGTCCTGCTAGAAGAGTTCTTGCAGGACTTTGACGGCGGCTTTCTGATCGTCTCCCACGACCGCGAATTTCTGAAGAAGACCTGCGACCACACGCTGGAGGCTGAAACCGGCCGGCTCACGCTCTATCCTGGCACCGTCGAGGAATACCTGATCTTCAAGGCCGAGCAGCAGGCCCAGGCGATCAGCTACAACCAAACGATCGAGAGCAAGCGCAAGCAGCTCCAGGCGTTCGTCGACCGATTCCACGCCAAAGCGTCAAAGGCGGCTCAAGCCCGCTCCAAGATGAAGCAGATTGAGAAGCTTAAGACGATCGACCTAGCCGATGCGCAACTTAACGTGCAGATCAAGATCCCCGCGATCCAGCGACGACAGGGCCCGGCCTTCAGATGCGAAGACCTGGCCATCGGCTATCCAGAGAAGCTTGTGGCCAACAACATCCGGATCGAGGTGGACCACGGCGCCCACGTGGCGGTGCTGGGCGATAATGGCCAGGGCAAGACCACATTCCTGCGCACGCTGGCCGGTGATTTGGCCTCCAAGGGCGGCATGTTCAAATGGGGCTTTGGCTGCGAGATCGCCTACTATGCCCAACACGTGGTAGCTGCGCTCAATCCGCAGTACGACGTGTTCACCCACTTGGAGCTTCATGCTGCGCCGGCGGTCACCCGGCAAGAACTGCTGGCCATGGCCGGCTCGTTCCTGTTTAAAGGCCACGACGTCAAAAAGCCGGTCTCGGTGCTCAGCGGTGGTGAGTGCGCGCGCCTGTGCCTGGCTGGTCTGTTGCTGATGAAGCGCTCTGTGCTGCTGCTGGATGAGCCGACCAACCATCTGGATTTTGAAACCGTCGAAGCGCTCGGCGCGGCCCTGCGCCAATTTCCCGGTACCGTGTTTTTCATCAGCCACGACCGGACGTTCGTGAACATGGTGGCGACACAGATCGTCGAAGTGAGCAGCGGCGCTGTCACGCATTATCCCGGCAGCTATGCGGATTACGTGTATCGGCTGGAAAATCAGGTCCGGCAAGAGCTGGCGGCTGGGGAGGGGGCGGGTGCTGCGCCAGCGTCCAAGGTCAAGGTGGTGTCAGACTATCACCTGCGCAAGCAACGCGAGTCTGCCAAACGCAAGCTGGCTGGCCAGATCAAACGCTCAGAAGAACAGCAGGCCGTCTATCGGAAGGAAAAAGACTCGCTGGAGTCGGAGATGCTGGCTCACCCTGCCGCGTGGAACCGCGAACTTGCCGACCGGTGCGCCGCATTGACAACGCTCATCCAAACAGAAGAACGCCGCTGGCTCGCGCTGACTGAGCAGCTTGAAGGCAGGATCGCGAGTTAAGCCGTGACAATGAATGGCGGGGGCGACGGGTCGTTCTTGGAACCAACGGCCGCGCAGCCGGCGAGCTTCCAGACGAGACCCTCAGGGCATTCAAGGATTGGTGCGCCTCGCCGAAATGCAGGTAGCGTACGCCAGCTTTCTGCCGCTGCTGAACGCAAACTGAAAAGGAACGAGAGCCAATCGCGAGTTGGTGGTACACCTTCAGCTCCTGGCGAATTCGCTCGATGGGTCATTGCTCTGGCCTCATCTTGCCTGCCGCATAGGAGCTTGTCCATGCCTGTCCCGACCTCAGCTTTTCAAGGGTCCGGCCTGTGGCGTAAAACACCAGCAACTTCTTCCCCTCACGCACCTGATGGACGAACTTCTTCGCGACAAGATCCAACAGATCCCGCCGGGCCGTATCATAGGCGATTCCATGCGTATTCTTGTGCGCTTCGATCGTGTAGCCCCTCCCCGGATGCTGCAAGGCATCATAGATCAGGGCCTTTTGTCGAGTGTTCAGACCGAGATGGGATCGCAGTAACTGATTCGCATCCACGATCTCTTGCTGTTTGCGGTGCAAGTAGCGCTGTAATTCCTGCAAGGCATATCGGATCGCGGAGAGGTTATATGCCAGAAAGTACGTGAGGTCGTTGTCATCCTTCTC
>JAHFGT010000059.1 GCA_023247275.1 Candidatus Omnitrophota bacterium
CGCGATTCCCCATCGTTTCATGTCGTGTCCTCCTTCTGTAGATGTATTCTTCAAGAAGTATAACTGCTCACTGTAAACTCTCCGTGAGGCCAATGTAAAATGTGTGTAAAATCTCCCTGCCTCAGAATTTGGTAACCCAATCCACCTGCATGCGATTCTCCCCGCCTTTCGGCGCGGTCACGGAATCCCACTTGAGGTTCTTGGAGGCGAAATATTTCATTCCCAAGGTGGAGTTCTTCAGCGTGGCCAGGGTCACCCACCAGACATTGCCTCGCCGATTGGTGCCGCCGCCGCCAAAGTCAGAATCGACGAACTCATCAAACGCGGCGTTGCGCTCCAGCCGCTCGAAGAAATAGCCCCCCTCCCAGCCGTCCTTGAGATTGAGGCCGTCAGAAAAGGTGAGGAACGGGTTTTTGGCTTTTCCGACCTTCAGGCCAACCGTCCAGCCATCGTTGTCGCTGCTGGGCGCACTCGTATTGTGCACCCAGTCACCGAACACCGACAGGGGATAGCCGGCCACTTGTGACGCCAATTCGATGCTGGGGTTGAGTTGGTTAAAATCGGTCGCCCGAGAGGTATTGTCCGATTCTCGAGTGAGCGGATCCGTGCCGGCCTTGGCCGAGGTGGAGACATTCACATAGTCGTGGTAGGCGAGCGCTCCGGTCAGCTTCAAGTTCTTGAGGATGTCCTCCTGGCTGTTGGCAAGCGGCAGATACGCGCTGCCTCCCTGGATGACCCACAGCGCGGCTGGTTCGCTCTCATCGCTGTCCAGCGAGAAAACGCCTTGATTCGCAAACAACGTCGTGGGCCCCAGCTCTTTGCTCAGTTTCAACGCGGCCCCGTCCCAGCTCAGGTCCGGATCCCACACCATCGGTGACACCGCCCACAACGGGCTCTCCATCATGCCACCGATCAGCGAGACCTTGCTCAAGCCCGGAACCTCTGGCGTGTATTCGGCGTTCGCCAAATCGAGAAAGATCGCCTTCTTCAAAAAGAAGGTGTTGAACGTCTGGTTCGTTGACACCGGATCGGTCGCTGTGCCGGTCGCTATCCGAAAATTCACCTTGAGCTGGTCAGACACCTTGGCCTCGGTACCGTACCGGAACCGAATCCGCTGCCGGTGCCGGTCATTGCCGGTGCCCACCTGATTCAGCATCTCATCACGCAATCGAAGGTCGCCTTTCCATTTCCAATTGCGAGCCGACTCGGGCACAAGGTCCTTGGCGAGTTGCGCGTTGCGCGTGTCCTTGCTCTCGGAGATCTCGCGCCGAATCTGTCCGGCTTCTACGCCATTGAGCACGCCTTTCTCGACCAGCTTATTCAGCAGAATGTCTACATCGCTCTCAGCCCAAGCCACCCCTGGCAAGCCGCACAGACCAACAACACCGATCAGCAGCCATCGCCTCACCCTCCCCATAACCCCCATCACACTTCCTCCTCCTTGTTACCAGATCTTCTGTGAGCCTGTCAGGCGCTCCAAGCGCCTCAACTCCCTGAGCACGTCCTGAAGCTTGGTCTGGCAGTACCGGTGTTCTTCCGCTCCGAACGATCCCCGGTCTTCCACATACAGCACAAGTTCTTCGAGGTGTGAAAGCTGGACTTGTAAATCGCGCTTGAGGCCTGGCGGTGGCATGACGACGCTAATTGAGCCAAACCGCTTTCAGGCCAGGGAGCGATGTTCGCTGCGCCGCATACCGCTCCATTCCCTTCAGGTGCTTGATCACCTCTCGCAGTGTGGTCCGGAGCCCTGTGTCGTCTTCTATCCGCCAGGGTTGGCGACTCTCGAGATCGCGCACCAGCGACTGCAGCACTCGGACCTGCTTGTGCAGGTCCCCAATGATGAACTCGGCTTCAACCATGTCGATTGCCTCCTGTCTCTACGAACGGTTGAATGGCAGTGTAGACCGCGTGTATGAGAAGGCGTTGAGCGCTGTGTAAGTTCTAGGTAAGACTTCCGGGCAGGAACAGAGACTCTACACGAAGAGTGGAAGGGTCAACGAGAAGGTGGAGCCGCGATGCAGTTGACTGGTGACGGCGACCTGGCCGCCATGCGATTCGACGATATGCTTGACGATCGCCAACCCTAACCCGGTGCCACCCAGTTGGCGCGCGCGCGATTTTTCCACACGGTAGAATCGCTCAAAGATGCGCGGCGCATCCGATTCCGCGATCCCGATCCCGGTATCCGCGACCTGAATCCTGACCCACGCGTCTTCGCACATCGCTGAGAGCGTCACAGAGCCGCCCTCGGCGTTGTACTTGATCGCGTTGTCGAGCAGGTTGAGCAGCACTTGCCGCACGCGGTCTGGATCCGCGCGCACCGCCAGCCCCAGAGGAATCTGCGCGGTCACCGTCAACCGGCGTTGGTCGACCGCCGGCTGGAGCGATTGCCGCACGTCGTCGATCAGCGGCGTGAGCTCGACCCGGGCCAGGCGCAGCGGCACCGCCTGCGACTCGATCTGGGACAACGCCAGCAGATCATCGATCAGCCGCGAGAGTCGATGCGCATCGTGGTCGATCAACTCCACGAACCGCCGATTGTTGGCCGAATCGTCTAACGCACCCTCCAAGAGTGTTTCAGCGAGGCTGCGGATGGTCGTCAGCGGGGTCTTCAGTTCGTGCGACACATTCGCCACAAACTCCTTCCGGAGCCGTTCATACCGACTGTGCTCGGTGATGTCCTGGATCACGAGCACCGCCACCGGCTCGTGCGGACCACGCCCCTCTGCCAGCGCGCCATGGATTCGCACAATTCGCTCCGCCGGCTGGAACAGGCTCACGTCCTTGACCGCTGGATGATGCTCCTGCAGGACGCCCTGCACCAACGCCTGCACATCAAGATGCCGGACGCGCTCGAACAGGCTGTGCCCAACTGACCCGCCGGCTATCCCCAACAAGATTTCAGCCGACGGGTTCACCAGCAGAATCTGCCCGTGGGAATCTACGGCGATCACCCCTTCCGCCATGCTCTCGAGGATCGCGGTCGCTCGATTGCGTTGAGCGATGAGATCATCCACACGGGTGGCGACGGCCTGGGCCATCGCTGCCAGCGACTCGGCCAGCGGCCGACACGCTTGAAACAACCCGCGGTGGTCAAGACGGAGGGAAAAATTGGCGGCGGCGTAGGCACGGGCGAGCCGTGTCAATTGGTCCAGCGACCTCAACAGACGGTTCGCTCCCAACAGACCGGCCGCGATGGCAAGGCTCATGCCCACCACCAGGCTGGGCACAAGGCCGTACACTGTGTCAACCCAGACCACCACCCCGACCAAGGCGCACAGGCCACCGCACACGCGCAGCGGCAGTGAGTCGCTGGTGCTACCCATCGATCATCAACCGGTAGCCGGCGTTTTTTACCGTCACGATTCGGTCGGCGACCGGTCGAAGCTTCTTGCGCAGTCGACTGATATGGAAATCCACGGTCCGCGTCTCAATCTCATCGGCCTGGTCAAACCCCCAGACTCGCTCCAAGAGGGCGGCGCGTGTGAGCATGCGCCCCTTCGCGTGGATGAGCGCGGTGAGTAGTTCAAACTCTTTCGCCGTCAGATCAACCGGCCGGCCATGGATCGAGGCCACGTGCCGCCCCCAGTCCACGTTGAGTGGCCCAAGCCGGAACAGCTCGGCTGGCGCTGGCGCAGCCACTCGTCGCAGCGCGACCCTGATGCGCGCCAACAGTTCGCGTGGACTAAACGGTTTGGTCACATAGTCGTCCGCGCCCATCTCCAGGCCCAGCACTTTATCGGTTTCGGTGGTTTTCCCGGTCAGCATAATGATCGGAATGTGCCGGGTTTTCTCTTCCTGCTTGAGGATCCGGCACACTTCAAGACCATCCACTTCTGGGAGCATCAGATCGAGCAGGATCAGATCCGGCAGATTTTGGCGGGCGAGCTCCAACGCTTTGGCCCCGTCGTAGGCGACGCTGGTGCGAAAACCTTCCTTGTCAAGGTTGTATTTCACGACCTCGACAATGTTGCTCTCGTCGTCTACGATAAGGATCTTGGCTTTTGTCATCTTGGGCCGGTGGTCTATTATACTATACGACGATGCGTCGATTCCTCGGTCCCCTTCACCGTGTGGCGATCCCGCGCTTGACCCTGCTGCTCACAGCGGTGTCGGCGAGCTGCCTGGTGGCCTCACAGGTCCAGCCAGATCTGTTGGACCTGATCCCGCTGGTGCCAGAGCGGGTCATGCATGGCGAAGGATGGCGGCTAGTCACCTTCCTTGCGTATCCCCTGAGCCGGCACCCGGTGTTTGCAGCGTTTACGTATTACCTCTTCTACCTCATGGGCACCGCCTTAGAATCCGAATGGGGGGATGCGAAATTCAACCTCTACGTCGCGCTGTCTTGGCTCGCCACCGTCCTCACCGCCTGGCTCAATCCGACTGAACCAGCGATCAATGGATATATCTATGGTTCGATCTTTCTGGCGTTTGCGTTCCTGCATCCAGACTTCATGTTGTATCTCCTGTTCATCATTCCGGTAAAGATGAAGTACCTCGCAGCGTTTCAATGGATCATGTACGGCGCGCTGCTGCTGCTCGGGAGTTGGACCGAGCGGGCGATCCTCGTCGCCGCCAACGCGAACTTTTTCCTGTTCTTCGGCAGAGCTGTGATCGGAAATCTACGGGCTGGCCGACATCGGATGGAATCCAAAGCACAGGCGATCCGGGAACAGGCGCATCCGTTTCATCTCTGCCATGTGTGCCGGCTCACTGAGCAGAAAGACCCCCGGATGGATTTTCGCGTCTGCCCAACCTGCACCGGCGCGCTGGAGTACTGCCAGATCCATCTTGAGACCCATACTCACATCAGTCGCTAAGATTTTTGCTCGACTGGACGACTGCTTGGCACGGACTATGCTCGTTAGAATCCTCTGTCAGAGCCTACCCAACCCCGGAGGCGCGAGATGTGCGTGAACCGTCACCTGCAGGTCAGACGTGGCGTCATGGTCGTTATAATCCTTGCGGCATCGGCGACGGCCAGCGCCTATCAGGCGCAAGCCGCAGCCATCACGATCACGCCGAACAGCCCGTTCGCCATCGTCCCAGAGGATAACAACGCGATCTTTAAATTTACGGTCATGAATGATGAGGACGTGCAGCGGATCGTCATCGCCAGCGTCTCCTTGCCCAGTGGCCCGATCGAATTCAAATCTGGCGATAAAAATGACGAGGTATTCAAGACCGAGATCGATCCGTTGGGCAACAGTTGCAAAGCCCTGCCTGGCCAGGATGTGATCCTGGCTCCTGGAGACACCTGCAGCTTTTTCCAAACCGCCTTCACCCGGGATCTAAATAAGCCACAGTCCGGGACTAACAGTGGGGTCTGGGAGATCTTCAACAAGGTGGAGTTTTTCCGAACAGCTGGGATTAAGGAGTCGCGCACCGGTCATGCGCTGGTTGAAGTGCTGGATCCTCGGGCCAGGTCCACGCTGCCTGAGCCATCCAGCCTGGCCTTGCTTGGCTCAGGGCTGGTGCTGCTGATTGGCTCGACCGGTCGCCGACCTCGCTGACGATTGGGTGGTGAAGTCACCAAGTGGTCGGCTTGTCGCTTCTTGGCCACTCGGCCACTAACGCAGGTATTGGGACGTGTCGTGGACGCCACAGGGCTGCTGCCTGGTGGCGTTTTTTGCTAGAATAGAGGTGTTCCCATTGCGGCCCAACCCCTGGACAACGTTTTCCACGTTGACATTGACCCGGGTGCGTTAGCCACAGTCGGCAGACTAGGAGGCACGGATGCAGGTGAATCGCTGGATCCTGGCAAGTGTCGGAGCGTTTGTCGCGATCACCGTGTTGGATATGATCGCGCATGGCCATCTGTTGATGGGGCTGTACCACCAGACCATCTCCGTCTGGCGCCCTGAGGCAGAAGCTCACCAGAAGATGTGCCTGATGATGGTCGGCACGCTGCTGTTCAGCCTGGTCTTCGCCTGGATCTATACGAAGGGCTATGAATCGGCGAAACCTGGACTCGCACAAGGCCTGCGCTACGGCTTCTTGATTGGTCTGCTGATCTCTATTTCGTATGTCAGCGTCTGGTACGTGGTCCTGCCGATCCCGCTGTGCCTGGCCCTTGGTTGGGTCACGTCATCGATGGTTGACTGCCTCGCTGCCGGCGCGGTCGTGGGGCTGATCTACCGCAATCGCTAACGCTTGGTTGTCACCATGTGGTCGAACATTCGTCAAGCGCTCGGCTCATTGGCCTTGGCGGTATTGCTGCTCCTGGCGATCGCCGGGGTATTGGCCTGGGGCACCCTCTATGAAGCCCGGTTCGGCACGGCAGCGGTGCAGCAAGCTGTGTACCGTTCGTGGTGGTTTGAGGCGCTGCTCGGTTTTCTCGCGGTGAACCTGGCCGCGGCCGCGCTCCAGCGATATCCCTGGAAGCTGCGTCATCTGCCGTTTCTGTTGGCCCACCTCGGAATCATCTCCATTCTCGTCGGTGGGATTATCGGCGGTCGGTTCGGGATCGAGGGCCAGCTGATCATTCCAGAAGGCGAGGCAGAGCACGTGCTGCAACTCCCCACCAATGTGCTGGCGGTGTACCAACCCAACCCAGGCGAGACCGTCGTCTTGCCGACCGATTTCGCCGCCCGGGCCTGGGCGAATCAACCAAACGCGCAGTTTCGAATCCCGCATACTGGGCAGGCTATCCAGGTCGTCATCGACCGGTACTATCCGGATGCGGTCATGGACGAGCACATCACCGATGGCGGTGACGCGGACAATCCGGCCCTTGCGCTGCGGCTGCAGGACGGTGAACAGCAAGACGAGATCTGGCTGCTGTCGCGCGATCCACAGCGGGCCGGGTTTGGCTGGGGCAACGCCCATGTGGTGTTTCTTGAGCCGTCTTCGACCAGGCAATGGGCTGACCTGTTAGGCGTCCCTGGCCCAGCGCTGCCGTCACGCGGACAACTTGAGATCGAGTTTCCTGATCGCGGAATCACACGGACCATTCCTGTGCCGGACACGTTTGATCATCCGATGGCCATTGACGGTACGCCCTATACCCTCGCGTTTCGGGACTACTTCACCGATTTGGCGCTGACCGACCAGGGCGTGGTCAACCGTTCGGCCGAGCTGAACAACCCGGCGGTGAGTTTTACCTTGGCCGGGCCTGCGGGCACCGAACCGTACCTGGCGTTCGCCCTGTATCCCGACTTTGAGCTGCTGCATCAGCGAGAGCGGGCGATCCACGCGCGCGTGCGCTACGTGCACCAGGTGCACGCGTCGCTGCCGCCCAACATGATTGGGATCTTGCGGCATCGCTCAGGCGCGTTGACCTGTGTGGTGACCGGAGCGGCTGGAGAGCGGCATACGGCCGCGTGCCAATTCGGCAGCCAGTACACGCATCCCTGGCTCGGCTATCAGTTCACCCTGCTCCAGTTGTATCCGCGCGCCCAGGTGACCAGCTCATTCCGCAATCGAAGTCGAGAAGTCAAAGCTGAGGCGGTGCATCTGGTCGCGCAACAAGGACAAGCCGCTGCGAGCGGATGGCTCCAATTGCGCGGCCAGCTCGAATTGCCGCTTGAGGGACCGCAACCCATTCGGGTTGAATATCGCCCAGGCCAGCGAACGCTGCCGGTCACGATCAAGTTGCTCGACTTCCGGAAAATCGATTATCCTGGAACACAGATGGCGGCGGGATTTGAGAGCGACGTCGAGCTGATGGATACAGCGCGCGGCCTGATGTTGACCCGGACCATCTCGATGAATCATCCCTTGAAGTATCGCGGCTACTCGTTTTTCCAATCCAGCTATGTCGCGAACAACGGGACTGAAACCACGATCCTCTCGGTGCGCAACGATCCTGGAACCCCCTTGGTGTATGCCGGGTTTCTCATTGTGATTGGAGGAGTCGTGAGCCTGTTCATCCTGCGACGCTGGTCGACGCCTGCTCCCGCGCGAAGGCGCACACCGCCTCGGCGGCCACGTCGATGATCCGGCCGTCGCGCAGATCGCGCACGCTCCACGTTGCCGTACTCGTCGTTGGTCTGAGCGCTCTCTTCGCTGACGCGATGTCGGCTCAGCCGTCCTCGGTAAGTCGTACGCCAGCGCCGGTTGCGTTGTCTTCGCCTGCCTTGGGGCAGATCCGCTGCTTGGCCATTCAGCACAACGGCCGGGTCAAGCCCTTCGACAGCTTCGCGCGTGAGACGCTCGAGACGATCACCGGGCAGCCACGTGTGGATCATCAGGATCCGACCGCCACGGTTCTGTCGATCATCGCTGACCCGGATCGATGGCAAGAGGTCCTGTTAGTGTCGATCCCGTTTGGACCGCTACGCGAGTCGCTGGGGCTGGATCGCAAGACCACGCATGTCTCCTATCACCAGCTCGTCGCCTCCAGAAAGCTGATGCGCCTGTTGCCGCCGATCGTCGAGAAGCAGCAACGCGAAGAAAAACTGACCATCGCCGAAGAGGAAACCATGGACGCGTTCCAGCGGTTCGTCGCCCTCAGCGGATTGCTCGAGCAAAAGCTCCCGCTCGTGCCACCTCCGCCCACCGCGCTGCGGTCAGAGCGCACGTGGCGACAGATCAACGAACCGACCGGCTACTCAACACAACAACAAGACGAGTTGCGCACCGCGTGGAGCGAGTTCCGCAGCGCGCTGAACACCGAACCCGCCGGCATGGTTCAGCAACGAACCGGCCGCCTGTTGCAGCAACTACAGGTGGCCAACCCGGCAGCGTTTCCATCGCGATGGCGACTGGATCTTGAGGTCAGCTATAACCGGGTAGCGCCCTTTCACCTCGCGTGGATTCTGTACCTGCTCTCCGCCGCCTGGCTGCTCGCCAGTCTGCGCCGCCCGCGCCCATGGCTGGCGCGCGCCGCGATGTTCCTCTTCGGCAGCGCAGCGCTCATCCACGTCGGTGGCATTGTCTGCCGGGTCGTGATCGGCGGCCGTCCGCCGGTGTCAAATTTCTTCGAGACGATGTTGTGGCTGCCGCTGGTGGCCGTGGCGGTGTCGCTGATTCTTGAGCGCGTGTACCAGGCACGTTACATTAGCCTGGCGGCAGCGATCGTGGCCGCGATGGCGCTCTGCCTCGCTGAGCATGTGCCGCTCGACTCGAGTATTACCCCGGTCGTCGCCGTGCTGCGCAGCAACACATGGCTCACGATCCATGTGCTGACTATTGTGGCGAGCTATGGCGCGCTGGCGCTGGCCACCACCCTGGCGCATGTGTACGCGTCGCTGTATCTGACGCACCGCCGCCATGCGGCGCTGCCAGCGTTAGGGCTGTTCCTGTATCGCACGATTCAAGTGGGCGTCGTGCTCTTAGCCGGCGGGATCATGCTGGGCGCGGTATGGGCCAACGCCTCCTGGGGCCGATATTGGGGATGGGACCCAAAAGAAACGTGGGCGTTGATCACGCTCCTGTGGTTCTTAGCGGTCCTACATGGCCGATTCGCCGGCTGGATCCATGGCGTGGGGGTGGCGCTTGCGACGATCGGCGGATTTTTCCTGTTGCTGATGACCTATTATGGGGTCAGCTTCTACTTGGTCGGGCTGCATAGCTATGCGGGTGGTCATGCGAAACCGCTGCCGACGTTGCTGATCGGCTATCTCATCGCTGAGGTGGGGTTTCTGTGTCTGGTCGGGATCGTTGCCATGACTCCCCGCGTTGCCCGGTCTGGTCCGCGACAACGCACGGCATAACCCCATTCGACGTCAGACGAAACAGATGTTGACGCCGATGATTCGCAACGGTACGTTAGGGACTGACATCTTTGTGGGATCTGCTTGAGAGAGGATTGGACACCGATGGTTGAGCTGTTCCTGCGCACCAGCCTCCTGATCAAGCTCGTGTTGTTGGTGCTCGCGTGCCTATCAATTGTGTCGTGGGGGATCATTCTGTACAAATATTTGTACCTTCGAGCCGTCACGCGGGAATCGAACGCCATCCTGGAAGCCTTGCAATCGTGTCACGCCGGAAATCTATCGCTCATGCTGGCCGCCACGAAGACGTGTGACACGAGCCCCATCGCCCGCATTGTGAAACTGGTGCTAGCGACGCAGGGTCAGGGGTCTGTGGCAGAGATCCGCACTCGATTCCAAAGCTGTCAAGTCCAAGAGACGGATCGGCTGGAGTCGTACCTGATTTTCCTGGCCACGACCGGTTCCACCGCCCCGTTTATCGGACTGTTCGGCACGGTATGGGGGATCATGGATGCCTTCCGCAGCATCGGCGTGGCCGGCTCGGCCTCATTGACCGTCGTCGCGCCGGCCATTGCCGAAGCGTTGGTGACGACCGCCGCTGGCCTGGCCGCCGCCATTCCGGCGGTGATGGCGTATAACGCGTTCATTA
>JAHFGT010000015.1 GCA_023247275.1 Candidatus Omnitrophota bacterium
GCCAGATCCTCGAGCGGGCGAAGATGACGATGTCGATTGAAGTCAACTTCTCCGGTCAGATCGTCAAGCTGATCCGAATGGAGACCGGGATCGCGATTCAGCACCACCTGCGCAAATACGACGGCGAGCCGTTTGAGCCCAAGCAGGTGATCGACCAGGTCCGGGCGATCCTTCAGACCAAACCGAAGCAGTCGGTGGTCGCGACGGTGGTCAGCGACGAAGGGGTGCCACCGGACTTCTCGCCGATCGAGACCCCGGCGCTGGGCGCTGAAGTCTCTCGGCAGCATTAACTGACACTGACAGCAGGAGACAAGACGCTATGGCACAGGTCAAGGAATATATCGGGAAGGTCAAGCCGGACTGGTGCCCAGGGTGCGGGGACTTCGCGGTCCTCAACGCGCTCCAGCGAGCGCTGGCTGACCTGGATATCGCCCCGCACAACGTGCAAGTGGTGTCCGGGATTGGCTGTTCGTCCAACTTGCCTGGGTTCATCAACGCCTACGGGTTCCATGGGCTGCATGGCCGGTCGTTGCCTGTGGCCACCGGTGCTCGATTAGGCAACCATGATCTGACCGTGATCGCCACCGGCGGTGACGGCGACGGGTACGGAATCGGCGTCGGACACTTCGTCCACACCTGCCGTCGCAACGTCAACATGACCTACATCGTGATGGACAATCAAGTCTATGGGTTGACGACTGGTCAGGCGTCGCCCACGACGGAGAAGGACATTGTGACCAAATCCACCCCGGAAGGCACGATTGAGATCGCGCTCAGCCCGATCGCGTTGGCGCTGACCTGTGGCGCGACCTACGTGGCGCGCGGCTTCTCTGGCGACAACCTGCACTTGGCGCAGATGATCAAGGGCGCGATTGAACATAAAGGGTTCGCGTTGGTGGACGTGTTCTCGCCGTGCGTGACCTACAACAAGCACAACACCTATCCGTGGTTCCGCGAGCGGGTCTACAAGCTGGAAGATGAGAAGCACGACACCGCAGATTTCCGCCTGGCGATGGAGAAAGCGTTCGAATGGGGTGCGCGGATCCCGTTAGGTCTCTTCTACAAGGTTGAGCGGCCGACCTACGAAGATGAAGAGCCAGCGCTGCGCAGCGGCACACCGCTGGCCAAGCAGCCGCTGCAGCGAACCGACCTGGCTGCGATCATGGAAGATTTCATTTAGGTCAGCCCGCATGCCAACACTGACGAAGGTGGCGACTAAAGCGGATATTCCGGCCGGGACCAGCAAGGTGGTTGAGCTCGACGGAAAGACCATCGCCGTGTTCAATTGCGACGGGCAATTCTATGCGATTGATAATACCTGCCGGCATCGGGGTGGGCCGCTCGGCGAGGGCAGCCTCTCCGGCACGACGGTGACCTGCCCATGGCATGGGTGGACCTATGAGGTCCGGACCGGCGCGTGCGAGCTGAATCCGTCGATCGGCGTGCCGCGGTACGACGTTACCGTGCAGGGCGACGATATTCTGGTTGCTCTCTAACTGACATTCGCGCGTTTGCGGGGTCACGCGTTGTCGCCGGTCAGGCCAGTGGGCGAGACGCACGCGCAAACGCGCAACGTCTTTGTACCCAACTGCCCATGAATCGTCATTGTGTCGCGTTGATGTCTGGCGGGCTTGATAGTGCGCTTGCCGCTCGGCTCATGCTCGAGCAGGACATCGTCGTCCACGGGCTGTACCTCTCCATGAGTTGGGGGTGCTGTCAAAAAGACAAGGCGCAAGCCTCGGCTCGCCAGTTGGGAATCCCGTTGATGGTCCTCAGCGTTGGTGATGCCTACCTGGATGTGATCCGCCGGCCGAAATACGGCTATGGCAGCGGGATGAACCCCTGCGTCGACTGCCGGATCTACATGTTTCGAATTGCGAAACGGTACATGGAGGAGCTGGAAGCAGGGTTTGTGGTGACCGGAGAGGTGGTGGGTCAGCGACCCATGTCGCAGATGCGACGACCGCTGGACCTCATCGAAGCCGACAGCGGGCTAGAAGGGGTGTTGCTGCGGCCGCTCTCGGCTCAGTTGCTGGAGCCGACGCTGCCAGAGCTGTTGGGGGTGGTGGATCGGGCCCGATTACTGCGCGTCGCCGGCCGTTCCCGGCAAGAACAACTGGCGCTCGCCGCCGAGCGCGAGATCACCGAATTTAGCACGCCGGCCGGTGGGTGCTTGTTGACGGATGAGCAGTTCGCGAAGAAAACGCGCGATCTGTTTGCGCATGATGAGCGGCCGACGACGAAGGATATGGAGTTGCTCACGCTCGGGCGCCATTTTCGCGTCAGCCCGCACACCAAAGTGATCGTGGGTCGCAATGAGCTCGAGAACCTGCTGTTGGAAGGGCATGGGGACACGGGGTATACTTGTCTGCGACCCATGTTCGCCGGCCCGGCCGCGCTCATTGTGGGGGAATGCACCGACCAGGCCCAGCACGTGGCGATCCGATTGATTGTGCAGCATACCAAGGACGACAAGCTGCCAGAGCAGGCGATGGAATTCCGGGTGGCGCCTGCGTTGGTCGAGCGTGGAGCCACCCGTACAACGCTGCGGGTGGAGCGTCATGTCACCGAGTACGGTTCCAACGAACCCCTCCATGCCGTCAAACTCTAATTCCAATCATCGGGACGTGGACTACGTGTTCCGCGTTGGGGGCGAGGGCGGTGAAGGGGTGATCAGCACCGGCGAGATGCTGACCCAAACCTTGGCCAGGGCCGGGTATGACATCTACACCTTTCGCACCTACCCGGCGGAGATCAAGGGCGGGCATGCGAACTATCAAGTGCGGGCTTCGGGCAAGGTGTTGTTGTCGTATGGCGCGGCGGTCGATGTGTTGTTGGCGTTCAACCAGGAAGCGTATGACAAGCACATCGGGGATGTCCGAGCTGGCGGGGTCGTGCTCTATGATTCGGACAGTTTTACCGCGGCGGCGCGCGAGTCTTTGATCTACTATCCGGTGCCGCTGACATCGCTGGCTACTGAAAAGATCGGCGTGAAACTGACGAAGAATATCGTCGCACTCGGCGTGTTAGGGCAACTGTTCGATATCCCGCTGCCCACGTTTGAGCATCTGCTCAAGGAGCGGTTTGGGCGCAAGGGCGAAACGGTCGTGCAGAAAAACCTGCAAGCGTTGCACGTTGGGGCTGAGTACATCGCACACCAGCGCAAGCAGGACGCGATTCTGCTTGGCCCTGGGCCACGACAAACCAAGAGCCTGATCTTGTCAGGGAACGAATCGTTGTGCCTTGGCGCCATCGCTGTCGGTTGCCGGGTATATGCTGGCTATCCGATCACGCCGGCCTCGGATATCATGGAATTCTTGGCGAAGGAGTTGCCAAAGCTCGGCGGCTTCGTAGTACAGACCGAGGATGAGATCGCGGCGATTGGCGCGGTGCTGGGCGCGTCGTTTGCTGGGGCAAAGGCGATGACCGCGACCTCTGGCCCCGGCTTTTCATTGATGACCGAGATGATGGGGTTAGGGGTCGTGGCGGAGATTCCAGCGGTTATCGTGAATGTCCAGCGGGTGGGTCCATCGACCGGCATGCCGACGAAGACCGAGCAAGGTGATCTGTACCTCGCCTGCTATGGCGGTCATGGCAACTGCCCGCGCATCGTGATGGCGCTGACCAGCGTCGAAGACTGCTTCTACGGCATCATGCGTGCCTTCAATATGGCTGAACAGTTTCAGTTGCCGGTTGTGGTGCTGTCGGATGCCTCGCTCGGACATCGCAAGGCGACGGTACCGGTCCCTGATTTATCCCGCGTACCGGTGATCGAGCGGCGCAAGCCTTCGCTGGAAGAGCTCGTGAATTACAAACGGTACCAGTATACGCCGGAGCATGTGTCGCCCATGTCGGTGCCTGGGGTCAGCGGCGGCGGCTACATTGCCGAAGGGCTGGAGCATGACGAGACCGGGTATCCTGCGGCATCCAACCACGAGAACCATTTGCGCGCCACGAACAAACGGTACGGAAAATTTCACGCCGTCGAGCAGATGGCCAATGAGCTGACTCGGATCTATGGCGAGCCGCATCCAGAGATCGGGATTATCGGTTGGGGCTCAACCGAAGGCGTGATCCGCGAAGCGGTGCAACTCGCACAGGAGAAAGGATATTCGGTCGGCGCCCTGCATCCAAAAATCCTCTACCCGCAACCATTGGCAAAGCTGACGGAGTTTCTGCAAGGGACCAAAGCGGTGATCATCCCTGAAGTCAATTACAGTGGCCAGTTCGCCACGCTGTTGCGCAAGCGGTTTGCGTATGATTTCGTGCAGCTGAATAAGTGCATTGGCCTGCCGTTTACGCCGAAAGAAATTCTCGACAAGATCGAGGAGGTGGCTGCTCATGTCCACAGCGGTCGACGCTCAAGCGCCTACGCCGCAAAGTTATAAGACCGACGAACATCCCATCTGGTGTCCAGGGTGCGGGGATTTCGGTGTGCTGGATTCCCTCTATAAGTCGCTGGCCGGGGCCAAGGTCGATCCGAAGAACCTGGTCGTGGTGTCTGGGATTGGATGTTCAGGACGAACACCAGGGTTCATCAAATCCTACGGATTCCATAGTGTGCACGGACGCGTGCTCCCGGTGGCCCTTGGCGTGAAGCTGGCGAATCCCAGCCTGACCGTGATCGGGGTCGGCGGGGATGGTGATGGCTTCGCGATCGGCGGGGGTCATATTCCTCATGCGGCCAGACGCAATATGGATATGACGTACATCATCATGGACAACTCCACGTATGGGTTGACCAAGGGACAGTATTCACCGACGTCGCCGGTTGGGTTCCAGGCTGGGTCAACCCCCTACGGCAATATCGAGCAACCGCTCAATCCGATTGCGATGTTGATTTCGTACGGGGCGAGCTTCGTCGGGCAAGGGTACTCAGGTAAACCACGCGAGCTCGCTGACCTCATCAGCCGCGCGATGGCCCACCCAGGGTTTGCGTTTGTGAATGTGATTAGCCCCTGCATCACCTTCTATAATACGTATAAGGCGATCCCTCCTCGGCTGACCGAACTCCCAGCAGACCATGATCCGAGCGATCAGGCCAAGGCCTTTGCGCTGGCGTTACACACCGATCGGCTGCCGCTTGGGGTGTTTTATCAGAGTCGTCGGCCGACGTTTGAGGAAGGGGTGGCCGAGGTGATCAAGAAGGCCCAAGCCTCTGGTCGTCCGCGGCTCGAAGAAATTTTCGCCGAATTTTCGTGAACCGGCTTCTCTCACGTGACGACACCTTCCCACACAGCGCCGAGGCGACCCGTCAAGCGCTCCGGGGTGCTGAGATGAAGACCCGCCAAGAACGCGATTCGCTCGGCACCACATCGGTGCCGGCTGCCGTGTACTACGGAATCCAGACACACCGCGCGGTTGAAAACTTCCCGATCAGCGGGCTGCGGTTGCAGCCAGAGATGATACGGGCCTATGCGCTGATCAAGAAAGCTGCCGCGGTCGCCAACCGCAGCCTGGGGGGGTTGCCGCCACGGCTCGCGACGGCGATGATCCGCAGTTGTGACGAGGTGCTGGCTGGAGCGTTTGATGACCAGTTCGTCGTGGACGTGTACCAGGCCGGCGCTGGCACGTCCCTCAATATGAATATCAATGAGGTGGTCGCGAATCGAGCCAACGAGCTGTTGGGGGCCCGTCGAGGCAGCTACAAGTATATTCGGCCCAACGACCACGTGAACATGGCCCAATCGACGAATGACACGTACCCAACCGCCATGCGGCTTGCGGCCTTGATGATTCTGCCGGCGCTTTCAGACGCCATGCGCCAACTTGAACGATCGCTGCAGCGCAAGGCCAGGGCGTTTCTCAGAATCGTCAAGTCCGGCCGGACGCATCTGCAGGATGCGGTGCCGGTTCGACTCGGACGCGAATTCGGCGCGTACGCGCTGGCGGTGAGAAAAGCCGGTCAGCACATCGAGCAGACCGCCGGGTTGCTGGTCGAGTTGAATCTGGGTGGCACAGCGGTCGGCACCGGGATGAACGCGCCTCCTCGGTATCGTCGATTGGCCATCCACGCGCTTCGGCAGTGGACCCGGTTGCCCTTGCGACCGGCTGAAGATCTGATGGAGCGCACACAGAGCCTTGGGGATTTCGCGCGTGTCTCGGGCAGTTTGCGGGTCTACGCGCTGGAGTTGATTCGGATCGCCAATGACCTGCGACTGATGGCCTCAGGGCCGAACACCGGACTGGGGGAGATTGACCTGCCGGCTGTGCAGCCAGGCTCTTCGATCATGCCAGGGAAGGTCAATCCGGTGATGGCGGAGATGGTGGATATGGTCGGGTTCCAAGTCCTCGGCCATGATTCGACCGTCGCCTACGCCACGCAGGCCGGCCAGCTCGAGCTCAATGTGATGATGCCGGTGGTGGCCTACAACCTGTTGCAGGCGATGCATCTGCTGGCATCAGCCAGCCGGGTCTTCGCGGCAAAATGTATCGACGGGATCATGGCCCATCCAGCGCGGTGCGAATCGTTTGCGCATCGCAGCCTGGCGCTGGTGACCGCGCTGAATACGCAGATCGGCTATTTGCAGGCAGCCAAGGTGGCCAAGGAGTCGCTCGCCAGCGGCAAGTCGATTCAGGAGCTTGTCGTCCAGCACGGTTTGATGGATTCTGCAACAGCCAAACGGTTGCTGGATCCCTATCGGCTGAGCAGGCCTGCGCGACCAGCCGCGCGTCGGTGATCCCACCACCTGCTGGTGACCGCCGACAGCGGTCAGGAACGTTGTCAGAGTCGCCGATTCGCAGTTCGACCAGCTTCTCTCGGCTTGGCCGGTGCACGTTCCCGGCGCGCGACCCAGTCGTCGCGAGCGGGCGCGCCGCCAGCAGGTGGTTGGGATGATCTCACCACCTGCTTTCGCCGCCAGAGAGGATTTCAACACCAGCCGGCGAAAAGGCCGCTGGTATGCCGCGGATTCTTAGAGAGCCAGCAGCCGGCCTTCGGCCAGCCAGCAGGTGGTGGGATGATCCGGATTGCCTATCCCCGCTTGCCATGTTACAATTTTTCAGCCACTAGGACGCTTCCCTCTCGCTTCCAACTGACTGGTCCAACTCCTCGCTGACCAAGCGGTTGTGTCGGTCGCTGTTTTGAATGGTGAAGGGCAAGCGAACGAATTCAGCACGACGAAAGCCTTCACGCTTTCAGAATTCGCACAGCCGGGTCAGCGTGGGGAGCGACTATTGTTTGTGTCTCTTTTTAGCGGTGGTTGTTCTTGATGGGAAGGGAGTTGAGCGACGGCTGCCATCGCCTACACATCTGCGGCCGTCCGCGAAGAGGGAAACCTGGGTTTCCCTCTTCGGGAGCTGTGCACGCTGCTTAGGCTCCCGCATGCTGTATGACGAACACTTCACGGTGACAGATCCGCACGCCGGGTTGAGCGTGCAGAGCGACGCGCCCGTAGCTCACTTGGATAGAGCGCTTGGCTTCGAACCAAGAGGCAGCAGGTTCGAATCCTGCCGGGCGCGCGGTTCTTAACAATTACGATAGGGTCGAAGACCGAGCGCCCACCGTGCTCGGTATTCCGGAACACGCTGGGGCCGCTAGCTCAACTGGCAGAGCAGGGGACTCTTAATCCCAAGGTTGATGGTTCGAAGCCATCGCGGCCCATTTGATTTGATGATCACCTCGTCATCGGGATGTAGATGGTCAGGCTGGCAAGCGCGTCCCGTCACCAGAGAATTGGGCGAGTGGCGAAATTGGAAGACGCGCAGGCCTTAGGAGCCTGTCCCGCAAGGGGTGGAGGTTCAAATCCTCTCTCGCCCATGCTTCGTGGTCCAAGATCGATTGCACGCGGGTGTAGCTCAGGGGTAGAGCATCACGTTGCCAACGTGAGGGTCGTGGGTTCAAATCCCATCACCCGCTCCAGTATTCTTTCAGAAGAGTCTTTGACGGCATAAGGGGGAGGATGAGGATGGTGAACGGATGAGCGGCATGGGATTTCTGGACGAGCGGGCAGTGACCGCTGACCTTAAGGCGCAAAAGAAAGAGGACATTATTGAAGAGCTTGTCCGGCTGCTCGTGCACGCCGGCGCGATTAAAGATCGGGATGTGAGTCGGCTGGTCCAGATTCTGCTCCGACGCGAATCGCTAGGATCCACCGGGATCGGACAGGGCGTGGCGATCCCGCATGGGAAAACTGATTGTGTCGCCAAGCTGGTGGCGGCCTTCGGGGTGTCACACACCGGAGTCAACTTTGATTCACTGGACGGAGAACCGGCCTACCTCTTTTTCCTCCTGGTTGCGCCTGAAGATTCGGCTGGCCCGCATCTCAAGGCCTTAGCCCGAATCTCTCGCCTGCTCAAGGACAAACACTTTCGTGACAGCCTGCGCGTCGCGAAAGATGACCGGACGCTCATCAAGATCATTCGCGATGAGGACGAGCATCGACACTGAGTGTGATGAACGTCTTCCGATTCCTCAAGTGGTTCTACCCCGGCATGTACATCAAGCGCTGGGTCTTCTTGGCGGTCGTCGGCGGATTTTTGCTGGCGATCGGCTCAGCGCTCTTGACGGTCGACAACAGTATTCCCATCCGGTTGCTCAGCCTGCTCTTCCTGATGGGCGGGCTCTTGATGCTGGTCACCGGGATTCAGCTCACCATCCGCTCGCTGCTCGAGGTGGTCTCGCCAGAACATCGACGAGACCTGGTCGACGTGGTGTTCCAGCGCCGGCACCTGGAAAAAGGGCCAAAGATTGTGGTCATCGGCGGCGGCACCGGACTGGCGACCTTGCTCCACGGCTTGAAACAGTACACGAATAACATCACCGCGATCGTGACCGTCGCGGATGATGGCGGCAGTTCAGGACGGTTGCGGCGGGAGTTCGATATGCTCCCCCCCGGCGATATCCGCAACTGTCTGGTCGCGTTAGCGGACACCGAGCCGTTGATGCAGCAGTTGTTTCAATACCGGTTCGCCGAGGACTCGGCGTTGAAGGGGCATAACTTCGGCAATCTGTTCATTACGGCGATGACAAAGATTACCGGAGATTTTGAGCGAGCCGTGCAAGCCTCCAGCAAGGTGCTGGCGATTCGGGGGCGCGTCGTCCCGTCCACCAACGCAAAGGTCCGCCTCGTCGCTGAGCATGTGGACGGCAGCGTGACCATGGGCGAGTCGAAGATTTCCAGCGCGCCCGCGCGGATCCAGCGGATTTATTTGGAGCCGGGCGGATGCCAGCCCACGAACGAGGCGTTGGAAGCGATTCGGGCCGCCAACGCGATTGTCCTGGGGCCGGGATCGCTCTACACCAGCATCATTCCCAATCTGCTCGTCGATCAAATGGTCGACGCCATCGTGCAATCCAAAGCGCTGAAGATCTACGTGTGCAACGTGATGACCCAGTCCCGTGAAACCTACGCCTTCAAGGCGAGCGACCATGTTCGGGCAATTGCGGCGCACACGAATCCCGGCATTATTCAGGTGTGTATTGTGAACACGCAGCCGGTTCCAGAATTGCTGCAGGAGCGGTATCGTGCGGAAGAGGCGGTGCCGGTCGAGCCAGACGTCGAGCGGATCCGCGAGCTCGGGTACCAGACCGTCGCGGAGAATACATTAAGCTTGGACAGCTATGTCCGACATGACGCGGACAAAGTCGCCAAGATCATCATCCAGCTCGTTGTCGGAGCCCGCGGACGATCACCCGCACCCATTGTGGTGACCGCGCCGGTGGTGGCGGAACCGGTGGTGGGATGACCGCGCCAGTGACGCTGTTGATGGCGGTGCACTGCCATCAACCGGTGGGAAACTTTGATTTTGTCCTGGAGCAGGCCTCTGCGAAGGCCTATGAGCCGTTTGTCACGGTACTCGAGCGGCATCCCTCGGTTCGGCTCGCCCTTCACTATAGCGGGTGTCTGCTCGACTGGCTCGCCCGACACCGGCCAGAGTTTGTACGCCGCGTACGCGCGTTGGCGGATCGTGGCCAAATTGAACTCCTCGCCTCTGGCTATGCCGAGCCGATTCTGCCATTGCTGCCTGAGCCAGACCGCCAAGGACAAATCGCGATGATGCGCACGCTGTTGCGCCGCCGACTGGGCACCGACGCCACTGGGCTGTGGCTGACCGAACGCGTCTGGGAGCCTGAGCTGCCCCAGACATTGGCGCGCGCCGGCATACAGTACACGATGGTCGATACGAATCAATTTGCGACGGCCAAACCTTGGCTGCCGGCTACCCATCAGATTGACGACGGCACCTTCTGGGATGTCCTGGGATGCTACACCACCGAGTATGCCGGCTCGTCGATCCTGCTCTTTCCCGCGTCAAAGCGGCTGCGCTATTGGATGCCGTTTCAATCGGTGGAGCAGACCATCGAGTTTCTGCGCCGGTTGCAACGAGAGGAGCCGGTGGCGATCACCTTTGCGGACGATGGGGAAAAGTTTGGCTTGTGGCCGAAGACCTACCAGTGGGTGTATGAGCACGGGTGGCTCGACCAATTCTTCACCGCGGTCGAGCGGGAGCGCGGCTGGTTATCGACCGCGACGTTCCGGGACTACGCCGCACAGGTAGGCCCGAGCGGCCGCGTGTATCTGCCGACCGGCAGTTACGAAGAGATGCTCGACTGGTCTGGCGGACAGTTCCGAAATTTCTTCGTCAAATATCCTGAGTCCCACGCGATGCAGCAGGCAATGCTCCGTGTCAGCGAGGCACTGTGCGCGCTTCGGGACGGACGCGCTGGTTCCAAGCGCGTGAGCGTGGTCGTCGACGGTCGGCGGGTGAGCTGGGATGAGCTGGTGGAGCAGGCAACCCGTGAATTGTATCTGGGACAGTGCAACTGCGCGTATTGGCACGGGGTCTTCGGTGGGCTGTATCTGGCGCATTTACGCCGAGCCATCTGGCGACATTTGATCACGGCCGAACGGCTGACCCACCAGGCGTCCGGCCATACCGCGTTTGTCACGGCCGTGGATTCTGACGGCGACGGGCAACCCGAAGCCGAAATTCACACCCCGTTCATGAGCCTGCAAGTGGATCCGGCGGATGGCGGGACGATCACGGCCTGGCACTTGTACCGCTCTGGCGTGAATGTGGTGGATACGTTGACCCGCCGGTATGAGCCCTATCATGACAAACTGCGCCACCACGTCGATTCGCGGTCCGCCGGAAGCCAGCCGGCCAGTATCCATGAGACGCTTGGAGTCAAGGAACAGAATCTCGATACGCACCTCGTGTACGATGATCACCGGCGCAGCTTGTTTGTCGATTATGCGCTGCAGCAGATGCCAACCCTTGAGGCGATCGTTGGGTCGACCTGGGGCGAGCAGCGGCTGTGGTCCGGCGGACGGTTTGAGTGGCGACGACGGTTCGGCGCGGCCACAAAGGGCAACGCCGGGCGGGAGCAGCGTCATGACCGCACCGCCCGTACAGAGGAACTGACCGTTCACATGGTCCGACCACTCCCCGGTGGCCAGATCCGCAAGACGGTCCGGGTGCCGGCCGGACGCCCCTCGGTGGAGTGCTGCTACCAGCTTGACCACGCGGACATTCCCGTGATTGCGCTTGAATGCACGGTCGGCCTGCGGGATGATCGCTATTTGCAGCAGCCCGGCCTGACCTCTCAGGCCTCTGAGTTTGTGATCCGTGAGCCGGATGGGGTGACGTTGACGCTGTCCATTGAGCCGGCCGCGCAGGTGGTCCATTTTCCTATCCAGACCGTGTCCGAATCAGAAGAAGGGTTGGAACGTACCTACCAGGGACTCTGCGTGGTGTGCTGCTGGGCGCTCGACGGTGCCAAGAGCTGGACCGGCCGGCTGCGCTGGACCGCGAAGGACGCCTGATGGCTTCGTCGCAACGGACCGTCACCATCATCCATCGTCAGGGGCTGCATGCCCGGCCGGCTGCGCTCTTCGTGCAGCTGGCGAAAACGTTTTCGTGCCGCGTGACCGTCAAGAAGGGCCGAAAGGTCGTCGACGGAAAATCGATCATGGGCCTGCTCACGCTGGCCGCGAAGCAAGGCTCCAGGATCTCCATCGTGGCGGATGGGCCTGAGGCCCATCAGGCGTTAGACCAGCTGATCGATCTGGTGACCACCCCGCTGCCAGACGCTCATCCCACGCACGGATGATGACGACGCTGAAAGGCATCCCAGCCGCTCCTGGAGTGGCCATGGGCAAGGCGCTGCCATTCGATAGCGAGGAATTGCTCGTGCCGCGTCGGACCATCACCGAGGAGCAGATTCCGGCCGAGGTGCTGCGGCTTGAAGAGGCGCTGATCAAAACGCGCCACCAGATCGTCAGCATCCAGAAGAAGGTCTCTGACGAGCTCGGACAAGAACATGCCGAGATCCTCAATGCGCATTTGCTCGTGCTGGAAGATCAGTCGTTGCGCGAGGAAATCATCACCGGCCTGCGCAAGCAGCTGCTCAATGTCGAAGCGATTTTCAACGATATCATCAAACACCACCTGAAAGTGTTCTCGCGCACCGAAGATGAATACCTGCGCGAGCGGACCGCCGACATCGACGATGTCCGCAAGCGCGTGCTGCGCAACCTCCTCGGCCAGCATCCGGATGCGCTGAGTCAGCTGCGACAGGAATCGGTGGTGCTGGTGGCGCGAGACCTGTCGCCGTCAGAAACTGCGCAGATGCATAAGGGCCACGTGCTGGCCTTCGTGACCGATATTGGCGGCCGCACCAGCCACACCGCCATTATGGCCAAGTCGCTGGAAATCCCAGCGGTCGTCGGGGTGGAGGTGGCCACCCGGCGGATTCCAAAGGGCGTGTTTGTCATCGTCGATGGCACGCATGGCCAGATCATCATCGAGCCGGATGAGGCGACCATCAAGCGGTATGAGCTTGAGCAGCGTCGCGGGCAAGAGCTGAACCGGCAGCTCCTCCATGTGAAAGATTTGCCGGCTGAAACGTTGGATCACCATACGGTCGTGCTGTCGGCGAACATCGAGCTGCCAGACGAAGTGCCTTCGGTCATCGCGCATGGTGCGAACGGGATCGGGTTGTTTCGCACGGAATTCCTGTATCTCAACCGGTCCGATTTCCCGACAGAAGAGGAACAGTATCAGGCCTATAGCACGGTGGCCGAGCAGCTCAAGCCCCATCCGGTCATCATCCGGACGATGGATCTGGGCGGGGACAAGTTTTTCTCCCCGCTGCAGCTCCCCTCGGAGATGAATCCGTTCATGGGCTGGCGGGCGATCCGATTCAGTTTAGCGCGGCCGGACATCTTTCGGCTGCAGCTCCGGGCCATTCTTCGAGCGAGCGTGCACGGGAACTTGAAAATGATGTATCCGATGATTTCCGGTTCGGAAGAGCTGCGCCGGGCGAACGAAATCCTGCAGGAGGTCAAACACGAATTAGCGCGGGAACGGGTGCCATTTGATGATCAAATCGAAGTGGGCGCCATGATCGAAGTGCCATCGGCCGCGGTGACCTGCGACTTGTTGGCGCATGAAGTCGATTTCTTCTCGATCGGCACGAACGATTTGATCCAATACGCGCTGGCGGTGGACCGGGTCAATGAGAAAATCGCGTACCTGTACGAACCCACCCATCCGGCAATTCTGCGTCTGGTGAAACAGATCATTGACGTAGGTCATGCGGCGGATATTTGGGTTGGGATGTGCGGTGAAATGGCGGGGGAGCCGCCGCTGAGCCTGCTCTTGTTGGGAATGGGGTTGGACGAGTTTTCCACCTCGCCGGTGCAGTTGCCGATTGTGAAACAGGTCATCCGGTCGGTTGAGCACTCCTTCGCCAAATCGGTGGTCGAGCAGGCGTTAAAATTGCGCACCGGCAAGGAAGTGGAGAGTTTTTTGATCGCTAGCCTCAAACAAGTCGCGCCCGCGTTGGTCGAATGACACCAGCCGTGGACAGGTGTACGGGGGTACGGGTGTACAGGTCAGATGTGGCGACTCGACGACCTGTTCACCCGTACACCCGTTCACTCGTACACGAATCGCTGCTCTGATCAGCATGGCGGTTTCCATCATCCTGCTTGCAGCCGGGTATGCTACGCGGCTGTACCCGCTCACCAAAGACCGACCCAAGGCGCTATTACCCTTGGGGCAGGGCGTGATGTTGGACGAGGTCATCCGCTCGGTGAAAGAGATTCCAGACGTGCGGCACCAGGTGCTGGTCACCAACCATCGCTTCGCTGGCCAGTTTAAAGCGTGGCAGCGGGCGCGGGGTGTGCCGATCCAGATCGTTGACGACGGGACCGACGCGGCCGATCGCCGGCTCGGGGCCATCCGCGATTTGGAGCTGGCCCGCACCCGGATGGGAGCGCCAGATGACCTGGTCGTTGTTGGGACCGACAACCTCTTTACCTGGTCGCTGGCCGATTTCGTGGCCCGCGCTCAACGTCATCGCACAGACCCCACGATCGCGCTGTGGCAGGCCGAGTCGCCGGCGGCGGCCACGCAGTTCGGGGTGGTGATCCGCGACGCCGACTCGCGCATCACGGCCTTCGTGGAGAAATCTCCGCAGCCGCCATCGGCCGAGGTGGCTTTGTGCGTGTACTATTTTCCATCGACGATCGGGAGCCAGATTGCCGCCTTCTTAGCGTCCGGCGGCAACGCTGACGCGCCTGGATACTTCATCGAATGGTTGGTCCGTACCGGCACCGTGTACGGAGCACTGATGCCGGGTGCATGGTATGATATCGGGACTTTGGCGACGTACGAGCAGGTCGTGCAGGCGTGGCCGCGTTGAACCGCTGCTGCGGTTCCGCAGCGGAGGAGGATGTGAATGCGACGGTCGTTATTCACGTCGGAGTCGGTCACCGAAGGGCATCCGGATAAAATCGCCGACCAAATTTCCGACGCGGTGTTGGATTCGATCTATGAAAAAGACCCAAACGGACGCGTGGCTTGCGAGACGCTGGTGACGACTGGGCTTGCCTTTGTGGCCGGCGAAATTACGACGTCCTGCTACATCGAGATTCCGCAGATCGTACGGGAGACGATCCATCGGATCGGGTATGTGGAGCCGGAACATGGGTTTGCGTACAAGACCTGCGGCGTGACCACATCGATCCAGGCGCAGTCTCCGGATATCGCGATGGGGGTGGATAAGGGCGGGGCTGGCGATCAGGGCATGATGTTCGGTTACGCCACCCATGAAACTCCGGAGTACATGCCCTTGCCGATCATGTTGGCACATCGGTTGTCGCGTCGCCTGTCCGAGGTGCGCAAACAGCGGTTGGTGCACTATCTGCGCCCTGATGGCAAGACCCAGGTGACCGTTGAATACCATGATGGCCATGTGGCCCGTTTGGAGGCCATTGTGGTGAGTGCGCATCATCAGAAGGGTGTGTCGTTGGCGCAAATCCGGGCCGATATGAAAAAATTGGTGATCGAACCGATCGTCCCCAAGCAATGGCTGGACAAACGGACCAAGATTTATGTCAACCCAACCGGCCGATTCGAAGTTGGCGGGCCGATGGGGGATACCGGGCTGACTGGGCGCAAGATTATTATGGATACGTATGGCGGGGTGATTGGCCATGGCGGCGGCGCTTTTTCCGGGAAGGATCCGACCAAAGTCGACCGATCTGCCGCGTACATGGCTCGGTACGTGGCAAAAAATTTGGTCGCGGCTGGCGTGGCTGATCAGTGTGAAATTCAACTGGCCTATGCGATTGGCGTGGCTGAGCCGGTGTCGATCATGGTCAATACGCATGGAACTGGCAAGCTGTCCGAGGCCAGCCTCATGAAAATTATTCGGGAACTGTTTGATCTGACGCCGGCTGGGATTATCCGAACGCTGAAGCTGCGCCGACCAATCTACCTCAAGACGGCGGCCTACGGCCACTTTGGACGGTCCGAAGACGGGTTTAGCTGGGAAGAGCTTGATCGTGTGATCGATATCAAACAGGCCGCGAGGCATGCCACATGAGTACGCTCACGATGGCCGACGGGGCAGGGACACGCAAGGCGGCTCGGCGCTCGGCGCCCAGGGCCGCGGAGGGACGCATGCGCGCGCATATGAAGAACGCCGCACTGGCCAGCGCTGGCCGATCCAAGATTCAATGGGCCGAAGCGCAAATGCCGGTGCTGATGCAAATTCGTCAGCGGGTCGCCAAGGAGAAACCGCTGCGTGGGATTCGCCTGGCCTGCTGCTTGCATGTGACGACCGAAACCGCTCATTTGATGCTGACGTTGCAAGCCGCTGGCGCAGACGTGGCGTTATGCGCCTCCAATCCGTTGTCCACCCAGGATGACATCGCGGCCAGCTTGGTCAAGGATTTTGGAATCAGCGTCTACGCGGTTCGCGGAGAAGATCGGCAGACGTACTATGACCATATCCATGCGGTGCTCTCCCGATCACCCCATATCACCATGGACGATGGCGCTGATCTGGTGTCCACGATCCACAAAGAACCAAACCGGTACGGGCATGACATTCTCGGCGGCACCGAAGAAACGACGACCGGGGTGATTCGGCTCAAGAGCTTGGACCGGCAAGGCCAACTTCGGTACCCGGTCATCGCGGTCAACGACGCGGACACCAAGCATCTGTTCGACAACCGGTATGGCACCGGCCAGTCGACGATCGATGGAATCCTGCGCGCGACGAACCGGCTGCTGGCTGGTTCGGTATTTGTCGTTGCCGGCTATGGTTGGTGCGGCAAGGGGTTGGCGCAGCGTGCCCGGGGGATGGGCGCCCATGTGATTGTCACCGAAGTCAATCCGATCCACGGGCTCGAAGCGGTCATGGACGGTTTTCAAGTCATGCCGCTGGTTGAGGCGGTGCGCCGCGCCGACATCATTGTGACAGTGACCGGGTGCTGCCAGGTGTTGACCGAGCCGCATTTTACCAAGATGAAAGACGGCGCGATTATTGCGAACGCAGGCCACTTCGATGTGGAAATCGACCTGGACAGCCTCCGACGGCTGGCAAAGTCGCCCCGCAACCTGCGTGAAGGCATTCAGCAATACGAGCTGAAGGATGGCCGACGGATCAACGTGCTCGGCGAGGGACGTCTGGTCAACCTGGCCTGTGCGGAAGGCCATCCGCCCGGGGTGATGGATATGTCATTTGCCAATCAAGCGTTGGCAGCGGAATATCTGAAGCGAGAGTCCACCCGGCTGGCCCCGCACGTGTATCCGGTGCCCAAGGTCATCGACGAAGAGATTGCGCGACTGAAACTGAGCGCGCTGGGCCTCTCGCTCGATCGGCTCACCCCTGAGCAGCAACGGTACTTGGCGAGCTGGGAACTGGGCACATAAGCTGAGTGATGAGTGGTGAGTGACCAGAAGAGTCACACCCGTCACGCATCACGGATCACTCGTCATTGGACTTTCCGCAGAACCCGCAAGCTCCACCAGACGGCGGCCACATGCGGCGCCCACATCGTCAACGGAACCAAGATGATGGGGACCTGCTTCGCCAGCCCCTGCGCAATCGCCACGACGACGTAGTACACCAGCCCCCACCCCAGACTCATCCCTAAGCCGCGCAGATGCCCGCGCAACTGCGGCTGCGTCGAGCCGGCGAATCCGAGCAGGCAGACGATGAGATTCATCACCGGCAACGTGAGCTTCGCGAGCAATTCCGCACGATACCGCTTCAGGTTGTTCATGCCCAGATTCCGAAACCTGGCGATCAGCAGGCGGAGCTGGCCATACGGCATGGTTTCCGGACGCGCTTCCGGCTGAATAAATGTTTCTGGAGTGACTGGATAGCTCAATAACCGCTCGACGAATTGCTCTGGCTCGCCCTGAATTTGCCCGCCAGGTCCGACCCGGTAGATCCTGCCGTAGAGCACAAGCCAGCCATGCTTGGTCCAGATGGCCCGGCTGGCGTAGAGGTTTTTGGTCGGCCGGTTTTGCCAGTCGTGCTCCAAGATGGTCAGGTCAGACAGCTCGTGATTTTGCAGATCAAGTTTGCGGGCATGGTACAGCCGATTGAAATTGTCCATGACCGCGACGTTGTCCACGCCATCCTCTGGATGACCCCGAAACGCCTCCTGGCGAATTCGCTGATACGTGGCCATCGATTGCGGGACCAGCCGGTCATTGACGAGGAAAACGCACAGGCTTCCAAGCCAGCCGACAAAGAGGAATGGCAGGCTGGCCCGCAGCAGGCTCGTGCCGCTGGCGTTCATCGCGAGAAATTCTTGGTACCGGGCCAGCCGAGTTGCGATGAACGCGACGGCAAACAGCAAGGCCATCGGCGAGGCCCGGACGAAGACCAGCGGCGCAAAGTTGAGATAATACTGGAAGACCGTCTTTGCCGGGACCTGGTACCGCAGAATCTCGTCGAGTTGGCCAAAGAAATCGATGAGGCAACTCAGGGAAATAAAGACCATGAGGCACCAGAGCCACACCGGCAACACCTGGCGCACGAGATAGCGATCGAGGATTCTCATCGAACGAGTCGTGGCGTCATGGGTTATTGACGGGCTCGCCAGAGCATGACGCTGCCGACTATGAGTCCAACGAGGTTTGGGATCCACATCGCCAGCCAGGCCGGGAGCCACGCTTTGAGCGCGATCGCGTTCATGCCGATGTTGGCGACATAGTAGGTGACGAAGAATCCCAGAATCCAAATAAACGTCGCCAATCGTTCGTGGTGTCCCAACCGCAGTCCCAGCGCCAGGCCAAAGACGACAAACACCGTGGCCGCGAACGAGGTGGCGATCTTCCGATGTAATTCGAGGCTGATGGGGGCGGTGTCCACCCCGTCAGCCCGCAGGCGCCGGCGTTCCAGCCAGAGATCCTTAAAATTCATTTCCTTGATCTTGCGGCCCACAGAGTCTGGGTCGGTCTGGTCGGCGCGCAGCGTCATCGCATAGCTGTCGAAGTTGACCTTATAAAACGCGCCAGGGCGGGAGGGATCTTGCTCATCGACCGTGCCTTGATAGAGCCTGAGTTGCACGCCACGCTGATCAGCCGAACGAGTGAACTCACCCGATTCGGCAATGATCGTGCGGGTTGGGCCGTTGGGTTGCGGCTCGTAGATTCGGACGTTGTGGAGTTTTTGGCCTTCGACCTGGTACACGAAGATGACATACGGAGTAAACTCCTTAATGAAAATTCCGGATTCCAAGTAGGCCGCGGGTTTTTTGATCCCAATCGCTTTCAGTTGGCGACGAAACGCCAAGTGGGATGCTGGCACGAGCCGGTCATTGACGATCAACAAGGCCGCGCTGATGATAAGACTGACGACGAGTAATGGGGTCACCAGCCGGATCGGCGCGACCCCAGACGCGCGCATGGCGATGAGTTCGTAGTCGGTGCTCAAGCGACCAAAGGCAAAAATAATCGCGATCACGCAGGCCATCGGGACGGTGAAGCTGAGCATGTACGGCACCAGGTAGATCAGCAGCCGCAACACATCGAACAGGTTGACCCCCTTCGCGATCACCAATTCGGCGAATTTCACGATATTCCCAACCAGGAGGACCGCGGTGAGCCCGCCCAGGGTGACGAAGAATGGCGCGAGGTGCTCTCGGAGCACATAGGTCCGCAGCGTCCTCATGCGGA
Source organism: Candidatus Omnitrophota bacterium (assembly GCA_023247275.1). Classification (GTDB taxonomy): domain Bacteria; phylum Omnitrophota; class Gorgyraeia; order Aquiviventales; family Aquiviventaceae; genus JAHFGT01. The sequence continues at coordinate 19,432 of JAHFGT010000015.1, forward strand.
GCCTCTCCTCTCTGCGTGTGGTGACAGGGTTCGTGCGGCCGTCAGGACATACACCGCGCGGGCGCCGCCATCGCGCAGCGCCTGGGCGCACGCGCTGACGGTGGCGCCGCTGGTGAGGACATCATCGACGAGTAAAATCGCTGCGCGGCGCACCGCGGTGGGGTGCGCGGTGAAAGCGTGCTGGACATTACGCCAGCGCTGGGTTGAGGACAAGCCGGTCTGCGATCGGGTCCAGCGCTTTCGGGAAACCGCGTGTTCCAGTACCGGTTTCTCGAGCGCTGTCCCGAGTGCGTGCGCCAACAGTGCTGACGGATTGCACCCGCGCAGGCGGCGCTTCCACCAATGCAAGGGCACCGGCACCAGGCCGTCAATCTCACGGATCGGCAGGCGTTGGCAGGCCGCTTCGGCCATGGCGTCCCCCAGCCACTGCCCGATTCGTCGACGATGATGATACTTGAACTGTCGGATCGCGTGCGGAACCATTCCGCGGTACTGCCACACCGCGACTGCTTGAGCGTAGATTGGTTGTGAGGTGCGGCACGCGCGGCACAGCAGGGCAGCATCGTACGGGCCGTCGAGGCTTAGGCCGCAACGCTGACACCAAGGCAAGGTGATAGCCGGCATGGCGCGAACACACGGGTCGCACATGGCGCGACCAATGGCGCGGTCATCGCCAGCGCCACGATCAAGCGGCTGGTGGCAGAGTAGACAGGCTGGTGGGCAGACCACGTCGACCATCTGATTCAGGAGAGACATTTGAACACGATAGCATGCGGCACGAGACAGTGTCAACGGGCGGGGAGTCCGCGCTCCGACTCTTGACGTCGACGCCAAGGTCGGCTAGTGTAGTCGGATGGATAGGAAGGTCTTGGATCAGGCCGCATGGGTCAAACTCGCGGCCGCCATGGCTCTGATGATCGGGGCCACGGCATGGCTGTACCAGCATGGCGTGTCTCGCGAGCAGATTCAACTGTATGTGCACTCGTTTGGCTGGTGGGCGCCGGCGGTCTATTTTGGCTTGTATGCTCAACCGCTGGTGCCTTTGCCAGCCAGTGTCATGTTCATGGCGGGTGGACTTACGTTTGGGTTCGGCGGCGGAGTCTTAGCCGCGTTAGCCGCGGCGACCGCCCGGGCTTGCGGGCAATTTCTGCTGGCAAGGACCTGCGGGCGACAGATCGTAGAATCGTGGTTGGCCCGGCGGGCGTGGCGTCTGGAGCAATGGTTTGGCAGCCGCCAAGCGTTTCGATCGGTCTTGCTGATTCGCGTACTACCGAATCTTCCGTATGATCTTCAGAACATCGGGCTTGGGCTATCTTCGGTGTCATTTCGCATCTTCGTCGTGGCCACGGTGTTGGGAACACTGCCCAGTATTGTCCTCTGGGCGTATGTCGGGCATACGTTGAGCGATTCAGGACTCTATTGGAAGTTGATGGCCGTTTTCCTCGGCGTGTTTCTGCTCTGGTCGGTGCGAAGTCGGTTTCGTCAACGGACGGTGGCCGGCTCATGACCAATGGGATGACGCCAGAAGAAGTGCGCGTACGCTCCGCCTATCTGTTTCTAGCTTGTTCGCAAGCCGTGGATCAGCTCAAGGACCGGTTGTTGACGCATCTGTCCGACCCGCCGGCGTCGCTCAAGCACTTCGCCGAAAAATCGCTGCGACGTGAACTCGGGTTGCTGTTCCGGTATTGGACCACGCGGCAGATCTGGTCTCGTCTGGACGATCGCGAGTCTGATGCGAAAGAGCTCAACCTCGCGTTGCTACGGCTGTTTACCGACGGGTTCAAGTTGCCTAAAGATGGTAGCGGACTGCGGTACGCCGAATTGTCGACCGCTGCCGAAGAGGTCCGAGAGCTCGGTCATCGGGTCACCAACGCGCTGGGCGCCGACTATCCAGAGCTGCTGGTAGAGCTTCAGCGATCCTTGCCAGCCTGGCGAGATGCGGTCAATCGGTATACGATCGATTCGCTCGAGCTGCCGGTGGACCGGTTAGCCTCCAGTGTCGGAGAGTGGGCGGATCGGCTGCCCGTCGCGCCGGACACCATCGAATGAGCGAGGCATGACCGTCCCGTCGTGGTTATGGATCGGCACGCCGCTGAAGTTTTCCATTTGGTTCGCCAACCGGGTCGTGACGTGGACCGGAGCGTTCTATGTGTGGCGCCGATTTCGCCGCACGCATCGAATCTGGTTCTGGTTGATCGTGATCAACGCTGTCTCATTGGTTGCCCTGGTGATCGCGTTGTTCTTCCTGCGAACCTAAATGCGCCCACGAGTGGATCTTCTCATTGGGCGCATTGACCCTAAGCGAAGTCGAAGGATCACCCCTCGACGCGCTTCGCTTGCTCGGGGTCAATGGAACCCCCTGACTGTTCAGATGCCTCGGTGGTTCCATTTAATCCCTACTGTCCTACTGTTCCTTTCGGTGCGGCTATTGTTCGGACGGCCTGCCAGCTCTGCGCCGTTTGACATCTAGACCTGTGCCGCGCGTTGTGAGAAAATGAGGCTCAGTGGAGGTGAACCATGCCACGTGTCAGTCGGGCAGCAGGCAAGTCGACGGCCACCGCGCCAACCCTACCGCGGTCATCGGACAGGCCGTCCGGCAACGATGAGGATGTGGCGCAAGTCGCCTATGAGCTGTTTATGCAGCGCGGCGGCGTCCACGGCCACGATCAGGACGACTGGTTCGAGGCTGAGCAGCTTGTGCGTGAACGGCAGCGCCGCGCGCGGTAGTCGGCTGCGCGACGCCGTCTGGGCATGCGACTGTTCATCACCGGCGGCACCGGGTTCATCGGCACTGGGTTGTGCCAACGTCTGCTCGAGGACGGACACGAGCTGACGGTGCTGACTCGGCAGCCACCTCGCCCAGCTGCGTCTCGCGTCCACTATCTCGCGTGGTCAAGCCCGACCTGGTCCACCGCGCTCGCGCCCTGCGACGCGGTGATTAATCTGGCCGGCGAATCGGTGGCCACACGTTGGACCCCATCCCGCAAACACGCCATTCGTGACAGTCGATTGGTGACGACCCGCCGACTGATCGAATCGCTGACGGACATTTCTCCTCGCCCTCGGGTGCTTGTCAGCGCCTCGGCAATTGGCTATTATGGCCCTCGAGGCGATGAACCGTTGGAAGAGTCCAGTCTGTCCGGTCAGGGTTTCCTGGCTCGCACCTGTCAGGAGTGGGAATCTCAGGCGCAACAGGCCGAGTCACTTGGCGTGCGCGTCGTGCGACTGCGGATCGGCGTAGTGTTGGGGCCAGACGGCGGAGCGCTGAGCAAGATGTTGCCGATGTTTCGCGTCGGGCTTGGTGGACCAATCGGCAGCGGGCGGCAGTGGATGTCATGGATTCATCGCGATGATATCGTCGGATTAATTCGGTGGGCGCTCGCGCGACAGCAGGTGTCAGGCGCGGTCAACGCCACAGCGCCTGAGCCGGTGACGATGCGCGTGTTTGCGCAGACCTTGGGCCGCGCGGTGCGTCGTCCAGCCGTGCTGCCGGCACCCGCCCTGATGCTGCGGATGCTGTTGGGTGAAATGGCCGAGATGTTGGTCACAGGCCAGCGGGTTCTTCCGACGGTGGCGCTGGCTCACGGCTATTCATTTCAATTCCCTCAGTTGACACAGGCGCTGGTCGCTTGTGTCTCGTGACGTGACCCACCTTTGGTCAGTGGTGCGGGGCGTCTGCTGTCTCTTCCTCATCGGCCTCCTGGTGGTCATCGCGGTTCCTGACAGGGCTGCGGCTTCCCCGGTCAGCAGCGATGTGCAGGCGCAGCGATTGCTGCTGCTGGTCATCATCGTCGTGCTGGCGTTAGTGGTTGGGTACCTTCTGTACCAGTTTTCCCAACGGACCACCCACGAATCGTTCGAGCAAGACACCGGCCGGCAGGAGCAGTCTGGGCCTCGTCCGGATGTCCGCGAACGGACGCTGGTGCCGAAAATCCTCCAAGAGATCAACCAACTCCCCGGCTCGCCGCTCCAACGACAGCGTGTTGCCCAAGCGGTGTCCGAGGTGATGGCCAAGACGATCGAAACGCAGGTGAGCGTGGTGCGGCAGGAGCTGGATGACCGATACGGCCAGATGGTGGAAGAGAAACAGCGCGCCGCAGCGGCGCTGCAGCAGAAGTATACGGAGGCGCTGATTGAGCGCAAGCAAACGGTGTCGGTCTTGGAGAGTATCGCTGAGGGGCTGGTCGTCGTGAATACCAAGGGCGAAGTGGTCATGATGAACCCGGCTGCCGAGCGGATGCTGGCCGTCAACCAGCAGCAACGGGTCGGGACCTCTTTGCTGGACAATCTCAAAGACGAACAACTGGTGTCGCTGGTCCGTGGCTCGACCGAGAATCGGGAAATCGTCCTCAGTGCCAAACAAGATTCGACAAAACGGATCGTTCGAGCGAGCAATGCGGTGATCACAGATGAGGACGGCCGCGCGGTTGGGATGGTGGCCGTGCTCAGCGACGTGACCAAGCAGCGCGAGCTGGATCAGCTCAAATCCGAATTTGTCTCGAAGGTCAGCCACGAGTTGCGCACCCCACTGATCGCCATGCAGCATGCCTTGGCGATCTTGAATGACCAGCTGGCCGGCCCGTTGAGTGAGGAGCAGCAAAAGTTCGTCAATCTGACGCAGCGGAATCTCCAGCGGCTGAATGGCCTGATCAACGATCTGTTGGATCTGTCGAAGCTGGAAGCCCGCAAGCTCGAGCTCAGACTGGAGTCGGGGGCGATTGGCACGATCATCCGCCAGGTCTGTGAGTCGATGGATGCCTGGGCTAGAAGCAAAGGGATCACCATCGCTGAACGCGTGCCTGAGGATTTGCCCACCGCGTTGCTGGATCAGGCCCGAATCACCCAGGTGCTGACCAACCTAATCGGCAATGCGATCAAGTTCACGCCCAAGGATGGCCGGGTCACGGTCGAGGTGAAGCTCGCTGCTGGAGGGCAGAGCCTGGAAGTGAGTGTGCTCGATACCGGCATGGGAATCGCGAAGGAAGATCTGCCGAAGCTGTTCAGTAAATTTCAGCAGGTCGGCGAGCGCTCGACGACCGATATTAGCGGCACTGGGCTGGGGTTGGCCATCTCGAAGGAGCTGGTGGAATTGCACCATGGACGGATTTGGGCTGAGAGCGATGCGCATAAGAGGGGGGCGAGGTTTAGCTTCACGATTCCGCTGCAACCTCCGGCCGCCGCCGCGTCGATTGAGGTATGACCGCCGCATCCGGACCGGTTCGGATTCTGGTGGTCGATGATGAACCCGACTTCATTGAAGAGGTCCGATTCTGGTTGACGGCCCGCGGGTACCATGTCGAATCGGCCACCAGCGGCGTCGAGGCGATGGAGCGGATCAACACGAATCCCCCGATGCTGGTGTTCCTGGATTTGAAAATGCCAGGGGTTGATGGCGTGAACACCCTGCGTGATATCCGACGAGATCATCCACAGTTGCCGGTGGTGGTCGTCACCGTGTCGGCGGATGACCCACGCCAATTCGGCCCGGCCCAGGAACTTGGGGTCGTCGGCGTCTTCTCAAAAGATGGCAGCTTCGACCGCCTCACCGATCTGGTTGAGGCCGCCCTCCATCCGCAGTCGGGGAGTTCTGATGCGTCATCGGCTCGTCCATCGTCCTGGCGGGCGTGGCTGATGTCGTTGTTGCATCGGTGATGCGGCTCGGTGTCTGGCCGCTGCTCGTTGCCAGCCTCGTCAGTGTCGGCCCTGATCCTGCGAACGCGTCTGACCCACCAGCGGTCGTCAAGAACCAGGCCGATCACGCGACCGCATTCAACAATCAAGGCGTGGCCGAAGCCCAGGCCGGCCGACTCGAGTCCGGAATCAGCCTCATTCGTCAAGCGCTGGCCCTCAACCCGGATGATGTCACCAGTCGCAAGAATCTCTCTGGAATGCTCACCGATTGGGCAGGACAGTTGGAACGTAGCGGACAGGTTGAGCCGGCGGTCCAGGCTTGGCAAGAAGCGGTCCAGGTCGATCCGGAGAACGGGATCGCGTATGTGCGGTTGGGAGATGTGGCCTATCTACGGCAAGGCGATCTGGACGCGGCGCTACGGTGGTGGCCTCAGGCGCATGGACGGGTCAGTGCCGTGGTGTGGCAGTTGGTGTCCGCGCGGTTGTCCCAGGCGCAGCGCGATCGTCTCATCGAGCGCACCTTCGCTCGGCATCCCACGCCCCATTTTGACATCCGCTATGAGGCGTCACGATCCGTTGATCTCGCGGCCATTGAGCAATTGTTGGAGGAGTCCTACGCGCGCCTGACGCATCTGCTGGATGCGACGCCGGCACGACTCACCGTCTTGCTGTATAGCGGGGACGAACTTCATCGGGCGTATCAACATCGTGATTGGGCGCCAGGTCTGTATGATGGGCGTATTCGCTTGCGGGCTGATGAGCTCACCGCAGCGTACCTGCCGGACATGGTAATCCACGAGCTCACCCACGCGTTTCTCCATGATCAGTTTGGCAATCGTCTGCCCACCTGGGTGCACGAAGGCTATGCGCAGCTCCAGGAGCGGTCACGAACGCTAACGCCTGAGACCGCGCGGATGGAGCAGGGCATTCAGCAGGGGACGCAGTGGATTCCGTTGAAATGGCTGGACCAGCGATTTGAACGACCCAGCAGTCCCGCGGATGTAGCCCGTGCGTATCTTGAAGCGAGATTCGTCGTCGGTGAACTCATCCGGCGTCACGGGGAGGCCTCGTTTCGGCGGTTTCTCGAGCAGCTGGCGCAGGGGGTGCCGGTTGATCGCGCGTACAACACCGTCTTTGCGCCGGCGACGTGGGCCAACGCTGATGCGGGCCACTTCAACTAACAGACCCCAGTCTGATGTCTGAAGGGCTGCGGTTCCTGGCGTTGTTTGGGATCGGGCTCAGCACTGGACTGTCCGGCGCCATGATCCCCGGGCCACTGATGCTCTACACGGTCTCAGAGGCGTTTCGAACTGGCCGGTGGGCCGGCGTCAAGATCGCGCTCGGCCATCTCGTCTTGGAGGCGGGCTTTGTGACGCTCGTCGTATTCGGATGTCGCCAATTATTGTGGTCGGTCGCGTTTCGGACGATGGTCGCCTGGGTCGGCGGGGTCGGGCTCGTCGTGATGGGTGGGCTGATCCTCGCGAGACTGCGCTCGCTCTCCGTCGTGTCTGAGGCCACGCTGCCATGCGTGTGGGGCCCTTGGGTTGGGGGCGCTGTGTTTAGTTTGGCGAGTCCTGGATTTGTGCTCTGGTGGGCGACGATCGGCACCGCAGTATTTCTCCAAGCTGCGCTCGCTGGTTGTGCCGGTGTGGCGGCCATGGCCACCGGCCATGCGACTGCTGACCTGGTCTGGGGATGGCTCGTCGCGTTCTCCGTCGAGCGAGGACGGGCGTATTGCACCCACCGCCTCTACCGGTGGGTGATGGCTGCCATTGCCGTGACGCTGATTGGCCTTGGATGTGGACTGCCGATCTATCATTGGCTATGAGGGGACACGTCTCTCTACGCGGTGCCAGTGTTCATCAGTGTTTATGAGCGTTTTTCCGTGCCTGTCCGACGGAAATGCATTGACAATCACAACAGATTCTGCTACAAGTTGTGTTGTAGCAGCACGTTGGTATGAGCATTGGCACCCGTGCTCTGGTGAAGTGGGTTTGAGAACTGTGTGGAGTCGAGTGGCGATTCAGCGTAAGAACGTCGTCAGCATCGACGGATGAATCCTTCGACTCGCGTGTGGGAAATTCCCCCTGGCTCGCTCAGGGCGAAATCCTGAGCGAAGTCGAAGGATGAGCTATTATCGCGTCCTCGGTCTTGACAAAGAGCCGTTCTCAACGAGTCCTGACCCTGCCTTCTTCTACCAGTCCCAAAAACATCGCGCCGCCTTAGCCAATCTCCTGATCGAATTTCGCCTCAAGCGGGGGCTGAGCGTGATTCTCGGCGACATCGGTACGGGAAAGACGACGCTCGGCCGCAAGCTGGTGCAAATGTTGAAGGAGCGGGATGGGTTTCTGTTTCATCTCGTGCTCGACCCGACCTTCCCCTCAGAGGATCTGTTTTTCAGCGCGCTCATCCGCACCTTGGGAATCGGCATCACGGTGTCGTCCCCAACCCTGGTGGATTATCGGGAAGTCCTCGAACGGTACCTGTTTCACAAAGGAATCGAAGACCAACAGACCGTGGTTCTGGTCATTGATGAAGCGCATAAGCTCAACGCCCTCTCGTTGGAAGCGTTGCGGATCCTCTTGAACTACGAAACCAATGAAGCCAAGTTGCTACAGCTGGTGTTGCTCGGCCAAATGGAGTTGTTGCCCCTGGTGATGGGGATGCCGAATCTGCTGGACCGGATCAGTTACCGGTGCACGCTCGCGCCGTTCGATCTGGCGGAAACGCATCGGGTGATCCAGTTTCGCCTGGAAGAAGCCGGGTATCGATCCCGCTTGCCGCTGTTCACTGACGAAGCGGTTGAAGTCATCTATGAGTCGTCCGAAGGCTATCCGCGTCGGATCGCCATGTTGTGTCATCGCGCGCTGCGACTGTTGGTCATGCGCAACGGGCGAGCGGTCGACGAGGCGATGATCGATGAATTGATTCAACAGGAGCTTGATGGGGGATGGGTTCAGCCAAAGAGACTGCAGAAGAGCAGCTCCTCCGTATGATCGAAGGCCCGGCCGGGGCCGGCCGGCCGGCCACAGGTCCGCAGCGACAGTCACCGGTGCACCAATTGGTCCAGCGGGCCCAGGCGTTCGTCGACGGTCTTCGAGCAGCGGTATCCGGATGGCTGCGGCCAACGACGACAGCCGATCTGTTCTTGTGGCGGCTGCGGTTGGCCGAACGGATGTTTTGGTTGGTGCTGATCGGGTTAGGGGCGTATCTGATCGTTGATCTGTTGTTCGGTAACACGCGGCTGCCAGCCGTGAACACGGCTCCGGTGGGACGCGTGACTGCGCCGACGACCGGCCCAAGTGCCGAGGATCAACTGAAACCGCTCAGTGAGTATCGTCAGCGATTGTTGGCCCGAAATCCGTTTATGCTCAGCGCGGCGAAGCCGACCACGGCCGCACCAGCAGCCTCCAGTCGGCTGGCGGAATTGGCGAGCGCACTCACGGTGGTGGGCATCAATCGCGGTCGTGTGCCAGAGGCCCTGATCGAAGATTCCGCCGATCAGCGAACGCATGTGGTCAAAGTGGGCGATCAGGTCAATGGGGTGACCATCAAGGCGATCGATCAGCGTGGGGTCGTGCTCTCATTGGAAGATGAAGAGATTGTCCTCAAATAAACTGCCAGTGTCCCCCGGGCGGCTGCTCACCGGATTCGTTGGAGTGCTGCTGGTGTTCGGTTGGCTGGCCCGTGTGTGGGTCCGCGCGCAGCCGGCAGAGGAAAAGTCCGAAGTCGCCTTACTGCCGACAGAGGAACCGGCCGTGGTCACCCATGGGATGGATGAATTGGTGTCGCTGGATTTGCGCGCCACAGACGCGACCGATGCGCTGAAATACTTAGCGACTAAGGGCGGGCTCAACATTGCGATCAGCAAGAACGTCGCCGGCCGGGTGAATCTGTTTTTGACCGATGTCCCGATCCGCGACGTGTTCGATCTGATCCTGCGCAGCAATGAGCTAGCCTACGACAAGCAGGGCAGTGTCTACAACGTGATGACGGAAGAGGAGTACCATAAGCTCTACGGTAAGTCGTTCGCGGATTTGCGGGACGTCCGCACGTTTCGTCTCCAGTACGCGATTCCCCAGCAGGCGTTCAACATGCTGGATACGCTCAAGAGCGAAATCGGGCGAGTGTTCCTCGATGAGGATTCTGGGACCGTGATGGTGATTGATACTCCGGATCGATTGCGCGAGATGGACAAAGCGTTGGCCACGCTGGAACAGCAAGTCAACACGCGAGTCTTCGATCTACGGTACGCGAAGGCGAAGGAAGTGGAGGACCGGTTGAAGGATCAGCTCGAACTGCCGAAGCTCGGGTTTGTCAAGGCGGATGAGCGCAGTAACCAAGTGATTGTGAAAACGCTGCCGGAACGCATGAAAGAGGTCGAGCAGGTGATTCTGGCGCTCGATCGGAAAACCCGAGAAGTGTTGATCGACGCCAAGATCGTGAAGGTCACCTATACCAACAGCATGAACAGCGGGGTCGACTGGGATTCCGTGTTTTCGAATCTGAAATTCCATGGGATTGATGACGTCGGAGATTTCCGCACCAAGAAAACCGGGACCGAACCGACCGAGACGCCGGCCGTGATGCATATTAAGATCCCGGAAATCAATACCACCCCGCAATTGGGCCGCTCCATCAAAGCCAAAGAGCTGGTCTTCGGGACGGTGGCGCGCGATGGCTATGAGCTGTTCCGGTATCTAGAAACGCTCGGGCAGACCAAGATCATCTCCAACCCGCGGCTGTTGGTGACCGAGAACCAAGAAGCGAAGATCCATGTCGGGACGCGCGAGGCGTACGTGACCACGACCACGACAACCGGGCAGACGACGTCGACAACAGCAGAGGACGTGCAGTTTATCGACGTCGGGATCCAGCTCGCCGTGACGCCGACGATCAATAAAGACGGGTTCGTCAACATGAAGATCAAGCCAGAGATTTCCAGTGTGGCGCGCACCTTGACGACGCCAAGCAAGAACCAAATTCCGATTATCGACACCTCAACGGCGGAAACCAGTGTACTGGTTGCGGATGGGACCACCATTGTCCTCGGTGGTCTGCGGAAGGATGAGAAGCGCAATACGGACAAGCAAATCCCGTATGCCGGGCATGTGCCGATTCTCGGCAAGCTGTTGTTTCGGCAAGTCGACCGAGACGATCAATTGACCGAGATGGTGGTGTTCATCACCCCCCACATTACCGGCGGGCAGACGTTCGCCACTGGGGACGAGCCAGGACAATTCAAGAGCTACCGGGAGTATCAGCCGCTGTTGCCTGCCAAGCCATCGCAGCCGCCACAGAAGCCGTGAACAAGAGCGCTCATGCCTGAGCCATTTGGGGATGTTCCTGGTGCAGGCGCTCCTCCATCGATGCCCCCGGTTCCGCCGCCCCCAAACCTGCCGCCCCTTCCTCCGACCCCTCCACCTGAGCCGGCGCGCCAGCCAAAACCTCGGGCGCAGCGTCGGGCACCCTGGATGGCATTGCTCGTGCTGGTGCTCCTGGGCGCCTGTGGAGGGAGCGGGTATGCCATTTGGCGCATGACGCTCGTGTTGCGATCGCTGCAAGGGGAGCGGTCGCTGTTGACGCGGGAAGGTCGCTCAGTGAAGGACCAGATGAAGGAGCTCTCGCAACAGCGAGAGGATCTGCAGCGTGAAAAACAGTTGCTGACTGCGGATCGGGACAACCTGCTGGCTCAGAATCGCCGGTTGACTGATGAACGCATGCAGTTGGCGGCCAGCGCCAAATTGCACGAAGGGGTCCTAAAGCGGGTCGTCCGGGACTCTCAAGAATCCAAGGCGCGATTCGATCAACTACAGCAGGAGCATGACCAGCTCCAAGAGTTGGCGGATCAGTGGCTGCGCGATCGCAATCGACTGAAGGAAGAGCTGGCCCAATCTCAACAGAGCGGTCAGGAGGGCCAGCTGAAGGAGCTGCTGGTCAAGGAGCGTCAGGCACAGAAAGAACAAGCCATCGCGTTGCGTGACTACAAGAAGCAACTGGATCAGCTGGAGGCGCAGTATACCAAGGTGAACGGGCAGGTGCCCAAACTCCAGGGCCGGTTGGAAGAGTTGCAGAGCAAATACGCAGGACTCCTGAGTGAGAACAAGCGCATCAAGCATCAGGCCAACCGGATGCCAGAGGATGTCACGGTGTTGGCTCGAGAGCATGAGGGTTTACTCAAAGAGGTCGCGGATACGCACTACAACATGGGCGTGATGTTTGCCGAGGGCAAAGATTTTCAGCGGGCGGTTCGAGAGTTTCAGAAGGTGGTGGAGCTACGTCCCGACGACGCCGAATCACACTATAACCTTGGTGTGATCTATGCGGAACATCTGCCGGATGAAGGGCGTGCGACCGACCATTTTCGCCGCTATTTGCAGTTGAACCCGGACGCGCATGATTCGAGCTGGGTGAAGCACTACATCGCCTCGCATCAGGCCTGGGAAGCCAAGGAGCGTCTCGAGTAGCGATGAGCATGCGCCGCCATCGCAGAGGTGTACGAGGTGGTCTTGCCGCCAGCGTGGCGATCCTCGCGATGGTTTGGGGAGCGCGGCTGGCCGGTGTCCGTGCGACCGCGGCCCAGACACCTCAGGCAACACCAGCAAGCCCCGCCGAGGCTCCCTCCTCAACGTCGGACGTACAAACCGTGGCAGCAACCAACGTTCCCATCGCAGATCGTGCCACAGCTCTCCACGGCGCGTGGGCCATTGAGTGGCGCTCGATCGATGGAGCGGAGTCGACGAGTCAACCGGATGTATTGACATTTGATCAGACCACCATGACCTCGCAGGCGCTTGCAGCCGAGGGGTACGCGGCGACTAGCTATTCGATTGTCACCGATCCGACGTCGCTGAGTTGGGAGAGCCTGCAGACCAAGACCGATGAAGGGGTGGTGTTTTGGCGAGGGCAGGTCAGGGGGGATTCCATGGAAGGCGTGATGAGCCGACACCCGCTCATTGGCGAATCGCAGGAATACCAGTTTGTGGGACATCGAGGAGCGCCCACAACAGGCACGGCTGAGCTTGGCGCGACGGGTGAGGCGCAGGTGTCGACTGCGACAGCTAGCGCGCAGGTCGTTGTGCCGGTTCAGGCGGATTCGCCGGTCCGGCCGGCTACGACTCAGGTCCCACGGCGAAAAGGATGGTTCAGATGGTGGTGATCACGATCGGACGACACAGGTGTTGGCTACAGCGCATGGCATTGATGATCGGGTGTACGATGATGGTCGCGTCGGTGGCGGCTGGAGCAGAGACCGCTGATGATCGATATGCGCGCGGGCTGAAACATTATTTGGCCGGTGAATATGATCAAGCCACTGAAGAACTTCAGCAGCTGATTCAGGAGGATCCGCAGCATGCCGAGGCCAAGGATCTGCTCAAGATCGTGCAAGATTCTCGACAGCAGCAGGGCACGGCGTCTGGGGTCCTGGGACATTTGAGCCAAGCGCTTGAGGTTCAACAGGCCGAGAATCGGCGGCTCAAGAGTGTGCTGGAGACCACAGAGCAGCGATTAGCGCGTTTGTCCGACGAGCGCCAGAAGCTCCAACAGGCATTGACGGCCACGCAGGTTGAACTTAACTCCACCCGGGACGCGCTACGTCAGACGCAGACCGAGCTCGCAGATCAACAGGAGACGCAACGTCGGGTTGGAGAGAAACTTGCGCAACTACGCAAAGCCTATGAGACGCTGCAGCAAGAGCACCAGACCTCTACGCAGCAGCTCGGACAGACCAAAGATGAGTTGGCGGCTGCAAAAACCGAACTGGCGCAGTTGCGGGTCAAGCGCAATGAATTGGAGCGCGTGCAGCGGACTGCCGGGGAAACCGAGCAGGATAACAAGCATTTGTTGGCCGAGCGCACGCAGCTGACCGGGCAGATCCAGTCGCTGACCCGTGAGATGGATTCGGCCCAGGCGCGAACACGCACGTTGGAACAACAGCTCGACCAAGAGCACAGCGCTCGGATCTCGCTGACGCAGCAGATTCAGGAGCTGGATCGAATGAAGGCCACCCTTGAGGAGCAGTTAGCCAAAGCCCAACAGGCGCAGCAAGACGTCCACGAGGAGCTCACCGGTAACGAGCAAGTCCGCGGCGCGCTGGAGAAGCACGTGGCGGATGTGACACAGCGGTTGGCGCAGCGCGAGGAACAGCTGAAGACACTGGATCAAGCTCGCACCGCGCTCGATCGTCAATACCAACAGGTCCAGGGTGACCGCCAACATTTGGATCAGCAGCTGCAGCAGACCCAGCAGCAACTCACCCAGGCCCAAGATGCGCTGGCTGCGGCCAAGACCGAGCTTGAAGCCGCGAAGGTGAAGCGCAATGACGTCGAGCGAGTGCAGCGGTCGCTCACCAAGGCGGAACGCGACGCAGGGCAGGCGGTGGGGGAGCGGGACGACCTGAAAAAAGAGCTCGCCGGAATCCGCAAAGAGCTCTTGGCCCGTCAACAAGAATCGACCGGATTGCACCAACAGTTGGCGAAGGCTGAGCAAGAACAGGAACGACTTGGCCGAGAGTTGGAGGCGACGCGGAAAACCGCCCAAGAGTTGCAGGGTCGGCTGACGGCTACCGAGCAACATGGCAAGGAACTGCAACAGCAATTGACGGCCAAGAATCAAAACGCCACCGGTCTGGAACAAGAGATGGCCAAGGTCGGACAGCGGCTCGCGCAGCGTGAAGAGCAGCTCCAGAAACTGCAGCAAATCCACGGGACATTGGATCGACAGTATGTCAACGTCAAGACCGACTACGAACGGATGGAAGATCGATTGCATGCAATCGAAGTGGAGAGGCGCACGTTAGAAGATGAGGCGGCCAAGCAGCAGCAGGGGTTGGCGTCAGCGACCGAGGATCTGGAACAGCTCAAACGACAACAGGGTCAAGAGATCGAGCAGGCCAAGACGCGCGAGCAGCGGTTGACCAGCGACTTGAGCGAGGCAAGGGCCGCGGTGGTTGAGCTGAAACAGCGGTTGGCGGATATTGGACAAAGCGGCTCGACATTGGACGCGCAACTGGTTCAGACGCGCAAAGCCAAAGTCACCCTCGAAGAACAGGTCAAAGACCGAGATCAGCAGGTGGCACAGTTGCGCCAGCAACTGGATTCCCGCGATCAAGCCGTCGCGGACAAGGAACGCGAGTTGGCCCAACTGAAGAGCCAAATGAGCGAGACCGGCGAACACCAGGCCACCTTGCAGCAGCAGTTGCAAGTTGCGAAGGAGACGCAGGCGACCTATAACGAGCAGATCAAGGCCTTGCAAAGTTTGAAGGCGGAGCGGGATGGGCTACGGGCCGCGCTCAATGAACAGGAGTCGACGGTGAGTAAACTCCAATCCGAGATCGCCAGTTTGACACGGGATCTGGAAACATCCAAGCGACAGGTGCGCCTGGCCGATGCTGGCACGAAGGATAAAGATGAGCAGTTCAAGATTGAGCATCAAGGGCTCGAATGGCGCGTAGAGGCCCTGCAGCGAGAACTGCAAGAATCCCGGGCGGCAGAAGCCAAGACCCAAGCTGAGCTGGCCAATCTCCATACGGAGTTCAACCAGCAGACCACCTTTAAGGATCAACTCGCCAATCGGTTGGCTCAGCGGGAGGCCCAACTGAAACAAGCCGAGTCGGTCATCGCGCTGCTGCAAGGCACCAAAGGCGGCACAGCCACGATCGGACCTGGGGCGGGAGCTGGTGACACTGCACCGGTGGCGACCGGGTCGGCCGCATCAAATAGCGGTCCGGCGGCCACCGTCGCGCCATCCGCATCGACGACGGGTCCCCCGGAACAAGCGGTGCGAATCTATGACATCAATCACGAACTGGATTTCGTGGTCTTTTCCATGAAAGGGCTTGAATGGGCGCAGGCCGGAACGCAGCTGGTGTTAGCTGATCGCGGGACCCCGATCGCCACGGTGGAGCTGACCGAGCTCGACAGCGCCGGATTTGCGATCGGCCAAATTGTGAAGACGTTGGACCCGACACGAACGATCCATAAGGGCGATCTGTTGATGGCTCGCCCGGTCGGTCAGTAAATCACTCAGCGTTGGAGCCGAACGATTCTCGAACGCCGTCGACGCTGGCCATCGCGTCTTGTCCCCTTAACTTTCTGTTTGTTGTCCATCGCCGCTAGGCCATCAGCGTCTGTGCGTGAGCTCAACGACCCTGCTGCGGGTCTCCGGGTGGCGTTCACAGCACTCACCGCAGGCCAGGTGGTTGGTGGTCGGGTCACCATCCGGCTGGTAGTGGCGCCTGCGGTGCCGATCAGTCAAATCACCGTCTATACAGATGGAAACCTACTCGGCACGGCCCTGAGCGAACCGTATCAGATCATCTGGGATACCCGAACCGAGCTGGATGGCCCGCATGTCCTGTTCGCAAAAGCGACCGATGCAGAGTTCCGTCAAGCGAGCACGGAGAAGCTGACGGTCATCGTGGATAATACGCCGCCGCAGGTGCAGCTGACCGCACCGCAGGATGGCGTAGTACTGGTTGGGATCGTCCATCTGGCCGCGGATGCCGAGGATGTGCTTGGCGTACGGGCCGTCAGATTTCTTCTCAACGGCGAGTCGATCGGTGAGGCCACCACCTCACCCTATGTAATCGACTGGGACAGCCGGCGCGTACCGAATGTGCCCTGTACGTTGCGGGTTCGCGTATTGGACCGGGCGAATAATGAAGCGAGCTCTGTGCCGATCAACGTGCGGATCTCCAACACGAATCGGTACCCGGTCCTGAGCCCTATTGGTTCCAAGACGGTGGAGGAGGGGGTTCCACTCGCGTTTCGTGTAGAGGCGAAGGATCCAGATGGCGCGCGAGATCCGCTGGTTTTTCGTGCCATGAACCTGCCGACTTGGGCCACATTGGATCCAAAGACCGGGGAGTTCCGCGGGACGCCCAGCTCGACAGAGGCGACGATCGAACACCCCCATCGGGTGTACGAGCACGTGAACTTCGACGTGTGCGATCCTGAGCCGTTGTGCGTTCATGAAGAGGTGTCGATCACCGTCGCCAACCACGACAATCCGCCGGTGCTGGAACCGGTCAAGGATCTTCGGCTCGGCGAGGGTGACCCGCTGTCGATTGTGCTCGTCAGCAGCGACCCAGATGGGGATCCGTTGACGTGCAAAGCGCGACAGATTCCATTCTGGGCCACATTTGATCCCTCGACCTGCACGCTGGCCGGTACCCCGCCGGGTGATGCGGCGACCCTGGCTGAGCCCACCGTGGTGTATGACCGGATCAGCTTTGAAGTGTGCGATCCGGAACAGCTCTGCGCGAGCCGCCAAATGGTCATCACCGTGTTCGATGTGCAGAATCGTCCGCCGGTTTTTGATCCGCTGCTCCCGCAGATTCTCAACGAAGGTGGGTCGCTCTCGTTGACGGTGACCGTGACCGATGCAGACCGTGATCATCTGACACTGGTATCGGAAACGCTTCCGCGCGGCATGACATTTGAGGACCATGGCGATGGCACCGGCGTCTATCAGTGGCACCCTGCAGAGGATCAGTCGGGCCAGTATGATGTGGAGGTGGCGGCGACCGATAGCCAGCTTGAAACTCACCAGACCCTCCATGTGACGGTGCGGGAGACCAGTCTAGCGATTTCCGGGATGGTGGACGATCGGGACACCGGATTCCCGGTCAAGGGCGCTACGGTCAGCGTGAGCACGAATACGAAAAAGCTCAGCGAGGCGACGACGAATGAAGATGGGGTGTTTGTGCTCAAAGACTTGCGAGCCGGTAAATATTTCCTTCGACCGTCGTATCTACTGGCAGAGAAATTTTCCGCTGAGTCACGCCGCGCCGGTGGCGTGTCGTTTGACCCAGTCGTCCGGAAGGTCGAGGTCAAGGATAAAGACGTGACCGAAATCAATTTCACCGCCATTCCACCCCGCCAGTAGCGTTGCGCGGCGCGTCTTGACAAGTGCGGTCGGCCTGGGTAAGGTACGTAGCAGTCTCGTGCCGTTCCAACTATCGCGCCGAATCCTACCGTACGGTACAGCGAGAGGCGAGACGGATCTTCTGGAGCGGACGGTGAATCTGGTGAAGTTGGAACGGTACTCGTGGAACGATCGGACGGCAACGGCTGGAGGAATCTGCGATGAACTCAATCATACGTGTGGGCCGGTGGCTCAGGCTCGTCGCGACGATGGCGGTGCTCACTCATGGGGCTGTGGCCGCTGAGGATTCATCTGGCGCAGCAGCTCAGCAGACACCACCGGCCGCCAGTCCGGCCGATCAGGCGTCCTCGGCGCAGCTGTTGCAGCAGTGGCAGCAGCGTCTGGATGGAAGCCAATGGAATCTGCGCTTGGTCCCGTTGAGCGAAAGTGCTGGGAAGGGCTCTACCGATACGATTCGTTTTGCCGGTCGGCAGCTGACATCAGAGCGCCTGGCCAAAGAAGGTTACACCGGCTCCAACTATACTATGCGGATGGACGGCCCAGACACGGCCATTTGGGAAACGATGCAAAGTCGCGAGGGGGGCGGGGTGGTGTTTTGGCGGGGCGAGGTGCACGGCGATCAGATGACCGGTGTCATCAGCAAGCGGATTGAGCAAGAACCGACCAAAGATTTTTCATTTGCCGGAAATCGAGTCGGCTCTGACTCATCTGCCTCGCCTGCTGCCGGCACGATGGCCACATCGGTGACCCCAGCACCGGCCCAGTCAGCCGCCACTGCAACCGCACCACCTGTTCCAGCAGAACCCGCTGCTCCAGCCACCGCGCCGGCGCCGACTGCGGCGCCACAGGTTGTCATCCCTTCCAGCCAACCGCCCAAGAACGAGCCGGCAACCCCACAGACTCCAGCACCATCCCAACTAAAGAAGAAGCGGGGCTGGTTTCGATAAGCTCTGGTTTTGCCTTGGCTTGACACGCCATTCGGGAATCAGGTATGGTCTAACTACAGCATGACCTGATCCCTGACAATCTATGAGACTGCAAAGGGCAAACTATCCGAAAGGGTAGGACGCAAAGCCGCAAGCCCTCTCCCCGTAAGGGGCAGGGCGGTTGGGCTACCAGCGATACACCTGACGACGTCCTCCGAGTTCGGAGGACGTCGTCATTTTTCGGAGACCGGCGACGACCATGATGACACCAGTTTGGGCGCGCGAGTCGGGACGTGCGTACATCTGTAGCTACGGCCATGCGGCCGTAGTTTTTTTGTGTCTGCTTCCAGGTGCCAGGCACACCGGCTTCCGGGTGCCTGGCACCCCCGGCTCGCTGTCGCCTGTTCCGACATGTCTGGCGCTGCGGTGCCAGGCACCGGTGCTGACACGACTTGTCAGACTGTGCGATTGGCTCGGGGGGAATCGTTAAATGCCACGCCCGCGACGGGTCCATGTGGTTGGGGCTCTGTACCAGCTCACCGCCAGAGCCATCGATGGCATGCAACTGTTCCGCGGGGAGCCAGACTATGAGGCGTATCTGGAGTTATTGGAACGATACCGGCAGCTCTACGGCATCCGAGTGTTCGCCTACGGACTGTTTCCGGATCATGTGCAGCTGTGTGTGGAGTGCATGGGACAGGGAACCGTCTCAGAGTTGATGCAGGCGCTCAGCAGCGGGTATACGAAGCAGTACAACAAACGGTATCACCACACCGGTCCACTCCTGCAGGAGCGGTTTAAATCGACTGTGCTGGAGAAAGCGCCCTCGTTGCTTCTCGCCACCGGCTACATCCATGCGTTTGCCCGGCGGGTCGGCCTTGCCCTGACCCACGACGCGTACCAGTGGAGCAGCTATGCCAGCTATGCGACCGGCGGATCCGGGCCGCAGGGTGTTGAACCTGCGACGGTCCACGAGCTGCTGCGCCACTTCACTGAGCAGATCGCTGACCAGAGCTACGCGCAGTGGTTGCTGTCGGTACCGGAGACCAATTGGCAGCAATGCGAGGCGCAGTGGCGGCAGCCGATCGTCGGCTCCGACGCATTTGTGGCGCAGGTGAAAGCCCAGGCGACGACCTGCGCGATATCCAGCTCGGTCAGCTCGGCTCTATCGACAACCGAATCCCACCAGTCGCTCCCACATGCTGGTTCGGGCCGACCACCCCGACTGGTATCGCCAGCGTTGACTGCGTGCGTGAGCGTCGCGTTCCTCTCGTTCTGCGCCGCCATGCTGTACGCCCACAATCTGCAGACCTTACGGCAAACGGTGAAAGTCCTCACACAGTCGCCGATGGCCGCGATCCCCGCGACGCCGACGAGCGAGCTCGCTGATCGCGTCCGCGTGGCCCAGCCGACCGAAGCGGCCTTAGCCACGTTTCTTCGGCCGGTGGGATTGACCGGCACTGTGTGGCACCTCCGCACGAAACCGGTTGCGGCTGACGCGGCGACACCGGCTCAGTCGGATCAGTTGCGGTTTGAATCCGGCAAGCTGGTGTCGTTCCGGCTGCAGGCTGAAGGGTTTTTGCCATCAGGTTACCGTGTGCTCGCCCAGGCGGATGGCGTCGTCGTCTGGGAAGCGTTGCAGACCAACGCGGCAGGTGCCACGGCCTACTGGCGAGGAACGTGTGAAGGACAGCTCATGCGCGGGCTGATGACCCGTCAGATCGTGAATCAGCCTCCGAGCAGTCAGAATTTTGTCGGGAGCCTTGCAACTGTCAATATCGCGGCGCAGGCCAGACCGGAGATTTGACGCGATGGCAAGGGTTCATCGAATGCTGTCTGTCATAGCGGTGAGCTGGTGGCTGAGTGGCGTCGGCGTGACCACGGCTGTGGCCGCAGACCATCCCACAGCAACGGCTGCGCCCACAGAACAGACCGAAACGCTCACCGCGGTTGGCGAACTGATGTACGTCGGCAAGCGGACGATCAGCGTGCAGGTGACGACCACTAGTGACAGCTCGACCGATCTGCTGCTGCCGTTGGCCGAGCACCTGGTGGTCGAACATGCGAAAGGGCTGTCTGAGTTACGACATGGGGATCGGGTCAGCATTGAGTATGAGCGGACGACCATGACCGGCGAGGACGGCCAGCCGGTGTTGCTCAAGACGGTCGCGAAGAAGATCGCCCTGTTACGGACGGCGGCAAAATGACCCACATCACCGATCGGACCATCCTGAGAGGGGGTGAAGCGCTATGAGGAACCCTGTATCGTGGAGGATTGCGCTGCGGGTCCTGGCTTTCTTCATGGCGTTTCAAGGGGTCCAGTTGCCGATTCCCTCCAATGCGCCAGCGCCGTTGCAACTGGTCAAAGAAATCGTCGAGCCCCAGGTCGCCCACGCGTATCAGATCAATCGGGTGTTGCGCGGTGTGTGCCAGATGGGCACGGCGGATGAAGTCAAAGTGGTCGATCTGGAATTGGATTCCAACTGCAACGGCGTAACCGCAGAGGCTGGCGACAACTTGCTCGGCTCGCCAGTGACGTATCTTGACGTCAACAAGACCCTGTTGCTGATTACCCGGAGCATTAACGACACAGACCATCGCATCGCCGATGTCATGGGTCTGGTGGATGACAATAAGACGCTGCTGCTGGCTCGGATCACCTCAGGCACCGTGTTGAACGTGGAGTACATGGTTGTTGAATTCAAGGCCGGCGTGACCGTCCTGTCTGGCACGACGACGATCAATGAGGGCGCCACGACGAAGAATATCACGCTCCCCCAGGCGGTCACCCTGAGCAAGACCTTTCCGGTGTTGAGCTCACGGACGTTTGCGGCCACTGGGGGTGGCAATATTTCGTCATCGAATGATGAACGGTGCTTATTCACCGCCGATGTAACCACGACGACCAACCTCCAGATTAAGCGGTCAGAGACCGGGAACTCGTACAACACCGACGTCTACTATCAAGTAGTGGCGTTCGACTCGACCGACACGGATATCAATGTTCAGAAGGGCAGCATCACGATTGATAACACGGTCGGCACGGGGGAGAGTACGGACAACAATACCGTGGTCACCGTGCTCGCGCCGGCCAAATTTACTGCGGTCGATGCGACCAAGTCGTTCTTGGTCACCAACCTGAGTCCGGCCGCGGCTGTCGCTGGGAATGATGCGTATTACGGGACAGATGCGGTCATCACCAATGGCTCTACCCTGACCTTTACCCGCAACACCGCCACCAGCTCGGTGACCATGCTCTGGTATTTGGTGGAACTCAAAAACGCCACCTTTGCTCAGCATGGCCGGGCCAGTTTTACCGGCACCAGCCCAGGGACCGTGCCAACCGTCACCCAGGTGAATTTGAAGCGTAGCTTCATGACCCTGTCGACATCCGGGGCTGCAACCGGGACCACAGGATCGGATGAACTGTTCGTCCGTGGCCAGCTCAGCACAGGCAGCGGTGTGACCAATGTGAATCTCACACGAGAAACCGCCCAAACCACCAACGTCAACGTGGCCTATGACGTGATGCAGTTGCCGCCGCTCAACCTGAAGACCCCGACGACAGGGACCGAGGTGTTGCAGGTGGGCGATACGTATGCCATTACCTGGGATTATGCCGATGATGTGAAGAGCGATTCCATCAAGC
>JAHFGT010000016.1 GCA_023247275.1 Candidatus Omnitrophota bacterium
CAGGAGGCCATTGCCCCGACCCGATGAGCGCTACCCCTCCAGATCTGCGCACGTTGCGCCAGCTGGCGGTCGACCTGCGCCAAACGATTCTTCGGATGATCGCCGCTGCAGGAAGCGGCCATCCAGGCGGCTCGCTCTCCATGGTCGAGTTGTTGATCGGCTTGTACTGGTACAAGCTCCGCCACGATCCTGCGCGGCCGGATTGGCCGGATCGGGATCTGTTTCTCCTCTCGAAGGGACATGGCTGTCCGGCCTTGTATGCGGCGCTGGCCTATCGAGGCTACTTTTCCAAGGATGAGCTGATGACGCTGCGCAAATTCCCGACGCGGTTGCAGGGGCATCCAGAGCGCGGCTGCGTGCCGGGCGTTGAGATTGCCGCCGGGTCATTGGGTCAGGGGCTGTCGATGGCCAATGGAATTGCGTTGGCGGATCGACTGGACCGTCGACGGCGCCGGATCTATTGCCTCATGGGAGATGGCGAGATTCAGGAAGGCCAGGTGTGGGAAGCGGCGATGACGGCGCACCACCACCATTTGGATTCAGTGTGTGCCATCATCGACGCCAACCAACTGCAGCAGAATGGGCCGGTCATGCAGATCAAAGACATCGAGCCGTTGCCCGACAAGTGGCGGTCGTTCGGCTGGCAGGCAATTGAGATTGATGGACATGACCTCGCCCAAGTGCTCCAGGCGTACGATGACGCTGAGCAGGTCACCGGCCGCCCTCAAGTGATTGTCGCCCGCACCGTCAAAGGCAAAGGCGTGTCCTTTATGGAGCTCAACCATGCCTGGCATGGCGTCGCGCCAAAACCGGATGAGTTGGAGCGGGCGTTGAAAGAACTGCAAGCCGCAGTGGGATAAGAGTCGATGGCCGACAAAGCCACACGAGACGGGTTCGGCGAAGGGTTGTTGGAGTTGGGACACACACACCCGCAGGTTGTCGCGTTGTCCGGCGATTTGGAAGATTCGTGCCGGGCGGTCGCGTTCAAGCAGCAGTATCCAGACCGGTTTTTCTCCGTCGGGATCGCCGAGCAGGATATGATCGGCACCGCGGCCGGGCTGGCGCTGGCCGGCAAAATCCCATTCGCCTGCTCGTTCGCGCAATTCGTTACCGGCAAAACGCTGGAACAGTTGCGGATGGCGGTGTGCTATCAACAATTGAACGTCAAAGTCGCCGGCTCGCACGGCGGCTTATCGGTCGGCGCGGATGGCGCCACCGCCGAGGCGCTGGAAGAGTTCACGCATATGCGCAGCTTGCCGCACATGACCGTCATCGTTCCCTGCGATGCGGTGGAGGCCAAGCGGGCCACCATCGCCTGCGCGGAGTATCCCGGCCCGGTGTTCCTCCGACTAGGTCGCAGCCCGGTGCCGGCGATCTCAAGAGACGCTGACCCGTTTGCGATCGGCCAAGCGACGACGCTGCGGCGCGGTGATGATGTGACGCTGATCGGCTGCGGGATCATGGTGTGGCATGCGCTGCAAGCCGCCGACCTCTTGGCCAAGGACGGAATCGAAGCCCGTGTCGTCAATCTGCATACGATCAAACCGATCGACCGCGCGGCCGTCATCGCGGCGGCGAAAGAGACCGGAGCGATCGTCGCGGCTGAAGAGCATACCGTGATCGGCGGGCTTGGCAGCGCGATCGCTGAAGTCGTGGTGCACGCGCAGCCGGTGCCGATGCGGTTTGTCGGGGTCGAGGATCGATTCGGCACCTCCGGCGATCCAGCCGATCTGTTACGCGCCTTCCACCTCATGCCTGACGATATCGTCCGCGCCGCGAAAGACGTCCTGCGCGCCAAGCACGCCTGGACCCCGTCCGCCTCGCACTAAAGCAACTCCTTCTGACCGTCGATATAATTGTCACTTTAATTGACAATTCATGTGTCATATAGTATGCTTGTACGTGGGAGGTCACAATGCGCAGGATTAAAGCAGATACAACGCTGATTGGGGTTTCCGAGTTACGCACGCAGGCTGATGCAATTCTCAAAGTGGCCCGAGAGCAGCCGGTCATCGTCGAGAAACGCCATAAGCCGGTTGCGGTCCTCATGCCGGTCGAGCAGTACAATCGTACGGAGCAGCTCTTGGACGCTTTGGAGGATACGATCTTGGGATTGCTGGCCAAGGAGCGCGAACGGCGAGCACCTCGGAAAGGCTGGCTGACGTTAGAGCAACTCGAACATCGAGTGAGTCTGCGGTCCTAACTGATGTGGGATGTTAAGATTCATCCGCTTGTCTGGGAAGAAGATTTTGCTCGGCTCGACCCGCACACCCGTGCCTTGATCACCAAGGCGATCCGAACGAAACTCAGCACACATCCGACCGAATTCGGCAAGCCGCTGTCCGGACCGCTGCGGGGCTACTGGCGCTTGCGGGTTGGCGACTACCGCGTGATCTATCGTATCGAGCAGCAGCGGCTAGTGGTGCTTGTGATCAAGGCTGGCATGCGACGCGACGCGGAAATCTATCTCGAGGCAATCCCCCGACTTCGCAAGCTGGGCTGGCTTTGACGTCTCACGCTGCAACATGTTTCGGCTTCGAGCCCCAGCCAAACTCAACCTGTATCTCCGGGTGGTCGGACGCCGGCCGGATGGCTACCATGAGATTGAGACCGTGTTCGAACGGGTCAATCTCGCGGATGAGTTGGTGTTCGAATCGGACGCCCACCGTCTCGAGCTCACGTGCGATGATCCAGCCCTCTCGTGCGGCCCGGAGAACCTGGTCATCAAGGCGGCCACCCTGCTGCAGCAGCACACCGCGACACGGCACGGGGCTCGCATCCATCTGATCAAGCGGGTGCCGGTCGGTGCCGGGCTTGGTGGGGGATCATCGGACGCCGCCACGACATTGCAGGGGCTCAATCAATTGTGGGAGTTACACGTATCGCAGCCAACGCTAATCCAGCTTGCCGGGCAGCTCGGGGCTGATGTCCCATTCTTCCTCTATAATACGGTGTGTGCGATTGGCCGTGATCGAGGAGATATCTGCCAGCCCATTGCATGCCGTGAACCGTTATTCCATGTTCTTGTTACTCCTGGAATTGCGCTGTCGACCAAGGAAATCTACGCCGGCCTGCAATTGGACTTGACAGCGCAGAAACCCTCAATTACGATAGTCCAACACGCCTTAAGCAACGGCTCGCTCAGCGAGCTCGCTTGCGGGTTGTGGAACGATTTAGAACCTGAAGCGATCCGGCGTTGTCCTATCATTGCGCACATCCAGGCTCACCTACAGCGTTTCAACTGTCGTGGCGTTCGTCTGTCCGGAAGCGGTTCAGCCGTCTTCGGACTGTGTCAGAATGCTGCCAACGCCGACACAGTGGCTGCAGCGATGCGGCGGGTTGCAGAGCCTGGATGGCGCATTGACGTTCTCCACACCGACGAGTCAACGTAAGTCCTGGTTTCGGCATCAGTCCCGTCCAACGGGCAGGTAGGACCATCCTTGGCACTCATGGGCTGTGCTCCACCGGTAGGTGGGAGCAGCGTGGGTCAGGAGGGACGGGATGGAGATTACCGAAGTCCGAGTCGCGGTGCGTGATAGCCCAGAAAAGCGGCTGAGAGGCTACGCGACCCTGACGTTCGACCATTGTTTCGTCGTGCGGAACATTAAGATCATTGAAGGCAAGCAGGGCTTGTTCGTGGCGATGCCGTCGCACAAGCCGAAGGTGACCTGCGCGCGCTGCCACGCCAAAAGCGATGTGGGTGCCCGCTACTGCGGCCAATGCGGGAGCGCGATCACCCGATCGATGGCGCCGACTGGCGATCAAGAGGTGGTCGATCCGCAGGCGCATCGAGATATCGCGCACCCGATCACCGTCGAGTTCCGCCAGTATCTTCAGGAGAAAGTCCTCGAAGCCTACGAAGCGGAACGAGTCAAGGCGCAGGCAGCAGCCAGTTCCTCATCGTGAGTTGATGGTATGAACAAATCGGCGCAGCGTGAGCAGGCGCTGCAGCTCCGCAACAGCGGGTACACATATCAAGCGATTCAGAGCCGCCTGCACGTTGCCAAATCAACCGTGTGGCGTTGGCTGAAAGCGGCTGGCTACGCTGAGACACAAGCACAGCGATACACACGGCTGAAACGCCAAGCACAGGAACGCGCGGCTGTGGTGAATCGACAGCGACGGATCGATCGCACCAATCGACTCATTGAGCAGGCGCGGAAGGCGGTAGGCGCCCTGACAGCACGTGACTTGTGGTTACTAGGCACCGCACTGTATTGGGCTGAGGGTGCGAAGCAGAAGCCACACAATATTTCACAACAAACGCGGATCTCGAACTCCGATCCCTCGATGATCTTGCTGATCATTCGATGGCTGCGAGACTGCTGTGCAATCACTGCAGATCGTGTCTCAGTGGAATTGTACATTCACGAATCAGCGAACATCGTGGCCGCGTTGCAATTCTGGAGCCGCACGCTACAGATTCCTAGCACACGCATACCGGTTCGGTTAAAACGGCACCGGCTGTCGTCGAGCCGCAGGAATACCGGTGCAAATTATGTCGGTCTGGTGCGTGTGTCGGTGGCTCGGAGCGCCGACCTCAATCGGACGATTACCGGATGGATCGAGGGAATCTGCATGATCCTCGGCGAGTCGATTGGGGAGTCGGCTAAGGGTAAGCCCGGAGACTTTGGATCTCCGTATCCAGGTTCGAGTCCTGGCTCCCCAGTTTTTCAGGCCGGTGCCGATGGATCATCAGTTGCGGCCGACGCAGAAATGTTCTTTCCTCGTCGGAGCGTATTGGAAGCGTTGAAGAGACTCGAATCTCATCGACAGTTCGCAGGACTTTACTCAGCGGCCCACCGGGTCATTAGACGGGAGAGCAGAATAGACCCATGAGAACACTCAATGCGATCATCCTAGCGGCCGGGGAAGGCACGCGGATGAAGTCTGAGCGGCCCAAAGTGCTCCATACGATCTGCGGCCGTCCGATGATTTCGTATGCGTTGGATCTGGCGACCGCGACCGGGGCGAAACAGCCGATCGTGATCCTCGGCCATGGAGCCGATCAGGTCAAACCGGTGCTCCCGAAGGAAGCGCGGGTCGTGATCCAGGCGAAACAGCTAGGCACCGGCGACGCTGTGATCGCCGCCAAGCGGACGCTGGGCAGTGTCGGCGATGTGTTGATCCTCTATGCGGACACGCCGCTGTTGCGGCGCACGACCGTCCAGAAGTTAGTCGAAAGCCACTTCAAGACGAGCGCCACCTGTACGTTGTTGACCGCGCACCTGGCCGACCCAAGCGGGTATGGGCGGATTGTGCGCAATGAGACCGGTCAAATCATCGGGATTATTGAGGACGGCGAGGCGAACGCCAGCCAACGCGCGATCCGGGAGATCAACATCGGTGCCTTGGCGTGCAAAGTCCCGGCGTTGGTGGAGGCGCTCGCGGTCATCACCCCGAGTCCGCACAAACGGGAACTGTATTTGACCGAAGTCATTTCCCATATCGCGCGGCAAGAAGGGACCAAGATCCAGGCCACGCGCGTCGAAGAGGTGTCAGAGGCGTTGGGGGTCAATTCCCGCACCGAGCTGGCGCGCGCGATTGGTGTGATCCGGCAGCGGATCGTCGACGCCCATCTGCACAACGGGGTGACCATTGAAGATCCCCAGACAGCCTTTATTGATCATGGGGTCACGATCGGCGCTGACACGATTATCCATCCGTATACAGTGATCGAAACCGGTGTGTCGATTGGACGACGGTGTTCCATCGGGCCGTTTGCTCGACTGCGCACCGGCACGGCGATTGCGGATGACGTCCGCGTGGGCAACTTTGCTGAGCTGGTGCGCACCAAAGTGAGTTCGCATGTGCGGATCAACCATGTCAGCTACCTCGGCGATGCGACCATCGAGGAGAGCGTCAACATTGGAGCGGGCAGTATCACGGCGAACTTCGACGGGACCGAGAAACATCCAACGCAGATCGGCAAGGGCGCGTTTATCGGCTGCGATACGGTGCTCATCGCTCCGGTGAACATTGGGCAGAAAGCTGTGACCGGGGCTGGGGCCGTCATCCCGCGCGGGCATGATGTGCCGGCCAAAGGCGTGGTGGTTGGCGTCCCAGCTCGACCACTGGGGCTGTCAGGGGTAGATCATGGGGTTGGGGCGAGGCACAAGTCGTTGGATGGGTCGCCAAAGTCCACCGCCTCGCCACCGCGAACATCAACCGCCACCAGGCGCGTGCGACCGGCCGCGCGGCCCTCACGAGCGATCAACCACCGAACCGCCCGTCGATCAGGTCGCTCGACCCGCGCGCGGCTGCACAAGTCGCGGCGGTAATTCCGTCGGCTGTTGAGGCAGATCCATGGCGAAAACCCGTACGACGCTTCATCCGCACATGCGCACGACGGCGACGCACAGCACGGTGGCGACTCCGCGGCCTCGGCCAGGTGCTGCGGCGCTGTCCGGTCGGTTGCTCAGCGCCGAGCTGGCGATCGTGACGGGCAACTCAAACCCAGAGCTCGCCCGAGCGATTTGCAGAAATCTTCACGTGCCGCTGACCGACTCGTTCGTTGGCCGGTTCAGTGAAGGTGAGATCCGCGCCAAGATCAACGAAAACGTCCGCGGCAAAGACGTGTTCGTCGTCCAGCCGACCTGTCCGCCGGTCAATGACAATTTGATGGAGTTGCTCATTATGACGGATGCGCTGCGCCGGGCATCCGCCCGGCGGATCACCGCAGTCATTCCGTATTTCGGCTATGCGCGCCAAGACCGCAAAGATCAGCCCCGGGTGCCGATTACGGCCAAATTGGTGGCGAACCTCATCACGACCGCAGGGGCTGACCGAGTGTTAACCATGGATCTGCACGCCGGCCAAATCCAAGGCTTCTTCGATATCCCGGTGGACCATCTCTATGCGGTCACCGTGTTCGAGCAACATCTCCGGCAGCGCCGGCTCAAGCCGATCGTGATCGTGTCGCCTGATGTCGGCGGCATCAAAATGGCCCGAGCCTATGCGAAACGGTTGGGCGCCGGTCTGGCGATCGTGGATAAGCGCCGCGACAGCCCGGATGCTGTTGAAGTGATGCATGTGCTCGGTGAAGTCAAGGGGAAGATCTGCATCCTGGTCGATGACTTGATTGCGACCGGCAGCTCGCTCGTTGAGGCGGCGGACAAACTTCAGCGAGACGGGGCTACCGCGGTCTATGCGTATGTGACGCATCCGGTCCTGTCAGGACCGGCCCGAGAGCGGGTCGCCCGCTCGACGATGAAGGAGCTGATGGTCACGGATACCATCCCGCTCGATCCGAAAAGACCGCATGGCAAAATTGCGGTCGTGTCAGTTGCCAAGCTGCTGAGCGAGGCGATTAAGCGGATTCACTACGAGTTGTCGATCAGTGTGCTGTTTGACGGCATGCCGGGATAACCGGAAGAGCTATCCGTGAACCGTGAACAGGTGAACTGGTACGAGCCAACCCGTACACGTCTTCACCTGTATACCGGTACACGAATCGTACGAGGAGCCCTATGGTAACCACAGCGAAAACCACCACAACGATTCAACAGGAGCTGGTGTTGCAGCGACGGTCAACCCACGGCACTCGGCCGGTTCGACGGCTGCGCGCCGAGGGTGTGGTGCCAGGCGTGGTGTACGGCCGGCAGATGGATCCGCTGCCGGTCTCGGTGAACCGCCGGGAGCTGATCCGGTTGCTGCATTCACAGGGGGGCGAACACTCGCTCATTCGCCTTCGGCTGGAGGGAGACGGTTGGGAGAAGCCGGCGTTGGTTCAGTCGATCCAGCATGACCCGGTGGATGGCCATCTGGTCCATGTCGACTTCCACGCCATTGTGCTGACCGAGCGGCTGAAATTGCGGGTGCCGTTACTCCTGAAAGGTGACTCGGTTGGTGTCAAACAAGAGGGTGGAATCCTGGAGCAGTTCTTGCGGGACGTTGAGGTCGAATGTCTCCCGACCGAAATTCCTGCGTCAGTAGAATTCGATGTGAGCCTGCTGACGATCGGTCAAACGGTTCACGTGCGCGACTTGATCGCTCCGAGCAATGCCCGCATTACCAGCGACCCTGACGGTGCCATCGCCTCGGTGTTGATGCCGAAGGTGGAGAAGCCTGAGGAGGAAGCGGCAGCGGTCGCCGAGCCAGAAGTGCTCCGCGAGAAGAAGGAAGAGCCAGAGGCTGGTGCGGCCGAGCAGGCGAAGCCTGAGCCGAAGAAAGAGAAAGAGTAAGACCGCAGCGTGAACGTCATTGTTGGATTAGGCAACCCAGGGCACACCTACCACGAAACCCGTCACAATGTCGGGTTTATGGTAGTCCAGGTGCTCGCTCAGCGGCATGGGATCCAGTTGGCCGAGCGATTGATGAGCCCTGACGGCGACCATCCGGCAGCGGTCTATGGCGATTATACGCAGGACAGCCACACCGTGCGATTACTGTTGCCGTTGACCATGATGAACGAGTCCGGAGAAGCGCTGCGGGTGGTCAACGTGCCAACCGATCAGGTGTTGGTGGTGTGTGACGATGTCAATTTGCCGTTGGGGTCGATTCGGCTACGGCCGCATGGCACCGCTGGCGGTCACCACGGTCTGCAGTCGTGTTTGGACGTGCTGCAGACCGAGTTGGTCCCACGGCTGCGGGTGGGTGTTGGCGCAGAGCCCCTGCCGGCTGATCTGACGCAATTTGTGCTCTCGCGATTTGTCAGCGGCGAGCGCCCGCTGATGAAGCGGACCATCGAGCAGGCCGTGGATGCCTGCGAGGCGTGGGCCCTGACGGGCATCACCGCTGCGATGAATCGGTTCAACCGCGTTGAAGGATGACGAAGAAGGTGACCACATGACACCGACCAAGGCCTATGAGGCGCTGGTGATTTTGAAAACCGCCGGGACCGAGCAGGACCTCGCGCGCCACGGGGCGCAACTCGAAGAGCTCATCAAGCGCGTGGGCGGTCGGATGGTCGCCTCGCAAAATATGGGCCGGCGCAAGCTCGCGTTTCGAATCTCTCGACAGACCGAGGGCTATTATTACCTGGTTCGATTTCAGGCCCCGGCAGATCATGTGGCCGAGCTGGAACGATTGCTGCGGCTCAATGAGGTCGTGGTCCGATTTATGGTGTTGAGCGCGGACGACGTGTCGACGACTCAGCCAGTGGCCACGACCGCTGCGGTTGCGAGCTAACAATGGTCAGCTTGAATCGTGTCTTGCTCATTGGAAACCTGACCAAGGATCCAGAGTTACGCTATACCCCGTCCGGGACCCCGGTGGCGAATTTGCGGCTGGCCGTCAACTCCACCTTCAAGGACCAGGCGGGTCAGCGCAAAGAAGAGACCTGTTTTGTCACGATCGTGGTCTGGAGCAAGCAGGCTGAATTGTGTAACCAGTATTTGAAGAAGGGACGCTCCGTGTTCATCGAGGGCCGCCTGCTCTATCGCAGTTGGGAGGCCGAAGGCAAGACGCGTTCTACGATGGAAGTGCGGGCGGATCGCGTGCAGTTCCTGGGCGGGCCAGGCGGGCCCTCGGGCGGATCGAGCGCTGGGCCGGCCGCGATGCGGACTGAATCGCCAGCCGATGTTTCCAATGAGCGGTCAGAGGAACCAGAGGCTGAGCCGGTGCCAGAGGGGTCGGATGCCGACGTGCCGTTCTAGTGCCGCCACGAAGGAGTAAGGATGCCGATTCCACGACGCAGCTTTGTCAAGAAACCCTGCCGGTTCTGTACCGAGAAGGTCGAGCACATTGACTATAAGGACCTGGACCGGATCGGGCGGTACGTCACCGAGCGAGGAAAGATCTTACCCTCCCGGTTGACCGGGACGTGTGCCAGACACCAGCGGATTTTGACACGGGCGATCAAGCGCGCCCGGTTTATGGCGCTGTTGCCGTACGTCTCAATCTGAGTCATCCGATGCGGGAAAACGCTCAGTGGTTCATTGGCTCAGTAGCTCACTGGTTGACATGGCCAACCAGTGCGCAATTGAACCATTGAGCTATTGAGCGATTTGACGATACAGATGCGAGCTATGAGGTGATCCCATGGATGTGCTCTTGCTCAAACCAGTGGAGAAGTTAGGCGCTGAGGGCACGGTGGTGCGCGTCAAACCCGGATATGCGCGAAACTATCTGTTGCCACGCGGGTGGGCTGTTCTGGCGACGCCTGAGCAACTTCGCGCGGTGGAGCAGCACCAGCGACAGCAGGTGGCCAAGGACCAACGGATCAAGACGGCCGCCGAGGCGCTGAGGCAGCGCATGGAACAGCGTTCCCTGAGCTTGAAGCTGACCGTCGGGACTGATGAGAAAGCTTTTGGGTCGATTTCAGCCCACGATATCGTCGACGCCCTGAAGGCCGACGGGATCGAGCTCGAGAAACATCTGGTCCATCTCGACGAACCACTCAAGAGTTTGGGGATGTTTGAACTTCCTGTCCGCCTGCATCCGGATGTGGTGGCGACGCTGAAGATTCGAGTCGTGAAGGCGTAACGATCACGCCTGAAACACGGTTGTTGGATTCGGATTGATGGAGCACATTTCCCATCTCACCACGGCGCATTTTCGTACCCCTCCCTCGAGTGAAGAGGCTGAGCAAGCCGTGCTCGGATCCATGCTGCTGGAGGAGGACGCTGTGGTTCAAGCGGCCGAGCTGCTTGAAGACCTCGCGTTCTACCGCGATGCACACCGGAAACTGTTCGCCGCGCTCCTCGAATTGTATAAAAAAGATGTCACCATCGATCTGGTCACCGTGACGGATGAGCTGAGAAAGCGCGGGTGGCTGGAGGAGATCGGAGGACCGAGCTACCTGGCGACCCTGACGAATGTGGTGCCCAGCGCGGCGAATATCAAGCACTACTGCCACATTGTCAAAGAGAAATATATCCTGCGACGATTGATTCAGGTCACCAGCGAAATTCAGACGGATTGTTTTGATTTGGTGAAGGAAGCCGACCTGCAGTTGGACGAGGCAGAGTCGAAGATCTTTCACATCGCGGATTTGAAGATCAAGCGCGATGCGGTGGCCATGAAAGACATCGTCAAGAGCTCGATCGAGATGATCGATCAGCTCTATCAGCGCAAAGGCGCGATCACCGGCCTGCCGACCGGGTTCATGGAATTGGACCAGCAACTGGCCGGGTTGCAGCCGGCTGATCTGATTGTCGTGGCTGGCCGCCCGGCCATGGGCAAGAGCAGTTTCGCGTTGTGCGTCGCCGAGCATGTGGCGCTTCAGCAGAAGGCCGGTGTCGCGGTCTTCAGTCTGGAGATGTCGAAGGAAAATGTCGTGCAACGCATGCTGTGCTCGCACGCCCGCATCAATGCGCATAATGTCCGGACCGGCCTGCTCTCCCACAGCGACTGGCCAAAGCTGACCCAGGCGGCTGGCAAGCTGTCCGAGTCGCCAATCTATGTCGACGACTCCCCAGGGATCTCTATCTTGGAACTGCGCGCCAAAGGGCGACGGCTCAAGCGAAAGTTCAGCATCGGGCTGATCGTGATCGATTATCTCCAGCTCATGGATGCGACCGCCGCCGGCGAAAACCGCCAGCAGGAGATCTCCACGATTTCCCGAGGACTCAAGGCGCTGGCGCGGCAGCTCAATGTGCCGGTGATCGCGGTAAGCCAATTATCACGAGCTCCGGAGAAGGAGCTGCGACGGCCTCGGTTGTCCGACCTGCGAGAGTCCGGCGCGATCGAACAGGATGCTGATGTGGTGTTGATGCTGTTTCGCGAGGATTACTACAGTCCGACCGAAGAGAACAAGGGTGTGGCCGAAGTGATCATTGCCAAACAGCGCAACGGCCCGACCGGCACGGTGAAGCTGGCCTTTATTAAGGAGTACACACGGTTTGAGACCCTGGCGCAGGGCTAACGTGCGGGTGGCCATTGGGTTCTTGCTGGCCATTGGTCTGGCCGGCGTGGTGCACGCGGAAGATGGTCGCCGAATCATCGCGGTCGACGTCAGCGGAGCGAGCACCATTGCCAAGGAAACCATCTTGGCAAAGGTGCAGACCAAACCAGGGGCTCCGTACAACGACTCGATGGTGAGCGAAGACATCCGGCGACTGTTTGCCTTGGGCTATTTCACCGATGTTCGGGCTGACCTTGAAGATCTCCCAGACGGCCTGAAGTTGATTTTTGTGGTGGTGGAAAAACCCACGATCAGCAGCCTCCAGGTGCAGGGTAACCATGCGTTGCCGCGCGCGAAGCTGCTCGAGCTGTTGGGGATTTCGAAAGGCACCCTGTATGATCCGCGGAAGGTCAAAGAAGGCATCGATGCGATCAAAGCAGAGTACGCTCGCCGCGGATTTTCACAGGCAGAGGTCGTGTCCCGGGTGGATTCCCAACCGACCGACAACGTGGCCGTACTCCATCTGCTGGTGGACGAAGGGGTCCGGCTGCGGATTGCGCAGATTCTCATCGAAGGCAATCAGGCATTCTCCGATCGACGGATCCGCAAACTCCTGAAAACCAAGCGACGCCGATGGTTGTTGCCAGGCCTGTACACCGAGCAGGTGGTGGAAGAGGATGTCGAGCGGATTCGAACCTTCTATCATAAGCACGGGTACCAAGATGTCGAGGTCACCAAGCAGGTGTACCGAGATCCGTCCGGCAAAGGCCTGCTGATTCATTTTACGATCGTGGAAGGGCTCCAACATCGCGTTGGGACGGTGCGACTCGAGGGCGCGGTGTTGTTTCCTGAGCCAGAGCTGCGCAAGACGATCGCGCTGAAACCTGGCACGGTGTTTAACGATGAAACGCTCCAAGAAGACCTCCGCTTATTGAAGCAGTACTACGGGGATCGCGGGTATATCCATGCCCAGGTGGCGGCGGATCCGCAACTGGATCCGACGACCAAGCGGGTGAACCTGACGTACCGGATGACCGAGAACGAGTTGGTCTATGTCAACCGGATCGATATTCAGGGTAACCTGCGCACCAAAGATATCGTGGTGCGCCGAGAAATGCGCATCTATCCGGGCGAGTCGTTCAACGGCGCGAAGATTCGCAAGTCATTAGACCGGCTCTACAACCTCGGATACTTTGAAGAAGTCAACGTGGACACTGAGCCGACCAGCGCGTCGGATCATGAGGATTTGATCGTGCAGGTCAAGGAGTCCAAAACCGGCAGCTTTAGCTTTGGCGGCGGGTTTTCCTCAGTCGATCGGCTCGTTGGACTGGTGGAGCTGGAGCAGCGGAATTTCGATTGGAAAAATTTCCCGAACTTTACCGGCGCTGGGCAAGATCTGCGGCTCCGGGCTGAGATCGGCACGGTGCGGCGGTTTTTCGATTTGTCGTTCACCGAGCCGTGGATCTTTGGGTACCCGCTCTCCTTTGGTCTTGACGCGTTTAACCGCACCCGGTTGCGCAGCCGCAACCTCGGGTTGGCGTTTGAAGAGCAGCGACGGGGTGGCGGGCTGCGGCTCGGCAAGGAGTTCGCCGACGTGCTGCAAGTCAATCTGAGTCACGAGGTCTTCCGGACAGTCATTTCGGATGTGGTGTCAGAGGCGTCAGCCGATCTGAAGGCAGAGGAGGGCACGAACACCATCAGCGCCAGCGGGCTGTCGGTGTCGTTTGATAAACGGAATAACCGGTTCGATCCGACCCGGGGATATTTCCTGTTTAGCTCTGCGGACTTGGCTGGCGGGATTGTCGGTGGCGACAAAGATTTCTATCGGGTCCAAGGCGGGACCAGCACCTATCTTCCTCACTTCGATCGGTTTGTTCTAGAGACTCGGCTACGGACCGGAATCGTGAAAGCCTATGGCGATAGCGATGAGGTCCCAATCTTTGAGCGATTCTTTGGCGGCGGTTCAGGCACGATCCGCGGATTCCGCGAACGGCGGGTCGGGCCGCGCGATCCGCTCTCCAACGATCCTATTGGTGGAGAGGCGAGCATGACCGGGAGTGTTGAGGAAGTGATCACCCTCATCAAGGATGAGCGGGGCCGGTCGATCCTCAAAGGCTCGGTCTTCTACGATGTCGGCAACGTGTGGCGCCGGGTCGACCAGTTTGCCGAATCGTTTCGATCCGGCGTGGGTGTGGGCACTCGGGTCAATACGCCGATCGGCCCGGTCCGACTGGATTTGGGATTTCCGGTGAGCAACGTGGGCGATGGAGGCCATAAGCCACGGCTGCATTTCAACGTCAGCCGGAGCTTTTAACTAGCGTGACAAGCTGAAGATACCTCACGATCTGTTTGAGCAACAACCAACCGCTTCTGCCCAACCGGACAGTTGACGCTTGGCGCAACAAGTGAGAACGGCACTAGGCCAAGGAAGAGCACAAGATCCACAGGGAGCCAATCGATGAGCAACCGAGCAACGACCACCCAGCGGGTTCTATGGTTTGTACTTGTCGCTTGTCGCTTGTCGCTTGTCGCTGCAAGCGACGCACGGGCCGCAGAACAGGCCGCCACGCCGAGCGCTCCCCATCCGGCGCGAGCGGCAGCCCAGCCGGTTGCGGCCCAGCCAGAGGCTGCGCCCGCACCCGTGCTTGCGACGTTCAGAATCGGCTCGGTCAATGTGGCGAAACTGTTTAGCGAGTACAACCGCACCAAGGCCCAGGACGTCCAGCTGCAACAGAAAGGCAAACAAAAGGAAGAGGAATTGAAGGCGCGAGCCGATCAGCTCAAAGAGCTGCAGCAAGGTCTTGGCAAGTCCGAGTTGCTCAATGACCAGACGCGGGAATCCAAAGCGCGCGAGCTGGAGCACAAACAGGATGACTTGCAAAATTTCCGCAAAAGCGCGTCACGTGAGCTGGGTCGAGAGCGCGATAAACTGGCCCGGGATATTCTCACCGACGTCTACAGCGCGATTGAAGAGTATGGCAAAACCAACGGGTTTACCGTGATCCTGGATCAGCGGTCGCTGACGTATGCTCAGTCGGCGGTGGACGTGACCGACGACGTCCTGAAGTTACTCAACAGTCATTACAGCGCAACTCGGTGAGTCGACGGCGACTGAGGGTGGTGTCATGAGCGAGCAACAGCGCACGATCGCCAAAGACGTGTTCATGAGCGGGCCGGGGTTGCACACCGGCGAGTCGGTGTCGATCCGGGTTCGACCAGCGTCTGTGAACACGGGAATTGTGTTCATCCGGACCGACCTACCGCATCGGCCGGCGATCCCGGTGAGCGCTGCGGCGGTGGATGTGGCCAAGAGTGTGCGCCGCACGACCCTGTCCAAGGATGGGGTGGAGATTCAGACGATCGAGCACTTCATGGCATCGCTGTGGGGCGCTGGGATTGATAATGCGTATGTGGAAATCACCGGCCCTGAAGTGCCAGGAATGGATGGGTCTGCGGTCCAGTTTCTGCAGCAGTTCAAGGCGGCGGGTGTCACATCGCTGGGCGCGCCGAAACGGTATTTCTCGTTACGCGAGCCGGTGCTCGTCGAAGAGGGCGACTCGTCCATCGTGGTGTTTCCGGATCGCGCGTTGCGGGTCTCGTACCTGTTGAGCTACCCGCACCCGCTGTTACGGTCACAGTTCGTGTCGTATCTGCAGGATGGGGCGTCGTTTGAAGAGTCGATTGCCCCGGCGCGGACGTTTTGTTTGAAAGAAGAAGCCGAGGCGTTGCGCGCCAGCGGGTTTGGCAAGGGGGCGACGCTGGACAATACCCTGGTGCTGGACCGTGATGGGGTCATGCAGAACACGTTGCGGTTCGACGATGAATGCGCGCGCCACAAGATCCTGGACTTGCTCGGGGACTTGTACGTGCTCGGGTGCCACCTGCGAGCTCGGGTCATTGCGGTCAAAAGCGGCCATCCGCTCAACGTCAAGCTGCTGAAGAAGCTGGACCAGGCGTTGGAGCAGTGGCGGCTCGGCTCGCTGCAGTCCGCGACGTCTGAAGTGATGGTCGGGCCACAGCTCGATATCACGCAAATCGAAAAAATCTTACCGCATCGATATCCCTTTCTGTTGGTGGACCGGGTCAGCGAATTGACCGAGACCCGGGCGGTTGGCTTGAAATGCGTGACGATTAATGACTATTTTTTCCGAGGCCATTTTCCCGGCCGACCGGTGATGCCCGGGGTGCTGATCGTTGAAGCCATGGCCCAGGTGGGCGGGATCATCCTGCTCAACAAGCGGGAAAATCACGGCAAACTGGCGTATTTCATGGCGGTCGATAAGGTCAAGTTCCGCAAGCCGGTGGTGCCGGGCGATCAGCTGATTATCGAAGCCGAGCTAGGCAAGTTGCGGTCGCGGACCGGTCAACTCACCTGCCGGGCTTCGGTCGACGGCAAGATGGTCTGCGAGGGTGAGTTGATGTTTGCCTTGGCGGACTAACGATGGGTGCAACCGACGTGAGCGAGCCGAAGATTCATCCGACGGCGATCATTCACCCGACCGCGAAGCTGGGGGAGGGGGTGCAAGTCGGGCCCTACGCGGTCATTGAGGCCCAGGTGACGATCGGCGCGGACACGAGAATCGGCGCGCACTGCGTGCTGGAAGGCCGCACGACGATTGGCGAAGAGTGCGAGATCTTCACCGGGGCGGTCATCGGCAGCATCCCGCAGGATTTGAAATATCGCGGGGAAGAGAGTTCGCTGACGATCGGGGATCGGAATAAGATCCGCGAGTACGTGACCATCAACCCAGGGACGACCGCCGGCGGTGGACGGACCGTGATCGGCTCAGACTGCCTGCTGATGGCGTCGACCCACGTGGCCCACGACTGTCTGATCGGCGATCACGTGATCATCGCCAATAGCTCGGCGATGGCCGGACATGTTGTGGTGGGCGACCGCGCGGTCATTGGCGGCCTGGTCGGGATGCATCAATTCGTGCGGGTTGGGACGTTAGCCATGGTCGGGGGCTGTTCTCGCATCACGCAGGACATTCCGCCGTATGCGATGTGCGTCGGCTATCCGGCCCGCGTGTTTGGCTTGAATACCGAGGGGCTGCGCCGGGCTGATGTCCCGACGGAGTCGAAGCAGCAGCTCCACCACGCGTTTCGAATCCTCTTCCATTCCAAGTTGTCCATGAACAGTGCGCTGGAGCAACTCGAGCAGGAGCCGGTCCGGTGTCCTGAGTTGCAGCAGCTGCTGGAGTTTATTCGACAACCCTCCCAGCGCGGCATCTGCCGGGCGTGATCCCCGGCATGGAGACGCGCGTCGCCCTCATTGCCGGCGCTGGCCGGTTTCCCTTCCACGTCGCCCAAGAAGCCCGTCGCCACGGTACCGAGGTGGTCGCGATCGGGCTCGAAGGCTGGGTGGATTGTTCACTGGCCCAAGGGGTCAGCGCCTATGAAGAAGTGGCGGTCGGGCAGCTCACCCGGCTCATCGAGCGGCTCAAAGCACACGGGATCCACCGCGCCATTATGGCTGGGAAAGTCACCAAAGACGTGTTGTTTGATCAGGCCCTAACCTTCGATCAAGAGACGGTGGCGATCCTGGGCCGGGTGAAAGATTTTTCGGTCACCAGCCTGCTGGGGGCGATTGCGGATCGGCTGGCGACTGACGGGATCACACTGCTCGATTCGTCCACATTTTTGCACGACAGCGTGTGTCCGATTGGCGTGCAGACCGCTCGACTGCCCACGCCAGCCGAGCAGCTCGATCTTCATGTTGGGCTTGGTGTCGCGCGTCAACTGACAGCGCTGGATGTGGGCCAGACGGTGCTGGTCAAGGGTCGGGTGGTGGTGGCCGTCGAGGCGCTGGAAGGCACCGATGCTTGTGTCCGTCGTGCGCACGCGCTCAGCGGTCATGGGTTGGTAATGGTCAAGGCGGCTGGCCCGGGGTATGATCGTCGGTTCGATTTGCCGGTGATTGGGAGGGAGACCGCCACGCTGTTGGCCAGCTGCGGCGTGACCTGCGTGGCGGTGGAATCCGGCGCAACGCTCTTGTTGGATAAAGAGGCGTTGCTGACGACTCTGAACACCGCCGGGATCTGTCTCACCGGCGTGACACTCGGGACCTCCTAAATGGCACCATCCATGCAGATGAACATGCAGGATGGTTCCATTGATCCTGAGCACGCCCCGCCACCGGCGGGGCGCGTCGAGAAGTAACCCGTCGATCCTTCGACACGGCCACTGGCCTTGCTGCTGACCCCCATGTCTCGTCCCGTTGTTCGTGAAATCTCTGCCGGTGGGGTTGTCGTCAGGCGATCGGATTTCCGGGATGAGGTCTGCCTGGTGCGTCGCGATCGCCATGGCAAGGAAGATTGGTGTTTGCCCAAGGGACACCTTGAGTCTGGCGAAGATGCCCCCACCGCGGCGTTGCGCGAAGTCCTCGAAGAAACTGGTGTTCGAGCCAGTATTCTCGAACCGATCGGCCAGGTGAGTTACCGATTTACCGCCCTGGATCGACGGACGCTCATCCATAAGACCGTCGCATTTTTCCTCATGCAGGCGATCGGTGATTCCCAGCCGCATGCGGATACTCACGAGGTGCTTGAAGCTCGTTGGATGCCGCTCGACGAAGCTATGGCCTGCGCGACCTATGACAGTGAACGGGAATTGCTCGTGAAGGCCAGGCAACGTCTTCAAGACCATCCGCTCCGGTAACGGTGCTGCGATTTCTCTCCGTGAATGATTCCGATCCGTGACACGATCCCATCCAGGACGACCGCGTGGGTGACGCGCGCCTTGCTGGTGGCGAACGTCGCGGCTTTTGCGCTGGAATTACACCAAGGACCTCGGCTCGAGCGGTTCATCTATCGATTCGGGGTGGTGCCCAGACTGTGGGGTGTTAGCACCCCGAGCGATTTCCTGGATTGGCCACACCAGTTCCTCACGCTGCTGACTTCCCAGTTTTTGCATGGCGGGTTTCTCCATCTCGCTTCCAATATGTTGTTTCTCTGGATTTTTGCCGATAATGTCGAAGACCGGCTGGGCCATCTGCGGTTTACGCTGCTGTATCTGGGGAGCGGAATCGTCGCGGCGATGAGCCAATTGGTGATGTCCCCGCGCTCAGACATCCCCATGGTGGGAGCCAGTGGAGCGATCGCTGGGGTGCTAGGCGCCTATCTGTTGATGTTCCCATCCGCGCGGATCGTGACGCTGGTGACCCTGGGGTGGTATTGGACCGCGCGGGAGATCCCGGCCTATTTCTTTCTCGGCCTGTGGTTTTTCCTGCAATGGTTCGCCGGCTTAATGACGATCGGGCAGGTGGCCGATACAGGCGGGGTGGCGTTCTGGGCACACATTGGCGGGTTTGTCGCCGGCATGATTGGGGTCGCCACGCTGCGCCGTCGACGGTCTTGGTAAGAGAAGGCACACCCCGTGCACCTGTACACGAATGATCAATGGATCCAAGGAATCTTCGAGCCTAGAGCCGCGTTGCCGCTATTTCGGCCGATGCGGCGGCTGCTCGCTGCAAGATCTCTCTCCTGGGGATCAGCTGACCCTCAAACACCATCGGCTGTCCCGCGTCTTTGCCACGCTTCCTGACCCCCCTGCGGTCACGCTCGTCGCACTCGCCAACCCGTGGCGATACCGCAATAAGGCCGAATTCAGCTTTGGTGAATCGGACGGGCGATTGATTCTCGGCTATCATGCCGCAGGGTCGTACCACCGGGTCGTCGATTTGGAGGATTGCCTGCTGCTGCCTGAGCATGCGATGTGGATTGTCCGGAATCTGCATGCGGCGGCAGCACAGACCGGCCTACCAGCGTATCATCCCCGTACGCATCAAGGGTTCTTTCGGCATCTCATCGTGCGTGCGAGTCAGTCCACCGGGAAGGTGTTGGTCGGGTTGATGACCACACCGGAGAATCGCGAGCGCATCGAGCCGATTGCCCGCCAACTGCTCGAGCAGCAGGCCGAGCTCAGCGGGTTTTATCTCGGCCATTCGCAGCGGCTGGCTGATGTGGCGGTGCCGGAGGCGTTGTGGCTGCTCGCCGGGTCAGGATTCCTCGAAGAGCAGTTCGGGCCGTTGACCGTGCGGTTCGATCTCTTGAGCTTCTTGCAAGCGGCTGGTCCGCAGGCGCACCCGCTCTATGAATCGATCGTGGAGTCACTCACTGGCGGTCCGCATGACGTGGCCTGGGATCTGTACTGTGGGATTGGACTCGTGGGACTGTACCTGGCGCGGCAGTTTCGAACGGTCTACGCGATCGATGTGGCGTCACACCACATCGCGTTGGCAGCCACCAACGCGGCGCTCAATCAGGTGACCAATCTGGTGTGCCACACCGGGACGGTGGAAACCGTGCTGGCTGATCGGCGGTTCTGGCTCGGTCAGGCGAAGCCAGACGCTATCGTGGTCGATCCGCCGCGGGCCGGATTGCAGCCCACCGTGCTCTCGTCGCTCTTAGCCGCTCGGCCGCGACGCATCGTGTACGTTTCGTGCAACCCCGACTCCTTGGTCCGAGATCTTCGGGGGCTACTCACAAGCTATCCTCGGTATCGCCTCACCCGGCTACAAGGGTTCGACCTGTTTCCTCAGACCGCGCATGTCGAGATACTCGCCGTGCTGGAACGATCGCCTCAGACCTTTTGAATCACGTGGAGCATTTCACGGTGGATCCGCCCATTGGAGGCGACCAGTCGACCAGCATCGAGATCCACCGGACCGCCGTCCATGTCGCTGACCCGGCCGCCGGATTCCTGCACCAGTAACAGGCCTGCCGCCATATCCCAGGGCCAGAGGTCTTGTTCGTAGAATCCTTCCAATCGACCCGCTGCGACCGCCGCTAAGCTGATCACGGTCGATCCGATTCGCCGCACGCCGTGCGAGCGGCATTGAAACGCGCTGAACCAACTCAGATACGGTTCGCGGTGGCGCAGAAAGTTTGACGAGAACCCGGTCGAGAGCAGGCTCAGCGCCAGCCGCCGCGTCGGCGCGACATGAAGACGTCGACCATTCAACAGGGCTCCGCGATCCTTGATGGCGACGAACAGTTCTCGACGCATCGGATCATAGATGACGCCGACCACGATCCGCCCCTGGTGTTCAAGCCCGATGGACACCCCAAACAGCGGCAAGCCGTGCACGAAATTGTTCGTGCCGTCCAGCGGATCGACGATCCATCGATACGCAGAGGCGTGGCGCTGCTGACCCTGTTCCTCTCCAAGGACATCAAAGCGTGGTGTGGCGCGCCGCAGGATTCGGCGAATCCGGCCTTCGGCAGCTCGGTCGATCTCTGTGACCAGATCACTCGCACTCCGCTTGGTATGGACCTGCTTGGGTCGACCGATGTGCCGGGACAACAGCGCCCCGGCTGTCAGCGCCGCCTCGGAAGCAACGGCGGCAAATCGGCGAAGATCGTTAGAGCCCATCCGCATAATTCCTGGCGCGGTCTGGTCGTTCGGCCCAGCGCGGCCGCGGGAAGTAGGATGGGTTCTCGGCATGATAGGAGGATTATAACAAGAAATTTTTTTGCACGCCGGCTACAATCTATGGTTAGCTAGACAGCAGTGGCGTAGTCATCAGCCGACACACGTCAGAGCCCAGAGGAGACCATGGCCAAACAGGCAACCTCTCCATATAAGCGGCGACGCATTCTTGTCAATCCGTCGCTCCAGCGGCGATTTGCCCATGTCATGCTGTTAGCGCTAGCGGTGCTCACGATGGGGGCGCTCGCGTGCACCTATCTCGCACTCTGGATCGCTGTGACGGTGTATGGTCTGCGGGACGATCCAGTGACGACGATGTTGTTTAGTACCGTCGGGCTGATGATCACATTCGAGCTGGTCTTGATCGCTCCCTGTGTGGCGTGGTTCGCTATCCTCCAGACGCATAAGATCGCTGGTCCGCTGGTCCGGATCATGACGGCGCTTGAGCGGATGACCCAGGGCGACTTCACCGTGCATGTCAAGTTGCGCGAGGGCGACGCGATCAACGAAGTGGCCGACGCGGTCAACCGGCTGGCCGAATCGCTCCGTGCCCGCAAGCGCTAACGAGTCTCGGGGATCATCAGCTTTCCTGCCTGTCGGCTGAGCCGCATCTCTGATGATCCTCGCGATTGATCAAGGCACAACCGGCACGACCGTCCTGGTGCTGGATCGGCAGGCCCGGATCGTCTCCCAAGCGTCTGCGGAAATTCCGCAGCAGTATCCTCAGCCAGGATGGGTTGAGCACCGTCCGGAGGATCTGCTTCAGGTGACCTACCAGGTCATTCGCAAGGCGCTGGCCGCTACTCGCCTACGAGCCCGGGCCGTCACGGCCATCGGGATCACGAACCAGCG
Organism: Candidatus Omnitrophota bacterium; assembly: GCA_023247275.1. Taxonomy (GTDB): domain Bacteria; phylum Omnitrophota; class Gorgyraeia; order Aquiviventales; family Aquiviventaceae; genus JAHFGT01. The sequence goes on from JAHFGT010000016.1 coordinate 22,070, forward strand.
CGAAACCACGATCCTCTGGGATCGTCGCACCGGCCGGCCGGTCGCCCCGGCGATTGTCTGGCAGTGTCGCCGGACCGCACCCCTGTGCGAACGATTGATACGGCAGGGCGATAGGCCGTTGGTACGCCGAGCGACCGGGTTGGTGATTGACGCGTATTTTTCTGGCACCAAGATTCACTGGTTGCTCGACCATGTGCCAGGGCTGCGCCGGCGCGCGGCGCGCGGCGACGTGGCGTTCGGGACCGTGGACACATGGCTGATCTGGAATCTGACCGGCGGCCGGGTGCACGCGACAGACTACACCAACGCGTCGCGAACGATGCTCTACAATATCCGGTCGCTGCGGTGGGATCCGCGATTGCTGGAGTTGCTGACCGTGCCGGCAACCCTGTTGCCGTCGGTGCTGCCGTCCGCTGGCTCCTTCGGCATCACCCGCAACAGTGGTCCGCTCCCCGACGGGATTCCAATTACCGGGGTGGCGGGCGATCAGCAAGCTTCGCTGGTGGGGCAGGGATGCCTCACGCCTGGCACCGCCAAAAATACCTATGGCACCGGCTGCTTCCTCTTATTGAATACCGGATCCACGTGTGTGTACAGCCGGGCAGGCCTGATCAGCACGCTGGCCTATGGCGGGAGCGCTCGGCCGGTGTACGCGCTAGAAGGGAGCGTGTTTATCGCCGGCGCGGCGATCCAATGGCTGCGGGATGAGCTGCGCGTCATTACTCGAGCTGACCAGACCGCCGCGATCGCGCGCAGCGTCCCAGACACTGGCGGGGTGTATGTGGTGCCGGCGTTTGTCGGATTAGGCGCCCCGTATTGGGACATGGGCGCCCGCGGGGCTATTGTCGGATTGACGCGCGGGTCGAACCGGGGCGTGCTGATTCGAGCGACGCTGGAATCACTGGCCTATCAAACTCGAGACGTGGTCGAATCGATGATCGCCGATAGCGGTTTTCGGTTACGCGAACTGCGTGTTGATGGCGGAGCCGCGCGCAACGATTGGCTGATGCAGTTCCAGGCTGACATCTTGGGAATCCCGGTTCGTCGTCCAGCCCACATCGCCACGACCGGCCGTGGCGCCGGCCTCTTGGCAGGGGTCGGGATCGGCTGGTGGACGACGGGACATCTTGATCGACTTCGCACCGGACCTGAGCGCGTGTTCCGCCCGCAGATGACAGCCCGTGTTCGGGATCGACGGTATCGCGGATGGCAGGAGGCGGTGGCCAGAGTGCGAACGAACCGGCGCGCGCGTCAGAACACCTAAGATGGCGACGCGGACACAGCTGTTAGCCCGGCTCGGGTCAACGCCATTTGACCTGCTCGTGATCGGCGGGGGGATCGTCGGGGCCGGCATCGCGCGAGACGCGGTGATGCGCGGCCTGAAGGTCGCCCTGATCGACCAGGGCGATTTTGCCAGCGGGACCAGCTCCAAGACGTCGAAGTTGATCCATGGCGGACTGCGCTATCTGGAGCAGGGCCGCCTCAGGCTCGTCTATGAAAGTTTGCGCGAGCGCCAGATTCTGCGCACGATCGCCCCGGCACTGGTGCATCCGTTGACCCTGCTACTGCCGGTGTACGCTGGCGACCAGCGATCATCCTGGAAGATTCGCACCGGCTTGTGGCTCTACGATCTGTTGGCGTGGGGACGGAACGTGCGACGACATCGCATGCTGTCCGCCCGGCGCACGCTAGCCCTGGAACCAGCGCTGCGCGTGGATGGGTTGCAGGCTGCGGGCTTGTACGCTGATTGCCAAATGGACGATGCACGGTTATGCTTGGCGAATATCCTCCAGGCGGTGCTGTTTGGGGCGGTGTGCTGTAATTATGTCCGGCTCGTGCGCTTGCTGAAGACGCCGCGCGGAATCTGCGGCGGTGTCGGAGAGGATGCGCTGACCGGTCGCACGATCGACCTACAGGCGACGGCGGTCATCAATGCTACCGGTCCTTGGTCGGATCGAATGCGCCGGCTCAGCGATTCGTATGCCACGCCGCGTTTGGCGCCGACCAAGGGAATTCATGTCATCCTGCCACGTGTGGCCGAGCAAGCCTTGTTTGTGCAAGGACGGCGTGATGGACGTCTGCTGTTCGTCTTGCCGTGGGGAGCATGTTCGCTTGTTGGCACGACTGAATCGCCGGCCGGAGAATCGCTCGAGACGCTGCACGCGACAGCCGATGAAGTGGGCTACCTGCTTGAGGAAGTCAACCGGGTGCTCCCAGGTAGCCATGTGAAAGAACGCGACGTCGTGGCCACCTTCGCCGGAGCTAGGCCGCTGCTGGCTTCTACGACGAGCGCGACCAAGGCGTCGCGCGAATATCGGATCGATGTGGACCGGTACGGGCTGATCAGTGTCATGGGGGGTAAGTTTACCACGTACCGGCGGATGGCCACACAGGTCGTGGACTTGGTGATCACACGGAATCGATGGAGCGTGGACCATTGCCTGACGCATGAGGTCGGGTTGTTGGAGACCATTCATCCGGTTTCGCTGGACCATTGGCGAGAAATTACCCGACACATCGACCCGGATGTATTGGGCAGATTATTGAGTTGGTACGGCGATGGAACGTTTCACATCCTGCAACTGGTGGACCGGGATGGTGTGCTGGCGAATCGGGTATGCGCGCATCATGAACAGATCGGGGCTGAATTGGTGCACGCCATGCAGGAAGAACTCACGTGCACCGTGACAGACTTGCTGGCGCGGCGGACCCGGATCGCGTGGAGCCCGTGCCACGGGTTAGACGCGCTAGCGACCATTGGCGAATGGTTGGTGCGCTATGGAGGATGGTCCCAACAGATGGTGAGCGCATCGATGGAAGAGTACCGGCAATTCATCGCGGCTAGCGTGGCGTTTCGTCCTCGCAAGATCCCGCCGGCACCGCGCGCCCGGCCGCGTTCGCGGCCTGCGACTGCCCAGCGTCCTTCCCCATGACGATGTCGACAGATGCGCGGCGGTATGCCCAAATTCGATACCGGCTCTTGTTGGTTGACGGGTTGCTGACCGCCGTGGTGTTGGCGCTGTTGCAGTTCAGCGGCTATTCGCGCGCCATCGCGGGCTGGTGGTCGGCGCGACACTGGCCGGCAGAAATCGTCGTCGCTGGATATCTGCTGGTCTTTGGTCTGGTGTCGTATTTTACCCTGCTGCCGATTCATGTCTATGGCAGTTTTTACCTGGAGCACCGATTCGGCTTGTCTCGGCTGTCGGTGCGCGGGTGGCTGGTCCGTGAGGCGAAGCACATCGCGGTCAGTGGTCTCCTCAGCGTGATCCTGATCGAAGGATTGTACGAACTGCTGCGGCACGCGCCGCGCCACTGGCCGGTGTGGGCAACGATCGGATGGGTGCTGGTGAGCATCGTGTTGGCGCGAATCTTTCCGACGGTGTTGCTGCCACTGTTCTATAAGACCGCGCCGTTGCAAGATCAGGCCTTGGTCCGGCGGCTGCTCAACCTCTGCGAGCGGACCGGGCTGTCCGCGCTCGGGGTCTTTCGGTTCGAGCTTGGCGCCGACACCAGGAAGGCGAATGCCGCGCTGGCCGGTCTTGGCAAGACCCGGCGCGTGTTGGTGTCTGATACGCTCGTTGCCGAGTTTACGCCAGAGGAAATTGAAGGGGTGCTGGCGCATGAGCTGGGGCATCAGCGGTACCGGCACATCACCAAGCTGTTGATCCTCAGCGCGATCGGCTCGTGGATCGCCTTTCGGCTGACCGACGCTGCGGCGAGTCGTTGGGTGGCTCCGCTGGGATTGCAAGGGCTTGCGGATATGGCCGGGTTTCCGATGCTGATGTTGTGGTTCTGGCTGCTGGGGTTGCTCGGGTTGCCGCTCCAGAATGGCGTGTCGCGGCGCTTCGAATGGCAGGCAGATCGGTTTGCCACGACGATGATTCCGTCCGCGCGCGCGTTTGCGGATGCGTTGCGTCGACTGGCCCAGCTCAATCTAGCCGACCCGAACCCTCCGGCCTGGGTGGTCTGGTTGTTCTATGACCATCCGCCGATAACGGCGCGGATCCAAGCCGCTGAGAAACGCGAACCGTAATGACGGCAGCGGTGTCTGATCATCTAGCGACCCCTGGTGATGAGGCGGCGTTGGTCCAGAGATGCCAGCAGGGGGACCGGCAGGCGTTTGATCAACTGGTGCTGGCGAATCAACAGCAGGTGTTCGCCGTGGCGCTGCGGATGCTTGGGAATCGGGACGAAGCCGAAGATGTGGCGCAAGATGTGTTCGTGCGCGCGTTTCGCGGGATCGGCGCCTTTCGACAACAGGCCAAGCTGTCCACCTGGTTGGTGTCGATTACCATGAATCTGTGCCGAAACCGTCGGCGGTGGTGGGCGCGCCACCGACGAGTGATGGTCGCCTCGCTGGACGACTCAGTGGAGACATCTGATGGTGAGCTCAGTCAGCAGGTGGCGGATCTCTCGCCGTTGCCGGATGAGACCGCAGTACGGCGGGAGCAACAGCGGCACGTCCTCGCGGCTGTGCAGCAGCTCGACGAATCGTCTCGGAGCGTCGTGGTGCTGCGCGATCTGCAGGGCTACGCGTATGAGGAGATCGCGCAGGTCTTGCATCTGCCGGTTGGAACGGTCAAATCACGGTTGAACCGCGCCCGCCTGGAACTTCGGGCGCTCGTCGACGGAGCGATCTGATGGCCTGTCACCCCTATCGCGAATGGCTCTCGGCCTCTCTTGATCAGCAGCTTGAGTCGTCTCACCGGGTCGAGTTGGAGCAACACCTGGCCGGCTGCGCCGGGTGTCGGGACGAGCTCGCTGGTTTGCAACGTGTCGTCTCCGCGCTGCACGCGGCCACGCCACCCGGTGGGCCGAATTTGTTGCCAGGGGTCCGCCGAAAGCTGGATCACCAGCCATGGTGGCAGAAGGTCGCGCACCGGGTGGAGTCGCTGTGGCCGGTTCAGGTTTCTCTGCAGACGATGGCGCTGGCGGCGACCGCGGTCCTTGTCGCGATGGTCGTGGTCATGCCAAAGCCATCCGTCCCACGTTCGAGAGCAAACGTTCCGACACCGGTAGCGGTTGTCCCAAGCACACCACCCCAACAGCGACTGTCCAACCCGCCACCGACGGTCTCCACTGAACGTGACACGGACGACAAGAACAGGGAACACGTTGTGAGCAAGGGATCTCTGATCGCTGAGGACCGATTCGATCGATTGGATCAACCGGCCGAGCCGGCTCGGACTCCAGCTGAGGCCCTGATCCTTGAGCTGCCGCAGGCCACCGGACTGCAGGAAAGGTCGCTAGAGTTAGCGGCCACTCCAACTGCGACCCGAGCACTCGGCAAGGAAGAACTGAAAACGTTGCATGGGCTGACTGGCGAGGCAAACTTTGCCACGACAGATGGCATGGCCCGGTCGACCGATGACACACGGTTGTCGGATCTGACACAGCCTCCAGCTTTGCCAGCCATGGCGTACGGTGGAATCGCGCAGGGGTCGTCAACCCAGTCGCCTGCATTTGCGCTGACCGCGGCAAAGAATCGAACGGCCGACCTGTTCCAGGCCCGCTCACCTGGAACCGATCGTCGGCAGACCACGACTGGCGCAGCGCCGTCAGCCGATCGCACGGCGCCAGCCCAGGCCGGCGCGTCCATCGGGATATCCTCTGCCATGCGCAGTGTGATGCCGTCGATGTACCTGCGGTGGCATGTGGCCAATTCGGCGAAGGCCACCACCGAGTTGGCCCACTGGGTGCAGGGTCGAGGCGGTGAGTTGACGCCGCTGGACAATCAGCACGTGGCTATCGCGCTGCCAGCCGCGGATGTCTCGTTGTTTCTGCATAGCTTCTCCGGCGCGTATGAAATTCCTCCGCCGGCCTCGCCTCCGTCGCTGCCGCAGTCGAAGTCCGCAGAAAAAGCGAACCAAGCCTCTCCGAACCAGGCGATCCTTGTCATCGATCTCTCTCCCTGAACACTTGAGCTCATCCCACGGAACTTTCCCGCCCCCTGGGTGTCTTACCGGATAACCGGGAGGTGGAGGATGGGACACAGCGATCGAACGGTACTGGGTGTGGTCATCGGGATCTGGGGTCTGATAGGGAGTGGTGCGCCAGCGCAGGCTGATATCGTTGTGCCAGAACCGATGAGTTGGGTCATCGAGGCGGCGGACTACACCGGCCATCTTGAAGAACAGGTGGTCCGATTGGATGTCCGGTATACCATTCGTGTGTTGCAAGATGGCTGGGTCCAGGTCCCGCTAAGTCTGGGCGATTCGATGATCACCAAAATTGAACTGGAGAAAAAAATAGGACAAACACACATCGCTCCACGTGGCGGCACCTATGTGCTGGTGACGAACAAGAAAGGCACCTACAAAGTGCTGGTGAAGTGCTCGAAGTTGTTGACCCAGGACAGTCAATTCGAAGGGATTCAACTGGGGATCCCGCAGGCGACATTTTCCACCTTGACGCTGACGCTTCCGTACGAGGATGTGGAGCTACGTCGCGAGGACCAACTGTATGTCGACCGTCAGGCGGCCGGCGCGAAAAAAACGGTCTTGGTGGCGCGCGTGGGCGCGGCAGAACTGATCGACCTGCGCTGGCGTACGCGGCCTGCCGATCCAATCAAGATCGAGCCATTGCTGTATGGGGAGACGAACACGATCGTAACCCTGGAAGAGCAGCTCGCGCGCGGACTGTCCATCGTTGACTACCGAATCTCGCAGGGGAGCGTGCGCCAGTTCGTGGTTCGCATCCCGGCCGGCCTGAATATCCTCTATGTCCGCGGCCCAGGGATCGACGATTGGCGAGTGGTTGAACAGGAGGGCACGCGCCTGCTCACCGTCGCGCTCGGGTATGAATTCAAGGAAGGGACATACCGCTTGGTCATCGAGTCTGAGCAAACGATCAGTGAGTCTGCCGCCGAGTATGTGGTGCCTGAACTGGTGCTCGATGGCGTCAAGCAAGAGCGGGGCTGTGTGGCCATCGCGCGATCCGGCAATCTGGAAGTGACGCCGAATGTCAGCGAAGGTATTATGCGGGTTGATGTCAAAGAGCTGCCCAGCGTGATCCAATCCGGCACCGGGTTGCCGGCCACACTGGCCTATCGTTACCACCAGCATCCATACCGCTTAGCCTTGGCGCTGACGCGGCATGAAGATCATGCGGTGCTGGCGGCGATCGCAGAACGAGCTGAGCTGGCCACGGTGCTGTCCCGGCAAGGCGAGCTGTTGACCCGGGCGACGTATCTCATCCGCTCGAACAAGAAACAGTTTCTCGGGGTGGTCCTCCCGCGCGATGCGACGCTGTGGAGCTGCATCGTCGACGGACGGTCGGTGAAGCCGGTCAAGGGTGACCAGGGACAACTGCTGGTCCCAATGGACGTGGTGCAAGACTCCACGCGCGCGGTGCCGGTGGAGTTGGTGTATTTTCAGCGGCAGGCCATGTTGACACGGCTGGGCGAGCTGCATCTGACCGGGCCGGTTCTTGATGTGCCGACGACCGTTGCGAATTGGGCTGTCTATACGCCGCAGGATGTGCGGTTCTTGAAAGTCAGTGGGAATCTGGATCGTGGAATCGCGGCATCAGACTACGTCGAGGATCCATTCATTCAATTAGCGGCGGCCAGCGGACCGATCAATCGGCTGAGTGAGCTCAGCGAGCAAGGGCGGGGACTGGCGGCGCTCGAGAAGAAGAACGGCGAGGTGGACTCAGATGCCGCCAAGGTGAAACCGCGCGATGGGCGTTGGCGCGAAGATCGCAAGGGTAGCCTGGCGCAGGCCGGCGCATGGCTGCGTGGCGATGACCAGGCGAACACATCGACTCAACCGGCAACCGAGCCGCCGACAACTCGGTCCGACGATGAGTTCCAACGCGTGATGGAAGAGATGGCGGCGCGGACCAAAGAGACCGGCATCTTGCCCCTGAAGATCCGATTGCCAAAATCCGGCACAGCATATCACTTTAGCCGGCTAATGACCGCGCAGGATGCGCTGGCCTTAGATGCCAATTATGTGCGCGTCCATATTCCGTGGATCCTGTTCGCTGGGGTGGGGTTGATCCTGTTGCCGGTGGGTGGAGCAGTTGTCGCCCGCGTTCGTAAATCCTAAATCCGGCAAAGCGCCAAATCAGGGACAGCCACTCATTTCCTGGCACGACAACATGGGAAATGAGTGGCTGTCCCTGATCTCACACGGTATACTGCAGCATGAGGAGCAGTGATGATGCTTGCCGAACTTGAGATCGTCCCAATCGGCACCAACGGTCCGAGCCTGAGCACCCAACTCGCTGAAGTTGCCAAGCTGATCGACCAGAGCGGGTTGGATTACCGGCTGGGTCCGATGGGAACGGTGGTCGAAGGCGACTGGGATCAAATTCTCGTCTTAGCCAAACGATGCCATCAGACGTTGCTCCAGTCCTGCGATCGAGTCATGACGACGATTCGGATCGATGATCGCAAGGATAAACCTGGCAAGGGACGGATCGTCCAGAAGGTGCAATCGATCGAATCTAAGGTTGGCCGTCCGCTGAAGCGTTGATCCCACCCCCTGGCGGCGGCGCGCCGACAGCAGACGACTTCTGTGTGCGCCCGAAACGCGCGTCCGCCACACGTCCTAGCTGAACCCCCCATGCTTGAAGTTGCCCGCGTTTCTGACCGCCGGAGGCGGTCACCGCCAGGTGGTGGGATGACCATCCGCGTGTTGTCCGTTCGCCGTCCACTTGTCCGTGTCCTCATACGTCACACAACGCCACTTGCCATCCTCCTGTTGGTGGCAGCTGGGTCATCCCGCCAGGTCACTCCACCACCGCGCGCCGTCGTCCGGCATGTGATCGATGGCGACACGGTACAGCTCTCTGATGGGCAGCTCGTGCGGTACATTGGGATTGATGCCCCTGAGGCGCGACGCCGACGGGGCGACCGATGGGTGGAGGCGGCAGAGCCATTTGCCCACGAGGCGACCGCCTGCAATCAGCAGTTAGTGGACCGCCAGCCAATTCGGCTGGAGTATGATGTGCAAGTGTACGACGCGTACGGCCGACTCCTGGCGTACGTGTACGTGGGCGACCGGATGGTCAACGCCGAATTGATCCGAGCCGGGTGGGCCAGGCCGCTGACGATTCCTCCGGACGTCAAATATGCCCAGCTGTTCCAAGCGCTCGCGCACGAGGCCAGGGAATCGAAGCGAGGAATGTGGCAGGTGCGTTAAAGGCCTGAGGGACTGCTGGGCGGGCGAGCGCTGCCATCGGTTGCTGGAGGCAGGGGCTGATCAGATCCGCTGGCGGTGGACAGGCCAGCTTTCTGGACGCAGAACGTGTCCAGAAACTGCCGGTATTTCGGCGACTGTCGGACGTACAACAGATCAGGATCCTTTTGGAGGTAGGCAACGTCGGTATAGCCAAGTGACAGCGAGCGGCGCAACGCCTCCAACGATTCATCGATGCGCCGCAGGAGCGAATAGCTGCACGCGAGATTATACCAGGTGAGGGGATCCTTCCCGCGCAACTGGGTGAGGCGTACGTCGATGACCAGACCCTGCTCGTAGAGTCCGCGGCGGGTGTAGGCCTCGGCGAGCGGCGTCAACACATCGACAAAATCTGGATAAGCGCGCAAGAGTTTCTCGTAAAAGGCAATTTCGAAATCGAGGAGCTCTTCGGATTTGGAGCGTCGCGGCATGGGGGATTGTTTGCCGCCTATTGTGCCAGACCGGCTGGCATTGTCAAGAACCAACACGGTTTTTTTGGATGCAGGGTATAATGGCTCCACAATGACCACGTTTCCTGAGGGGTTGATCCACACCCTGCGCGAGGTATCCCGGGTGGCTGAATCGGCGCGAATCGCGTGCTACCTCGTCGGTGGATTGATTCGTGATCAGTTGCTGGATCGGCCGCTACGGTACCTGAATGTGGACGTGGCGGTGCCTCGTGATGGCGTCAGGTTGGCTCATCGGATCGCTGACCAGCTCCATGGGGCGTTTGTGCCGTTAGACGATTCGCTGGGCTGTGCCCGCGTCGTCATTGCCGCGGCGACTCGAATTGAAGTGGACATCAGTACCTTCCGCGGCGACTCGATCGACGCTGACCTGCGATTGCGGGACTTTACCGTCAATGCCATCGCGGTCTCGTTGGCTGATTGGCTGCGCACCCCCAACCGCCCCGGGCCGTTGATCGATCCGCTCCATGGCGAGGTCGCGCTGCGCCAGCGACGGCTCGTTCCGTGTTTTGCTGGAACCTTCATGGATGATCCGGTGCGGATTCTGCGCGCGGCACGGTTTGCCGCCCAGCTTGAGTTCTCCCTGGATCCTGACGCCCGCCCGTTGATGACGGCGGCGGTTCCTGCGTTAGCCCGCGTGGCAGGGGAACGGGTCCGTGATGAGCTGCTCGCGATCTTTGAGACGGATCAAGCGCACCCGGCGATCCAGTTGCTGAATGAGGTGGGCGTGTTGGATGTGCTGATTCCTGAATTGACGGTGGGCCGTGGAGTGGAACAGGGCGGGTATCATCATTTGGATGTGCTCGGCCACCAGATCGAGACGATCGCGCAAGGAGACCGATTTCTCAAGGATTTTGCCGAGTTTTCCGAGCCGTTGCGCCAACCGATGGCGGCGTATTGCGCGCAGCAGGTGGTCGAGCGCCGGTCCCGCAAAAGCCTGATCAAGCTGTCATGCCTGTTGCATGATATCGGCAAGCCGTCGCGCCGGACGGTCGAGTCAGACGGCGAAATCTGGTTTTTGGGTCATGAGGAAACTGGGGCTGAGTACGTGCCAGCGATCACCGAGCGGCTGCGGCTGTCGAACCGAGAATCTGAACTGGTCCGATTGATGGTACTGCACCATTTGCGACCCGGTTTTTTAAGCCGCGAGCCGCAGTTGACCCGGCGGGCCGTGTATCGATTTTTCAAAGATCTCGGGGACGATGGCCCCAGTTGTTTGCTGACATGGTGGGCAGACCGGATGGCCACGCGTGGGCCACAATCCCGACTGGACCAGCTCGACCAGCAGCGCGCGCGACTCGAAGAACTGCTCAACGCCTACTTTTTTCAGTCGGCCGACGTGGTCAAGCCCCCGCGCCTGATCAACGGCAACGAGTTAATGCGAGCGCTCAAGATCCCCTCAGGGCCGCTGGTGGGTGAGCTGTTGCAGCTCATCGAAGAGGCACAGGCCGAGGGACGGATCCACACCGCTGAGGAGGCACTCGCGCTGGCTGGCGATCGGATTCGTACGGGAGATGCGCAGTAGTCGACAGTTCACAGCGGCCTTGGCTGTGCTGTTCGGTTTCCTCATCGCTGCAGCACCACTGGCCGCGATGGAAGCTGGCGTAGCAGAGACGCCATTCATCCTGCCAGCGCATGTGCCGTTGGCCGGCTATAGCCGTCGACACGGCAAGCCGTCAACCGGAATGCATGACCCGGTCGGGGTCCGCGCGTTGGTCATGAGCGACGGCGCGACGACCGTGGCGTTGGTGAGTTGCGACCTGCTCATCATCGACGAGCGGTTGTCCGACGCTGTCCGACGCCGACTGATCCAACACGGATGGCCGGCGAAGGGGGTCATCCTGCTGGCGGCGACGCATACCCATTCCGGCCCTGGCGCGTACGGCACGAAATTTCTTGAACAACTGTCGATGGGGCATTTCAGCCAGCCGGTCTTCGACGCGCTGGTTGACCGCATCAGCGAGACGGTTGTGAGAGCGCACAGGCAACAACACCCCGCACGAATCGGATGTGGTTCCGCAACGACCCACGGACTGGTGACCAACCGCATGACGCCGAACGGCCGGGTGGAGACCGAGCTATCGGTGTGCGCGGTTGTTCCGGATGGGGAAGGCCAGCCGCTCGCTATCCTGGTCGATTTCTCGGCTCATCCAACCACCTTGGGCGCCTGGAACCATGAACTGTCAGCCGACTATCCAGGGGTGATCGCCCGCCAGGTTCGGGAGCGTTATCCGAAGACGGTCCCGATGTTCTTCGCGGGATCGGTCGGTGACCAAGCGCCGACAAAAGACGCCCCCCGGTATGACAACACTGAACGAATCGGTCGCGCGCTGGCCGAGCAGGTCGTCACGCTGGTCGGACAGATCAGGGTCGCCGATTCCTCGATTCAAATTCTGCAGGAGGTTTGGCCACTGCCGCCGGCACGGGTCCGGCTCGGGTCGTGGACGATGCCCCGCTGGTTGGGGCAGCGGTTCGTCGATGACGATGCGACGCTGACCGTGGTCCGTGTGGGGCAGACGGTGTTGTTTGGGGTGCCGTGCGATTTGTCCGCCGAACTCGGTGGGCAACTCCACGCCGCGGCTCGTGGTTGCGGCTGTAAGCCCATCGTCATCGGATTCGCGAACGACTACATCGGCTACTGCCTTTCAGCGGCCGCCTATACGTCAGGCGCGTATGAGGCCTACATGGTGTTCAATGGCCCACAGACCGGCGAGCGGCTCGTCGAGCAGCTGCTGACGATGCTGCAAGCGCTGCTCCGCACTCCATGATTCCCACGGTGGTTCGGCGTCTCGGCGTTCTGTTGAGCGTTGGCTTTTTGCTCCTCGCCTGCTCCCCTGCAGATATCTTCGCGGATGGGCAAGTTGAGTGGATCGACGGGGTACGGGTCGTGAATCTGTGGGGAGCCCCGTATGAGATGGGCCGCCAACACGGCGAGCTGCTTCGCGACGAAGTCAGAGGCTCGGTCCAGCAAGCCCTCGGCTATTGCCGCCGGTATCTGAAGATTCCTTTCATCGGCGCCTGGGCAGCCGACTGGTGGTTGGGGTCTGCCTGGCGGACATTACAGCCGTTCGTGCCTCAGGATCGGCTCGAAGAGCTGCGCGGACTCGCCGACGGCTCAGGCGTGTCGCTTGCAGATCTGTATCGGCTCCACGCCCTGCCAGAACGCACGTATGCCTGCTCCAACTTCGCGGTCTGGGGGCCGGCCACCATCGATGGTCGGCTGATCCATGTGAGGAACCTGGATTGGAATTTCACTCTGGGCATCCAACGGTATGCGACGGTGTTTGTCATGCATCCGATTGGCCACGCCGCGTTTGTCAGCGTGGGCTGGGCTGGTTTTATTGGCGTGCTCACCGGAATCAATGAGCACGAGGTGTCGATTGGGCAGGTGGGCGCCCAGACCCAGGCCGCCAGCTTTCGCGGCGAGCCGTTTCCATTCGTGATGCGCCGCGTGCTGGAGCAAGCCCATGATGTGGACGACGCGGCGACCATGATCAGGACCGCAACGCGGACCACCGGAATCAATTACGTGATCGGTGATGCGGCCACCCGCCAGGCCATTGCCATTGAGACCAACCGGGTCTATGCCTGCGTCTTCAAGGACGACGACCCGCTGGAGCATGCGGTCAGTTATGCGCGCCCAATTCCCTCTGCGGTCTTCCGCGCTGATACGGCCATCAATCCGCAGATTCGCGCCCAGCAGTTGGCATCCAATGGGAATCCGCGCCGGCCTGGGCTTGAACCACCCAGTGGATCAGCGTACGAAATCCGCTATCTGGGCCAAGCCGCCGGAATCATGGCCTTCTATGGCCAGATCGACGCAGAGAAAGCCCAGTACATTGCCAAGACGGTTGCGCCAGAATCAAATATCCAGAGCGTGATCTTCTCCTGGCCTGACGCCTGGATCGCCAACGCCAGTAGCACGACCAGAGCTTCTCAGACGGCCTACCATCACCTGCAACTCCAACAGCTGCTCGCCGACCCGCCAGTCAACTAGACCGTCTCTCCGCTCTTACGCCTAGTCTAACCAATGTAATAACAAAGTGTTATACAGTTAAGCCAAATAAACAAATTTTGTTTCATATGCCCTTGACGGTTTCAGCATACATATGGTATGGTTGGCGTACTTCATACAATTGATAATCGATTGTAAAATGACAATCTGACGAGAAAGGCACACTCCGAGCAATCGGAGGTCGCAAAACCGCGGGTCCAACAAACAGGATAGCCGGGTTGCCGAACGAGGCAACCCGGTTTTTGTTTTTCTAAGCCAACGCACTCGCTGCTGATGGATCGGACAACATAGGGAGGTTCGGATGAGACGTGCGCTACATGGGATGTGGCTCGGCCTAGTGATTGGGACCAGCGCGATCGTCGGTATCGCAGCGACCTCAGACGCGAAGGCTGCACGGACCAGCATTGGGCAAGACCAGGCCATGGTGGCCACTCGATCCGGAAAGACACTGTCCCACACCAAAGGCCGATTCATCGTTAAATTTAAGCCCAGCCTCACGCAGTGCGCCCACTGTCTGCTCCATGAGCACCAGCAGTTTTCGTCCGCCCTCACCGATCATTCCACATCGCTCGACCGGCTCAACGCCGAGGTTCGTGTCAAAGCAATCCATCATTTGTTCGTGGATCATGACACCCGGTCCGTCGCTGACGTCCACGCGACCCAAGTGCGACAACTGCACGCGAAATCAGGCCGGCGTGGGAAGAAAGCCCTGACCGGCCAGGCCCCGGATTTGTCGAATGTGTACATGTATGACATCCCGGAAGATGCGGATATCGACGCCGTCTGCCAGCAGTTTGCCACCGACCCACATGTCGAGTACGCCCAACCAGACTACACGATCGTCGCCACCCTGGTGCCGAACGACCCGTACTTCAATTCCTCTGGGTCCTGGGGCCAGTCCTACGACGATCTGTGGGGATTAAAGAAGATCCAGGCAGTCCCGGCGTGGGATGTGACCCAAGGCCAAGGGGTCGTGGTGGGTGTGGTGGACTCTGGACTGGACTATACCCACCCGGACATCGCGGCCAACGTCTGGACCAACCCACGCGAAATCGCTGGCAACAAAATCGACGATGACGGCAACGGCTTTGTCGATGATGTCCGTGGCTGGAACTTTGCCGGCAACAACAACGATCCGAAAGACGGCAATGGCCACGGGACGCATGTCTCCGGCACGATCGCGGCGGTGGGCAACAACAACCTGGGGATCATCGGCGTGGCGCCGCAGGCGAAGATCATGCCAGTCAAGGCGCTGGACGACAACGGTTCTGGCAGCAGCACCAGCCTGGCACAAGCCATCCTGTATGCGGCCAAGAACGGCGCGGATGTGATCAGCAATAGCTGGGGCTGCGGCTCACCGTGTCCCAGCAATCCGGTGGTGGAGGACGCGGTGCGCACCGCCTATAACCTGGGAGCGGTCGTGGTCTTCGCCGCGGGCAATAGCGCGGATGATGTCTCCAAATATAGCCCGACCAACATGACCAACCCGAAGCCGATCGTCGTGGCAGCCTCGGATCAACTCGACCAGCCGACGTCGTTCACGAACTTCGGCGCGACCGTTGATGTGACCGCACCTGGCGGTGGCACCAACATCTCGCCACCCGCGTCACCGGTCAACAATATTCTGTCGTTGAAGTCCAGCGCTTGCACCATCTGCACCTCCGCCCCCAATCTGGTCATCGGCGGCAACTACCTGCGGATCGCTGGTACGTCGATGGCCACCCCGCATGTGTCCGGGGCGGCGGCGCTGATCATCGCCAAGCAACCCTCGATCACGAACGAGGAAGTGCGGCAGTTACTCCGCAATTCAGCCGACGATGTCGGGCCGGTCGGGTTTGATCCCAAGACCGGGGCTGGTCGGATCAATCTGTTCAAGGCCTTGACGACCAACGGGACCTTGCAGGTGAAAATCACCAGTCCCGCCGTCGGAGTTGAACTGTCATCGGTGAAAGGGACCGTCACGATCACGGGGACCGTCAAGGGCACCAACTTGAAAGAATACACGCTGTCGTACAGCCGGGCCTCGACACCGACCACGTGGGTGCCGATCGGTGGGCCGGCTGTGATCCCGGTCGATAACGGGACGTTAGGCGTCTGGAATCCGAGCGGGTTGGCGGACGACTTCTATACATTGCGGGTCGTCGGCATGACCCAGACCGGCGGGAAATTTGAGGATACGGTGCAGGTGATCGTGCTCAAGTACATCGCAACGCCCCTGACCACCAACACCGCCACCCAGGCCACGCCATCGATTTTCGGTGACAAGGTCGCGTGGTCCGATTTCCGCAACAACAAGGCTGATGTGTTTCTCTATGATCTGACCGCCAAGACCGAGCGCCAACTGACCACCGCCACGAACGTGGAACCGCGGTATCCGATCATCGCAGGCTCGCGGGTGGTGTGGCGAGAGTCGTTGAGCGCCTCTAACAACGATCGGCTGGTGCTCCATGAGTTGGCGTCGAACACTCAGCGGATCCTGGACAATGTCACCTCGGCCAAGCTGGATCTGGCCTTCGCTGACGACAAAGTCGTCTGGACCGATTGGCGCAATAGCTCGACCACCGGGCAGGATGTCTACCTGTACGATCTGACCAGCAACACCGAACGGCGGCTGACGACCGATCCGGCGAATCAGCAACAGCCATCCGTGTCCGGCAATCGCGTGGTCTGGACCGACCAACGCAACGGCAATATGGAGATCTACCTGTACGATCTGACCAGCAACACCGAACGGCGGCTGACGACCGATCCGGCCAGCGATGAGAATCCGGCGATTTCAGGCGACCGGGTCATTTGGCTGCGTCGACGCAGCGGTGGAGATGATCTGTACCTGTATGACCTCACGACCAATACTGAACGTCGGCTGACGACCTCAGATTCCTTCAAGTACACTCCGAAGATCTCTGGTAGCCGTGTGGTGTGGGCCGACCAACGACAGAGCCAGATGGACATCTACACGTTGGACCTGACCAACGGCACCGAGCAGCGGTTGACGTGGAACCCGGCCGTGCAGCAGAACCCGGCGGTCTCGGGTGGGCGGGTGGTGTGGGAAGACCAGCGCGCCGGCAACTTTGACATCGATGTTCTGGCGCTGAACAATCCACCCGTGCTCAATAGCATTGGCAGCAAGACCGTCGCAGCTGGGCAACCGCTCACGTTCGCGATCGCTGGATCGGATCCTGACGGCGATGTGCTGACGTTCTCGGCCGGCTCGTTGCCGACGGGCGCGGTATTCAATCCGACCGCGCGGACCTTTACTTGGACGCCGACGGCAAACCAAGCGGGTACCTACGCCATTGTATTCACCGTGAGCGACGGGCAGGCCCAGCAGTCAGAAACGGTACCAGTCACAGTGACCGCTCCGGATCTGAGTATGGTCTCGATCAGCGGGCCCACCAGCGCGGTGCGGGGCACGACCATCTTGATGAGTTACGCGCTCAAGAACCAGGGCACCGCACCGAGTGGCGGCTGCACGCTCAGTCTCTATCTCTCGAGCGATGCGACCATCACTACCGGGGACACCTTCTTGGGAAGCGTGAGTATTGGCAGCTTAACACCAGGCAGCAGTACGCAGGGCAGCGGCAATCTCCTGGTCCCAGCTGCGTTACCGACCGGGACGTACGTGCTGGGTGCGGTCGTCGATTCGTCTGGGGTGGTCAATGAAAGCAATGAAGCGAACAACGCGCTCGCCGGCAATACGATCGCGGTCAGCGATGGCGGATCAGACACCACGCCGCCGGCGGTAGCGATCACCACCCCTGCGGCCGGGGCCACCGTGCCGGCCAGCGGGTTTGCGTTCTCCGGCACCGCGACCGATGCCAGTGGGGTCAAAGAGATCCACATCTATGTGTACGACAATGCGCGCAGCCTCTACACCGTCGCGGACGCGCTGGCGAGCTACGATCCCGCCACCTCGACGTGGACCTTCCCGGTCCTCTCCAGCCACATCACGCCAGGACAAGCGGTTCGGCTGTGGGTCTTGGCGGTCGATATCAATAACAACGTGAGCGCCTGGCAGTCGCGGGACGTGACGGTTGCCGGATCGGCTGATACCGCACCGCCGTCAGTGGTGATCAGCGCTCCTGCGGCCGGGGCCACCGTGCCGTGGACCGGGTTCGCGTTCTCCGGGACTGCGACCGATGCGAGCGGGGTGAAAGAAGTCCGGATCTACGTGTACGACATCGCGCGCAATACGTTCACGGTGTCGAATGCCCTCGCCAGTTATACCGCCAGCACAGGGGGGTGGAGCTTCTCAGTGCTGTCGTCGCATGTGACGCCGGGGACGACAGCCCGGTTATGGGTCCAGGCAACGGATACCAAAGGAAATTTCAGTGCCTGGCAATCTCGTGATGTCGTGATCAGCGCGACCGGATTGGATACGCAAGCACCCAGTGTCGCGATTATGCAGCCGGCCACTGGCACCATTTTGCCAGCCAGCGGGTTTACCTTCGCCGGCACCGCGACTGATGCCAGTGGGGTGAGCGAGGTGCGGGTCTTTGTGTACGACTACGGCCGCCAGTTCTACACCGTCAGCAATGCGCTGGCCACGTACAATGCCAGCGCTGGAACCTGGTCGTTCCAGGTGCTGGCGTCCCATGTGACGGCTGGCGCTGATGCTCGCCTCTGGGTGAAAGCGACTGACACGAAAGGCAACACCAGCAACTGGCGATATCGGCAGTTGCCCGTGCGATAACACCGTCGCGCAGTCTGCGTTAGCAACGCGGCCGGTTGCCCTTCTCGGGCAACCGGCCGCTGTGTGTTGTGCGACGCGACAGAGCGCGTCGACTTTAGATTGCTGGTAGACCCGCGTGACGCACAGGGGCAGCGTGTTGAAGCGGGGCTGGCAAGCCGAAGCTGACGTCTTCCCGAACCAGTTCCCACTCCTCAATCTGGGTCGCCCCCAGCTGCCGCAGCCGTTCGACGACGGCTTGCACCAGATGTTCTGGTGCTGACGCGCCTGAGGTAACCCCGACGCAGCGGATGCCCTCAAACCACGCTGGATCAATTTCGCTCGCGTCGTTGATCAGGTATCCGCGACGGCCCGCGTCCTCGGCGACTTCTGTCAGGCGGATGGAGTTCGAACTATTCTTGGCCCCAATGACCAGGATGACTTCGGCTTCGCGGGCCATGGCTTTCACAGCGTTCTGCCGATTTTGCGTCGCGTAACAGATATCATCCTTTGGTGGCACGATCAGCGCCGGAAATCTGGCCGTCAACGCCTGAATGATCTCGCGCGTGTCATC
>JAHFGT010000060.1:0-5512 GCA_023247275.1 Candidatus Omnitrophota bacterium
TGCAGGTTGCCTGAGACGGTCCACCGATCGGTCAATCGCAGTCCACTGTCAACGTTCCAGCCACGGTAATCCTGGTACACGGCAGGGTTGCCGAGGGTCGCGTAGCGGTCGCCAACGAATTCATAGCTCCAGCCCAGCCGGTAGCGTTGATGGTCCCATCCAATTCTCGTGCGCCAATCCCAATCCTGGACACGGCTCTCCGGGGCGTCATCCGGCCGATAGGCCACATGCGCGGCATGAGCGGTCCACGAGACATCGCAGGGTAATGTGACCGTGGCGCCGCCAAACGAGACCACATTGCTGCGCGGGTATCCGGTGGTGCCGATGTGCTCAGGCAGATCCGCCTCATGCTCAAGATACAAGAGCGCGCCTTGCAGCCCGAGCCAGTCAGTGGGTTGCAGCCGCTCATCCACCTCGTACAGATGTCCGAGATATTTGACCACTCCTGAGCGACCGGACGTCGAGCTCTCAACATCCCCACCTGCCACCGTGGTCCGATGCCAGTCGTCAAGCGATTCGGAGACCTTGATCCCGTTGAACGTTTGCGATTGTGTCCTCAACGGCGCCAGCGAGGTGTACTGGTCGAACAACCCAATCCCAAATCGTGGCTTGGTCAACGACAGCGACGTGTGATCATGATCCAAGATATCCTTGGCCCCGCTGAACCCTTTATCCTTGTACACGGACTCGAACCGGACGTCGAAATCCATCGCCTGGCCGGTCACCGACGTCCCAAGACTGCGAAATGGCTCGCCCTGATGGGTCGCCGTGTACGTGGTGGTCACATTCCCCAAGAGGTCCACCGAGCGCCTCGCTGAGAACGGGATGACCTCAGGACGCTCAGGCACGGGGACGAACTGCTGGGCAAGCTGCTTCAAGGCCGTTTCTTCTTGAATCTGCTCTGCCGGCTTTTCCACGATCGCAGTGTGGAGTGGCGGTTCCATAGTTCGCAGGACCAGCGTTCGCTCGGCCGGATGAAACAAGGTCTCGACCCCGAATTCGTCTCGCAGCTCTTGTTCTGTGAGGACCGGCTCTGGCATCTGCACAGCGGGCCGGATCCGTTTGGTCTGGCCCTGTGGCAACAACAACTCATAGGTGCCGTCCTGCAAATCGATCACACTGATGTAGAGCACAGCGGCCACGTCACGGAGTGGCACGAGCGGACGGCCTTCGGAGAGCAGCATCGGCCGGTGCAGCGGCACCTCATGGTCATCAACGATCAGGTGCCAATCGCCCGGAGTGGCCGAGGTATCAGCTGGTTGATTCGACGACAGAGCGGTCTGTGGCGGTGGCGCGGAGGCGAGCCCCAGGAGGGTGTCACGATGCGGCTTGAGTTGCAATTCGCGAATCGCCGCCACCATAGCTTGCTGACGGCGCCGGTCAATCAGGTACAGGTACTGCGCGGCTCCAGCATGATGCGGCTCAGCAGCTAGTACACGCTCAAATTCACGCGCGGCCTGCTCATAGTGGCCCTGCTCAAATAGCCGCTGGCCCGACTCGTACATCGCACTGACGGCTGAGGAGCCGGCGGCTTCCTGGGCCACCACCTGTTCCTGAAACAGCGGAGCGAGCCCTGCAACCAGCAAGAGTGTCGTGCCATACCACGCACTCCAACCGATTGTCCTGTGGCCATAGCTGGTCACGGCGGCGCTCCACCTGCGCCGGCGCGATCCGGCGGATGCTGCAATGAGAGTTCCTCTTGGCGACGCCTTACTGAATTGACACGGTTCGTTCACCGACCAACAGGTATCGTGTGCCGTAATCCACTTCGGCTTTGAGTCGATACGTTCCCTGGGTCACTGAACCAAGATCCACGCGGAACTTGCGCACGGTTTTCGGCAGAATACCCACGGCATACGGGTTGAGTTCTAACAACGCCGCCCGCTTGCCTTCAGCGTCGAAGAGTTTGAGCTTCCCTTTCGGGCGAACCAGCACATTGCCCTCATTGAAGATCTCCACCGACGCCTCATGAGGAGCCGACAGCCCCACATCAACCAGCTTGGCTTGGTACACTTCTGTATGCGGCACCGTGACCTCGATGAGCGCCCCGATCCGGAAATTCACTCCTACCCCTCGCTCGACATAGGTTGGCGTACTCTCAAAAAATACGATGGCATAGTGGCCTCCGGTCTGCCCCTCTGGAACCGTGATGCTGATCCGCACATCGGCCCGCTGCCCAGCTGGCACATCCAGTTCCTGGGGACTCATGGTCAGCCACGACGCACATGACCACTCCGTGCTTCCACCCGGTGGAAATTCCTGGGTGCCATCCGGACGGTAGATCACGTCTCGGACATACAATTTCAAGTGGACCGGCGCGTCCGAACGGCTGTTGTCGACCTGCACCGTCCTGCCGCGCCGCTTACCGCTTGGGACCGCCACCTGCACGCGCGATGGCTCCACGCTGAAACTGAAGGCGTCGGCCGTGGTCGCTCCCACCGCCAGTACCAGAAGACTCAGCAGCACAGGACGTCCCGGACTCATCAAAGAACCTCAGTCAAGGTCAATCGGATCGTCGTCGAGTAGGCGCCGGTCACTTGGATCTCGGGCACTGTCAGGCTGTACTTGAGATCCAACTCGATCGGCTGACCAGCGGCTTCCTGATCAGTGCTGATGTACACCGGCTCCGGCACCAAGGAAAATGGATGGAATGCAAATCGATTGACGAGAGTCCCTAGGCCGGTCGTTCGAGCCAATTGCCAGCGGAACTGTTCAGGGGGGATCGTCTGGCTGCCTGAGGTGAGCGGCTGGAGCACGCTGATGTGCAGCGACCAGATCCGCCCATTAGTCGAAGAGCAGGTAATCACGTTGTGATGTGACCCAAACTGCGCCAACTCCTTGTGCGCGCCAAGCTCCATGGGGCCGAAGTCGACCTGCCGATGATCCGTTGATAAACTCAAGCCTGCCCAACACACTGTCGGCGCCATGAGCCACAACAGCCCGATCAGCCCTACTCGACGCCTCATCACAGATCCTCCGACATGGTGAAGACAACCTGGCCAATATAGTTTCCGGCTGGTGCACCTGGTGGGATCGTCAGCCGGTATTGGAATCGCAGCACCATCTCGCGCCCGGCCACAGCATCTCCCTCGCTGACATAGAGCACCTGGGCTGAATCGCTAAACGGAGTAAATCCATGCGATGGGCTCGCGAGTGGCCGGCCCACGATATCGACCAGGTTCCATTCAAGCGCTGCCGGCGTTAAGTTGTACGGTTGCTGCGCATGGCGCAACATGATCACCTGCCCCCTGAGCGACCAGATCCGGCCGTTGTTCGATCGGCAGATGATGTCATGAAACGGTGGGCCAGCGCCTAGCACCTCGCTATGGCCGGACTCAATGGACGAGAAGACCAACGCCGGCTGGCTGAGCGACACACGAAACACCGGCGCCACCTCGACCGACGCTGACAAGGTGTCGGTTTGTTCTTCCAGCGCCATCACCTTGTAGGGACAGACGACCATCAGTAGGGCGATGAGGAATCTTCGGCAGTTCATTGCTCAGGATGGACTCTTAAACAGACGACGTCCTCTCTCTTCTGCTGCGGCGGTCTCTTGCGATACCACTCAGCCGCGGTTCGGAGAGAGGACGTTGTCTGTCCCCTAGTCACCGTAGCTCCGTCTCTCTCGCGGTGAGCGCGGAGCACGGCGGTCAGGCCGGTGACCCGGCCTGAAACCTGCTAACGCTGAGTTAGTTTGAAACCATGGTGTAGGTCACTTGCCCGTTATAGGTACCAGCTGGAATGCCGGCAATGCTGAGCCGGTAGTTAAAGGACGTCACCCCGGAAAATGACTGGTTGAGGGTTCGCGTAAATGTGTTCAAGTTCTCCCAGTCGGTAGAAGGCGTTCCTGGGATTGCCACCCCTGGCGGGCCGTTTGCGGGGAAAAACCCGCCACAGAACGTGGACAAGATATTGGCCAACGGTGTTGATCCAGCGGTCCCGGTTACATCGGCTGACAGTGTCATTGAAGACCCTGTCGCGTTGATCCTACCGATATGCCAGTTCATGCCGGTTTCGCTGCGGTACGGAGCATACATAAAATCTGGGCTTGGTCCAGTTACGCCTGGATCCTGATTGTCAACCCGATCGAACACAATCTGATCGGCAGCAAACCGCGGCACAGACGTCGCCGCGTCTTTCTCCAACGTAAACGCGGTGCTGTCCGGGACTACAGCCTGCACGCTCGCGTTCGCGGTGATGGTGGCAGCCCATGCTGGAGCTGCCGTGCTCACTACTGCAATGGCGACGGCTACGCTCGTTCTTAAGGCTCTCATCGTTCGCTTCTCCCTGGTTTTGGTTCCTACACCATCGACCCGCTGTTAGCTTCTTCAAACCCCATCTCCACCTCCTTGAGTCTCGGCGACCCTAAACAAACAAAGAGGGCCGAACTGCGCATCGGCAGTTCGGCCCTCTGCATCCTGCAGAGCCGTAACTTTGCCCCTAGCTTGCGGCTAGGGCCTCAATGACTCGAGGGTCACCCGCTCGCACGGGCTTGGCCTTTTACGACGCTGTGATCCAGATGTATTTGCAAAACAATCAAGGAATGAAGCTACTACAACTTACTCTACTCTTTTTAGGTCACTATATCTGATAATGAATCTTAACTTCAAACTCTCTATCTGTCAAGTGATTTTTCCATATGGTGGCACAGCCGCACATCAGAAGTTGTAGATTGCCATTGTCGCAATAATCTGTTAGAGTAAGGGATACAATGACTATAGCAGAGGATTTGTTGTGGTGTCGATCGAAATTGCTCACCGCCCGTCCAAATCCTGTTACCTATGAATGGGCTGGCCAAACGCTTCAGCGACTATTGAACGCTTCGCAACCTATTGCCGAGTCTTGGCCATTTTTTTCCGGTGCGCAGCGGCCGGCAACGCTGAACACCGATCCTTCCATTTCGCTTCGTGAATTAGTCGCCAATCTCCCTGAGGTATTGGGCCCGCGAGGGGTGGATCCGGAAAATCACGGCGAGAAGTATTTCTTCGTCAAGCTGCTCGATCCGTCAGACTTTCCTCCATTCGCGTACGTCGGATTTAATCCCATCTCGGTTGGGGAGTGTCGAGACCATCTCGAGCGCGACACTGGGCAGCGATTCACCGATGAGCAGCAGTGGCTCACGACGCTGCGGCAGCATGTGGCAGAGCTGCTGTGGCGAGATCGGCAACGGGTCGAGGGATTAGCGAACGTTGCGGCGGACCGAGTGACTTCTACCAGCACATTTGCAGAGTTTAAGTCGGTCTATAAGGCTTGGGCTATTTCTCAAGCCGTCGCAGACTGGAAGGCCGATATTCTGCCGCAGCAGCTCACCGCGTTTCAACCGTTGCTGACCATCAACCCGCAACACCTGCACGCCATACTGACAGACACCCAGCGGATACGCTGCGAGATCACACACCTGCTCCATCGGATTCAGTTCGAGCCTGACCAAGCCATTCTGATTGAGAGTCCGACGCTGCATGCCATCGCCGGACTATCGCTTCAATTACATCCGCGCACCAGTGGGAATGAT
>JAHFGT010000060.1:5612-9974 GCA_023247275.1 Candidatus Omnitrophota bacterium
CGCAGCCGGTCTTGATCCCTGCCACACTGCCGTGTCCAGCACTGGTCTGTCGGACTGATCGGCCGAGCCGGTTGCTGCTATTCCGTCGGCGCTGAGAAGCAGCCCCAAGGGGATTTGAACCCCTGTCTTCAGGCTGAGAACCTGACGTCCTAGGCCGGGCTAGACGATGGGGCCAGCAAGAACCTACACATGTACCACAGCGCCATACTGGCGTCAAGCATGCTAGCCGTCGGAAACCAAACTGATGAACGATCTTCAGGGCTGATTCCACACCCGCTGATACAACCGGTAACTGGAACGCAGCTGTCGTAAGAATCCCCGATGGTTGCCGTTGCCCAAACTGGCGATCCCGTACCATTCCTTAAAGTTCCACCCGCCAGGAAACAGCCCGGGCCAGTTCGGCTTTGTGTCGGTCCATTGAAACACCATACCACCGATCACATTGCCGACCCCGCGGCCGGCGATGTTATCCGCTACGTCGACCCAGGCGCCAAAATGGTACACCGCTTGGTCCACCTCTGCCGCGTCAGGCCTGGTGTCTATTTGATACGCAGGGCAGCCGTACTCTGTCATCAAGACAGGCCGGTCAAGCCATTGCCGGATGTCTTCAAAAAATGACCGCCCGACCCCCTCCCACCCAGGGGACGCGCTGGCGCCAAGCACATCAATCGCTGGGGCCTCCTGCGCGATGACATCCAGAAACAGCAGATCGCCGTTGCCTAAGACGACCGGATGATTCGGATCGGCGGCATGAATCCATTCAGCCAACTCGTTGATCAATCGGTAATATTCGTGCGGATGGGCCGCGGCGTTGCCCGCGCCGCCTCCGATTCCGCGGCCACCGCCATTGTGGTCCTGATCGCCGAGCACCCACATCAGCACGTACGGTTCATCCTTGTATTCGCTGACCATTCGCTTGACGCTGTTCAGCATCCGCCGCCGCTGCCGCTGATCCAGGTAATCAGTTCCCTGCGCCCACCGTGGGCCAGAGCCGATCGTGGACATCCGGGCGACATCCCCCATGAGGACTCGGAATCCATACTCCTGGTAGAGCTGCCGCAAGATCGGCTTGGCGATCTTCGGATCATGGTCGGTATGGTACAGACGGAGGGTATTGACACCAAGCTGGCGGAGCAGCGCAAAATCTCCGACGGGAGGTTCATCAGAATCTTGCTGGTTGTTCCGATTCGCATCCACGAAGGTTTCAAACACATCTGGGCGTCCATTGCGGTTCCGGTCAGCCTTCATCCAATCAGCCCACGCACGGGCCTGTGGCGCCTCCCCCACACCCGCGGGCTGGTAGATCAGTCCGTGAACCGCCCACGGATGGCCATCGACCAGAAGTTGCCAATGCCCGTTCTCGTATCGAACCAGACGCGCTGGCTCGCCGCCAAGCTCACGGGTGTGGACCAGCCCCGAGACATCCTGTGAAGCTGCCGTGGTCGCTGAGGGGAGCACACTGAGCAGTTGCCCAGGAGTCGGATGGAGGACATCATTGTCGATGGAGTTGTCGAATCCGTTGTCGACGACAATGCGGCACCCGTCCAGCCGCATGCCAAGCTCTGGATGCAGCCGGAGGATCGCCTCGATCTTATTGCGCGCCACCTTCCCCACATACCACGGGCTTGGCGGATTAGACCTGGTCCACCCAACCGACAATGGATGATGCACCAGGGTCGCGTCGTACGCCTTCACCGCTTGTAGCCACAGCCCTGCCCGCTCAAGCGTCAGGGCGGTGTAGAACTGCTTCACCCCTGGCTCTTCCTCGGCGGACGCCCACCGAAAGAACGCCAGCTGAGGATCCTGGTGAAGCGTGAACGTCCATTGAGAACCGTCGAGTTTCCCCGCGTGTTTGGCCGCCACAAATGCCGGATCATCGAGCAAGCCGCGCTCATTGGGGTACACGCCCTCCCCAACGGCCGCAGCCAGCCCTTGCCAGTTGACGACGTCATAATGGTAGGTCGGTTTGCCGACGTCGACAAACCTGCCATACCGCTCGTAATTGACGATCCGCTCCTTGCCAGGGTCGGCTAATTGGAAGGCCGGCTGCGGATGCCGCAAAACCTCCTGCACGTCGGTCGGGATCCCCTCCTCCCACAGCGATGGCTGATGGATCAGCGTCGGCTGTCGATGAACCGTCAACAGCCTCTCTGCACCCACCCGCTGTTCTGGCCGCGCCGGGTCGCGCGGGGCGGCGGCGGTGAGGATGATAAAACCGGATTCTTGGATCAGATACGTCCCCTGCACTCGGCCTTCAGAATCGGTCAACTTCGTATTGCGTAATTCTGTCCCGACGTGCGGCTCGACGATCGCCCAATAGACCGGCCAGTTCACCAACGGATCTCCGGCGGCGTCCTGGACGCGAATCGTATACGTGACCGATTCCATGATCGAGCCAACTTGATACACCGTTTGATCGGTCGTGATGGATACAACCGGCGCAGGGACCGCTGGGCCGATCGAGACGGATTGCTCGCGGTCGAGCAACACACGATGCTGGCCATCACGTACCTGCACCGACAGCTGATGGGGGCCTGGCGCGAGCGGAGGATCCGTTCCAAATCGAATTTTCCACCAATGATGATTGACCTTCGTCGCCGGTTGCCACGCGGCGCGGTCCATACGAACCCGCGCGTCGGCCACCGACTCGACCGTATACAGACTCACCAACAGCTCGCCATCCTGCCCACTTAATCCCGACGTCAGGACAATCGCCGGATTGGTCGTCTTGAGCGCCTCAGCCGCCGGTCGCAGAGTCCCCACTCGATCTGGATCATCACTCTGCTGTTGTGCGTCATTCCATTCAAACACCACCCCGCCCTGCGCGCCGGATTCGAACAATTCTTGCCACCACTGCACCACCTGCCAGTGCTGCGAGTCCGGCGACAACCCGACACCCGTCATAATCAACGGCTTGCCCCTTGCGACGGTCTGCTTCAAATGCTCGATGTAGCTGCCATAGCCGAACACGTGGGACACGATAGATGGCTCGAACGGATTGACGTGAAAACAGATTGCGTCCGTCGTCGAGGCGTTCAGAAACGACGTGGAGGGCCAGTTCGCATACGAGACCAGCCGGGTCGGGTCCAACTCCCGAACCAGTTGGGTCACCTTCTGGAGCAACGCTTCGGTTTCTGGCACGCCAGCCTCGAAGACCGCATGAGCCTGCAGCTCGTCGCCAATCAGGTACGCGAGAATATTGCGATGTCCCCGACTGCGTTGCACTTCTTTCGTCACGGACTCGATGAGCGCGTCCTGGAATGCTGGGGTCCCAACACCCTGGTCACCCTGGACCCAGAGTCCTTGGAGCACCATGAGCCCATACCGGTCGGCAAGATCGAGCGCTTCGGGTGGAAGGGGAAACCCCGTGCGGATTGTGTTGAACCCCGCGTCGCGGATACGCTGAACATCCTGCTCCATCAGCGCGAGGTCGACTGGATTCTTCCACGGGGTGTGTCCCGGACGGTACGGCGAATAGCCGACCCCTTTGACCAAAAATGGCTCGCCGTCGACATAGAACCACTCGCCGCGGATTTCGACGCGAGCCGGAGCCGGGTCTGGTTCAGCCGCCAATGAGTATGGCCGCGCCGAAAGAACCGTGAATCCGAGGAGCAGACCAAGGATCGACCAGGATTCGGCCAACCATCGGCTTGACGGCTGGCTCATGGAATGGAGAAGCATTCGACTGGGGTGATATCACGACAAGCTGGACCGGAAACGTGGCTTGAATGATCAGACGCGAGCCGAGGGTCGGGCGACTTCGCGCTCGGCACTATCCTCGCGCCGGAACAGCGGTCAGGGCGGTGATTCCTGGACCAAACTCCACCGCAATGCCGATTCGTTTGTCGCCATCGGTGCCATCCGACTCCACGATGCGAACAATTCGTCCGCGCCCGGCGACACGGCTAAACGGAAAGTGCTGGGTCTGCGATTCTGGCACTGCGACCGATGCCAAGACGACATCGTTCACCTGATACAGATTCGACGCGTTAGTTTCAAAATAGGCGCCGCCCAGGCTCAGATTTTTCGTGTTTTCTTCTGCCACCACGTGCTTGGTGTCGCCGCGGCGGATTATCACAGGTGCCTCCACGGAGACCCGGCGACCGCGTCGTCGATCGACGCTGCGTTGCTCCATTTTGTCTCCTCCCCCTGATTAAGGGGTAGCGTTTATTCTAGTACAAACCTCTGCCAGGTTCAACAATATATTTTCTACTTTTAAAATGTATGCTGATATTACCATCATGGCATAAAAAAGTTACTGGCCTTGTTAGCAGATGGAAGGACGTACGTCGACAACAGAGAGACGACTGATTGGCTTGGGTGGGTTGACCACGTCGAATCGCCTGAGCGATTCTCACAACA
>JAHFGT010000061.1 GCA_023247275.1 Candidatus Omnitrophota bacterium
AAAAGTGGCGCACGGCCATTGCGATTCCGCGAGTCGGGGTTGAGACATCCATCCAGCCAGGTGCTTTTTCGCCAGAGCCCACACCGCTGTACTGAAAAGTGTAGGCGAACCCTTTCCATTGAATCCATGTACGCAGCGCATCCTGCAGCAGCAACGCTTGGGGCCCGACCGATCCTTGGTACACCGCGTCATTCTCTCCGCCCGCGGCATAGGTCGCGTTGGGCAAGCTCACCGGCAGCTCGAGCGCCACACCGTCAAGCTGCATCACCGGCTGCGAAAATTCTTCGATCGGACGCGACTTGGTATCGACGAGTGTGGTCTGCACGTGGAGCTGGCTGCTGCCAGCGTACACGGTGATCCAGACCTTGGCCTGCGCTAGCGTTGCGTCCCGATCTACCGTCAAGACTCCGCCCACCCCTTTGAGCCGTCCTTCCAACAAGATGGTCACTTTCTGCGGGCTGAACTCCACCACCCGGGGCGCATACCCATCCGCAGTGGTCCACAACCCGCTGCGGAATGTCCCTTTTGTTTTTTCATCGACGACAACCACATCAGCCGGTGCGGTGAGCCATTGCTCGGTTGACTCGAATGCCTGGTTGCTGTTGAGATCGGTCCACGCCTGCTCAAGGATGCTGAACCGCTGCTTGGAGAACTGTAACTTCACAACATCACTCGTGATCGTCAGCGATTGGCTGTCTTGGGTCACTTGGATCGGCCCGGTCGTCCGATGAGTCACCGACGGCCCGTACCGCAAGACCAGGTCCGGATAGGCGTCAGCCTGTGGCGTCGGCACAAACGACACCAGCACAAACTTCACCGATCCGTCAGACCAGGGGGCCAGCACATGATAGTCAGCCGGAATTTCGGTCCCTTGGACGGTTTCAAGTCGCAGATGGTTCACCGTCGAGACCGCCCCGAGAGGAAATGGGATCCCGTTGCTGACCGGCGTGCCGGCCGCGGCGGGCCGGTTGTCCGTATCGATCCGCAACGCGACCGTTCCGGATTCTTCAGCCGCGGCGACACTGGTCAGCGCAGCGCCTACCAACAGCACCGCACCGAATCGTCGGCAGCGACTGATGACCGTGGCCATACACGAGGACCTCGGCATCGTCCCTTCACGCCTGCGGGTTCGTTGTGCCTGTGCCATCGTGATCATCCTATTCGGGTTCATTTCCGCTGATACGCTCTAACATAGTCCACGACCATGTCGGATGGGAACGGCGTCGACCCATCTGGCTGGCCATACGGTCGGTTGCCGCCGATCGCCAAACAAAAGATAATGTAGTACCTGTACCCCTTCTCGTAGATCCACTCAGCGCCTCGATCGTTCATCTGTTTCGGGGCCGCCTCAAATACCATCTTGCCATCGACGTAGAACCGCATCACGTTCGGGTCTTTTTCCATCCGGTACACATGCCAATTAGTGGCATCCCCGCCCTGCTCATACGTGTAGTCCGAATGCAAGTAGATCGCGTTGTTCCGGTTCCCCACCTGTGGGCCAACAACCGTCATCGGGTTGCGGTTGGTATTCACGCCGTAAATTTCCATCATGTCGACTTCCCCGATCGCCGGCCAGGTCTCCGCATACCCCTGAGCATGAGCCGCCAGCCAGAAGGTTGGGCCGAACCCGCTTCCCTTCGGGTCCTTGATCCTGGCCTCGAACGCCCCATAGTCAAATGTCGCAATGCCTCGGGTATGGATCCGGCCAGAGGTGTACGGCCTGTTGTTGTAGTTTTCTCGCCGGGCGGTGATGATCAAGTTCCCTTGCCCGTCCAGATGCACGTTGCTGGGCCGGTTCGTATAGGCTTGCAGTTCGGCCCCGCCGAACCCATGATTGCCGGTCTCGATCACCCAATGCCCTGGATCCGGCAGACTGCCAGCTGCGCCATCGAACTCATCGTTCCAGATTTGGACCCAGTCACCGGTGGACGGTTGTGAGACCTGCGTCGTAAAATTGACCGCCACTGGCGCGCCGACAATCGAGTGGTTAGCTTTCGCCAGCGAGATAGTCATGGTGTGGTTGCCGGCTGGGATCGATTGGAGTGTACTGCGCCCATCCAGTGAGGTCTCTTCGATGACAGCATTCGCGTCGAGCTTGACATGGACATGCGTGACGCCGGCTGCGGTGAAGTCGCCCCCGATCTGGTACGTGACGTCCA
Source organism: Candidatus Omnitrophota bacterium (assembly GCA_023247275.1). Classification (GTDB taxonomy): domain Bacteria; phylum Omnitrophota; class Gorgyraeia; order Aquiviventales; family Aquiviventaceae; genus JAHFGT01. Next base: position 2,160 of record JAHFGT010000061.1, read on the forward strand.
CGCTCGTCCCAATGATCACGGCACTCGCCGTAGGCCTGGTGATCGTCAGCGTCGGGGGTGTCGAAGATGGTTGGCTGAGTCGCCGGGCAAGTGCCCAGGCGTCTGCTAAGGTCACTTTCCCGTCGGCATTCGCATCGGAGACATCCGGCGTCACCGGCGACCGGCCGAGCAGTTGCGCGATCAACGCCAACAGATCGTCACGCGTGAGCTGTCCATCCTTATTGATGTCACCGCGTTGCGCCCCGGCCGACGTGGTAAACGTGAAGTCGCTGGCTCGGCCGATCATCCCTAGGTCATCTGTCGCACTCACGCCGACATGGTACAGGGTGTTGGATGCCAGATTGGTGAGCTGCACCCGATGCGTGGTCCCGCGCACCGAATCCACCACCGTCCCGCCGCCATACGATGCGGTGGGTCCGTACTCCACCAACCCGGTGGTCGGCTTGTCGGTGGTCCAAGTCACGGTCCCAGCCGCTGAGCTGATGGACTCAACGCGGACCCCGCTGATCTGCGGCGCTGGCGTGGTGGCGCCAGAACTGATATGCAACCGCAGCGTCAGTCGCGGACGTCGGTCTTCCGAGGGGAAGACCGCCTCAGAGGACACCAGATCCACTGAGGTGAGACCTGGGCTGCCTTGACCCATCAGGGCCACCCCAAACATCGGCGTTGGCGTCTGCAGCGAGCGCTGGATCGACGAGGGTTGCAGCGTGAACGCCTCCCACTGATTGATCTCCGACCGGCCACCGAAGGTGACGCCGCTGCCTACACCGCTCGCGGCCAGCGTCGGCCGGCTGTTCCAGGTCGCGGTATCTTCTGACCACTCTGAGGTAATTTCATACGGCGTGATCGTCTGCGAGCCGTTGCGGCTGTTGTCGGTCACGTAGACGCTCAACTGCGCGCCCTGCACGGTGAGCGCTACACCAGGCGGTGCTGTGGGCAATTCAAACGCCAGCAGCCCAACATAGTCGTAGCCGGTGTCGTATCGGCCGGCCTTGAGGACCCGCTGCGCACCAAACCGACCGTCCGCTTGATTGCTGAAGATAAAGGTGTCGGTGGGATCATTCAGCATCAGATCAACATCGCCGGTAAAGTTGGGCTCGATGAGCACCACCGACTGGGTCAACGATGCCAGGATGACCCGCTGTTGATCGCGGAACTGCACAAAGATTGTCTTGGCGCCTGATCCGGCTGGCAGTGTCAGCCGCACATCCCCGGTCGGCTGCCAGGTCCCTTGGCTGTACCCGGTCATCGACACGTTCGTCTCGACAGCGGCTGCTGGCGCGGTGATGCTCAGATCGATCACGCGTGAGGTCACCAGCGGTCCGCCATTCACGGTGACGATATAGTCAGGCGTGGAACTCAACGGCGGCGGTCCACCGCCGCCACCGCTCGACGGCGGAGGCAGGTTGGTCAGCAACCCCAATTCTTCCATGCGCGCGACGGCATACGGCAGATCCAAGAGATTGGCCATGCCGTTCGCAGAGTTGTCCGCCCCTTGCCATCTCACGACCAGCCCGTTATACAAAATCTGCGCGATATCCTGCCATTTGGCTTGCATCTGCGGCCATTGCGCCTGCCACAGCGGTCCGACCTCCTGTGGCGTGAAGGAACTGATGAATAGCATCGTGTCGAGTAGGTACTGACCGCCCTGCAGCCCGACGTTGTTGAGGTGGCTGTAATCGATCCGTTCGCAGACGGTGTAGATGAATTCGTTCATCCCCAAGGTTTTCAGGAACGGGTATTTCGACGGATACTTGGGCGCGCCGAGATAGTTGTACTCCACGACCTTGTTCAAAATTTGGATGAGCATCTCGCGCATCGTCGCTGCATCGATATGGACCGGGGTCATCCGATCCCGGTACATCACCATGCCATCGTAGCTGTCGCCCCGCCGCTCCAGATCCTGGTAGTAGCGGATCAGCGCCATCTGCAACAGCCCGCTCATCCAGGCAATCGGCACGTGACTCTGGTAGGCCAAATCCTCGTACTGATTGACACCCTTGGACGGGTTACAGTTGGCCACCAGCAGCGTGGCTAACGGATAGCCGGTGCCTTTGGTCCAGTCGGTTCGCTCATAGACCAGCGCTTGTTCTTGCGGCGACCGGCTCTTGTCGAGGACACGATCCGGGTCGAAAAAGATATGATCCTGCGGCATCTTCCACCAGTCGATCGTGTTCTTGACCAGCAACGAAGCCGCCTCCCAGTATTTTGGATCACCAGTCACTTCGTAGGATTTCAAGACGGTATACAATGTCCAGGCACCAATCCGCTCGTATTCCTGGCCAGCGACCCCATCGTCGGAACGCTCTGGCGCAACCCGGCCTTCCCCACTGCGCGCATAATGCTCGATCCAGTCCCCCTGCTCGCGGATGACTTCGAGCGCGCGCGGATCACCAGTCAACAGATAATATTCGTCTAAGCCGCCAGGCACCGCATGCCCCAGCTCGATGTTGACCCCTTCATGCTCGCTGGTGCCATGCCAGTGGATCATCCCCGGAGGAAACCCTGGATACCGAGGCGGGTTCTGCGTGTGCATCACATCCAAATCGTAGTGATGTCGGGCGCTGCTGACCGCGGTATCGAACCAGCCACGATTCAGCGACCGAATGAATTGCAATAGTAATCCGTGCGCATCCTCGTAGTGCCCATCCCCGTAGGCCGGCTGGGTCGGACTATCGATCCCAAAGATGTAGTCGCCGAAATTTCGCTGCCCAAACAACTGTCCGGCGACATCGCAGCCCTGGCGGAGCACCGTACAGTTGTACTGGTTCGCCATTTTCGATTCCCAGTGCGCGGTGAATGGGGACGGCGGCGACAGCTTCCCAAAGGCCAGGCTCGAGGTGTACCACGCCGCATCGGCCAACAGGAGGGGCGATGCTAATGCGAGTTCCATCCGTCGACGGACGGCCGTCGTATAGCCGCCGGTGTGCAGGTCAAGGAACGCTTCGTAGGTCTTACCGACCCCGGGATAGACGGTGTGGAAAGCGTTGTTGCGCGAGGCGCTGGCCAAGAACTCGAGACGGACCGTCTCCGGCGTCGCCGTCAATTGTTGCGGGAAATTTTGCCAGAAATGGCGAATGCCCATCGTCGCCCCACGCTCAGCGACGGAGATATCCATCCAGCCCGGCGCTTTGGATCCAGAGCCGACACCGCTGTAGCCAAACCCGTATGTGAACTCTCGACCCATCCAGGTCACGGTGGCATCCTGCAGCAGCGACGCCTGGGTATCGACCGCACCCTGGTAGACGGCCCCTTTGTCCCCGCCGGCGGCATAGGTCGCTGTGGGCAATGCCATGGGCAGTTCCAACGCGACCCCGGCGAGATGCATCACATACTCTGAGAATTCCTCGGTGTCCCGGGCTTTGGTGTCGACAAGCGTGGTCTGCAGGTGCAGGAGGGTGCTGCCGGCGGTCACCGTTACCCAGACCTTTGCTTGGGCCAACGTCGGATCGCCATCCACGGTCTGGGCGCCGTTGACTCCCTTGACCCGCCCCTCGAGCAGCACCGTGACTTGCTGCGGTGTCGACTCGATCACGGTCACCCGATAACCATCGGCCGCAGTCCAGAGATCGCTCACGAATTGGCGGTCGGTCTTCTTATCGAGCACCGCCAGCCCGGCGGGTGAGGTGAGCCACTGTTCAACTGAATCAAACGTCCCGTCGCCATTCAGATCGGTCCAGGCCTGCTCCAAAATCGTAAAGCGACTTTTCGACAGTTGGAGTTTGAGCACATCCGTCGTGATGGTCACTGACTGCGAATCTTGCGCCAGGCGAACTGGGCCGGTGGCCGCATGCGTCACCGTCGGGCCATAACGAAGGACCAGATCAGGATAGCGATCGTTTTGGGGTGTCGGAACGACAGACGCGAGGACTGATTTGATCGAGCCGTCCGGCCAGGGGGCTAACGACCGAAAGCTGGCTGGGACTTCGATGCCTTGCCCGGTCTCCAAGCGCACGTGGTCGACGGTGGTGATGGCACCCATCGGAAACGGAATGCCGTTACTGACCGGCGTCCCAACCGCGGCCGGCTTGCCAGCCGTATCAAGATGCAGTTTCACCGTCCCGGACTGTTCGGCCGCGCTCGTCCCGGCCAACGCCAGCAGCAGATACACACTGGTGACCCATCGCGTCATGGCGGCTCGATTCATTGGACCACCGTCACGATGAGCTGTTGCGCGGTCTGGGTGCCAGGCAGCTGGAAATGCCGCACATTGTCCACGAGCTGGATGGTGATCGTGTGTCGACCCGGTGTGGCCGGAATCCGAAACGGCTCGGTGCCGTACACATGCCACACCGGACCTTGGTCCATTTGAATGTGGAGATGGTGGTATGCGTCGCCGCTACGCAGGGTGACACCGGCGACACTCAGTCGGAGGTCAATGACCTTGCCGCGAATGATCGCCTCTAACGCCGGTGACACCACCTGCACCGATGCTGGACTCGCGACCGGCGGTGGGATCGTGGAGGGCGGAGGCGGGGGTGTTGTGACCTTACCAGGGACGGTGAACGTGCGTTGCTGGCTTGTATTCAACCCGGTGAGGATTCCGTGGCGAACATTGTCGACCAGGTCGACGCGGACGGTGTGCGTGCCAGGTGGAAGATTATCGACACGGAATGGATCGCTGTTGTAGACATGCCAGACCGGACCTTGATCCATCTGGAGATGCACATGTTGGTAGGCATCGCCGCTGCGCAGCACCACCCCATCACACTTGTAGGTCAGCGTCGTGGATCCTGGCAGGGCCGCGCCCTGCACGGGGGTCAGGATCCGCAGCACCGGCGTGGGCGCTAGGACGGTGAGATGCCGCCGCAGCTCGCTGCGGTTGCCGGCCTGGTCCACCGCCACAACCACGATGTCATACGGGGCATCGTACGGACCCGCAGTCAAGCCGGTCAGCGGAGAACTAAACCGGCCCGCCCCATCGCGCGTGATCGCGATGTCATTGACCGTCACGCGCACTTCGCCTGGCTGATCATCGACCGCCCGGCCGGATACCACAACAGGCTCACCGAGTCGAACCGTCACATTCGGCTCTGGGGTCATGACGGACAGCTTCGGGGCCGTCGTGTCGGCCGGAGCCTCGACGGTGATCGCGCGCTGGACCTCGCTGCGGTTGCCAGCGAGATCACTGGCCTGGATGCTGATCGTGTGCGACCCGATCTCCAGATCGGTCAGCGTCTGCGTAAATTGTCCCTCGCTCACCGTCACCGCCGAACCATTGATCGTAACTGTCACCGGCTCTGGACGATCGTCCGCCACACTGCCGCTCACCACCAGCGTTTGCCCGACGGGGATAGTCACGCCCTCCAGGGGCTGCTCAAGCGTCAACATCGGAGGGGTGGAATCCGGGGGTTCCAGCGTCGTGAAGTTCTGATCCAATGTGCGCGCGACATTGCCTGTTGGATCCACCGCGCGAACCCGGTAATGGATGACAGCGCCGGACGCCATCCCACGAATCATTACCTGGTGCGCGGTCGATGCCGAGCTGCTGCTATTTTTTGTCTGACCATACGCGGTGGTCGTCCCGTACTCCAGCGTGCTTGTGGCCGGCTCACTTGTCTGCCAGCTCACGGTCGCCCCTTCGGTAGAGATGTTGGCCACTCGCAAATCTTGAATCGTCGGCGGCACGTTATCGGCCTCGACCGTCACCGTTCGGCTGGCTTGCCGACGATTCCCTGTCTGATCGAATGCCTCCACGATCACGGTGTGGGAGCCGACTGACAGATTGGGCAGTTGGACGGAGAACCGTCCTGCTGCATCGACCGTGGTAGGCTGATTATTCACGCGCACCTGGACCGGCCCGGGTTGGTCATCGACCGCCGTGCCCGCCACCACCACCGTGACACCCAGCGGCACATGGGCGCCTCGAGCCGGACTGGTCAGCGTCAGCGTGGGCCCGACCGTATCCTGCGCGGGTGTGTGGAACGTGAAGGCTTGACTCTCTGCCCGATTGCCAGCTTGATCAATCGCGACGATTCGAAATCGCACGCTGGCATTCGGTGTGAGTCCAGTCAGCTCAAATCGATGGTCCTTCGCGAATGGCTCGCCGTCCAACAAGGTGTGTATATCGATCACTTGTTCCACGATGACGGCAGACTTGGCCAGCTCACTCGTCTTCCAGGAAACGACCGCCTCATTGGCCGTAATATCGGTCAAGGTCATCCCGGTGATTTCCGGCGGCTGGGTATCTGCTGATGGGTTAATGTGCAACTGTCCGTTGACCATGGTCAACGCCTGCTCGTTGCCTTCAGGGTCTGCCGATACCCCGCGCACCAGCGTGACCGCGCTGGTGGTGGGCTTGATCGCGGCTGAGGCGATGTTGAGCCGGCATTCGGCGAGCTGGCCGGTGTTGAGCATGCGATGATCAACTCCATAGACGACAACTCGCAGCTGCCCTGGAGCCAATGGGTGAAACGCCACGCGCTTGCCCAGCGCGATGGCGGCCGGAGCTAGAACGATACTCTTCCACTCCCCAACACTCGGATCCAGCCGCAGGTCGACCGTCATTGCGCTGATGCGCTCGTCATTTCCGACGGTCAATGTCAGCGGTAAACCCACTCCGGTCTGGCCAGCTGTTACCGAACCGTTCCCAATGGTGACTGTGGCCGCCTGCGCCACAGAAGCTGCCAGCATGGGCAGTGTACTGAGAATAGTAATAAGAGGAAGCGCAAGCGGGCTGAATAGTCCACGTCGGCTGGCGCGTCTTACCATTCGGACCTCATCTTTTCTTATCTCTTATCCGCCGACTATACACAAATACTTTTCATACTATATAATCAAATAAAATGAAATCACTAATATAATTACCTAAAAAAATAGACTGCCGAGTTCTCTCATTATTCGGCAGCCTGGCGGCCCGCCATCTACCGCTGTGGGCTTACCGCCCACGATAGATGGGGCCCATGGCTTTGCGCCCCACAGTTGCCTGTGGTTTACCCCTCAATGTGCTTGAGGCCAGTCAGAGGACTGGTTTTTCCGAACCAAACTATCAAAGCAGCTTCTTTTCGGAAACAGTCAAACTATACCACACCAGCTTCGATAATGTAAAGCCTGGCGTGGACATTTTTGCAAGGCATTAACTGCCACAACCAGCCTCTGCTAACCAACGCTCGCAATCGATCGCGGCCATACATCCACTGCCGGCTGCCGTCACCGCTTGCCGATACCGTTTGTCTTGGACATCACCGCAGGCGAAGACCCCTTCGACACTGGTCTGCGTCGAGCCAGGACACGTGATCACATACCCGTCAGCGTCGGTGTCAAGCTGCCCAGTAACGATAGCGGTATTCGGCGTAAACCCGATAGCATAAAACACCCCCCGGCAGGCCACATCCCGTTCAGTGCCCTGCTTGAGGTGGCGCAACCGAACCCCGGACACCGCCTCGTCACCGAGCACATCGGTGAGCACCGTATCCCAGATGACCTCGATCTTCGGGTTGTTCAGGACTCGCTCCTGCATGATCTTTGAGGCTCGCAGCGCGGCGCGCCGATGAATCAGGAATACT
>JAHFGT010000017.1 GCA_023247275.1 Candidatus Omnitrophota bacterium
AGTTCGACCAGCTCCACCTCGGTCATGACGTTGGCACGTTTCCACAATTTCGCGAAGACGAACACCGTCAGCATCGTGCTGATTCCCAGCGCCCAGACTTCCCAGACGCCCCAGATGCCGCGCCGGCGCACCATGCCGGTGATCAACAGCGGCGTATCGGACGAAAACGCGGTCGCCGCGATGGAGGTCCCGGCCAGCCACCACCCCAGCCGGCGATTGGACACAAAGTACGCGTCCAGACTTTCGCCGGCTGTCCGACGCAGCAATAAGCCAACCACCAGGCTGGCGACGACGAACACCCCGACGATCGTCCAATCAATCCAATGCATAAGTTTCAGACGCCAGATAGCAGACCTCAGACATCAGTAAAAAAACCACATCCCGAGCTCCAAGTTCCAGCCAAGCGCCAAGGACCAATGACCAAGCACCAAACACGGGATCTTGATCGTTGGAATTTGGTACTTGGAATTTGTTTGGGATGTGGTGTGTTCCTGTTGTCTGATGTCTGAAATTATGCACGCGTGATCGTTCCGAGCACACACCGACTCTGTGCGCCGGTCGTCTCCGGAAGGTGATTGGGCAATCCGCGAATCGCTCGAGACGCGAGCAGCGCGAACGTCACCGGTTCTTTGGCCAGCGGTGGGATTCCATACGACGCAATGGACCGGACAGGAATGGGAGTGAGCAGCTGCTGCAGATGCTCCATGAGCGTGCGATTGTAGACCCCGCCGCCGCTGACCACTATTTCATGGATCGGTCTTGGGGCATATCGACGCAGGCTCTGCGCAATGCTCCAGGCCGTAAAATAGGTGACGGTGGCCAGCACATCATACGGCTGTCGGCGCAACTGATTGCCAAACACCTGGCGCAGCAGCGCGTCGTTAAACAGTTCCCGGCCGGTGGATTTTGGTGGCGGTCGTCTGAAGAAGGGCTGCTGCCACAGCCGCCGAATCGCTCGAGGATCGATCCGTCCTTGCGCAGCCATTCGGCCCTGAGGATCGTATTGGTATCGGCCCTTGCTGATCCGAGCGGCCACGAGATCCATCAGGCAGTTCCCCGGACCGGTGTCAAACGCGACCGGAGCGATTCGCGCTCCGACGATCGTGATGTTCGCGATCCCGCCGATGTTCTGTACTGCGCGCGCTCGGCCGTGCCCAAACCGCCACACATCAAAGTACGGCACCAGCGGAGCGCCTTCGCCACCGGCCGCAACGTCGCGCGCGCGAAAATCTGCAACAACCGGGATCCTGGTTCGATGCGCGATCACCGCTGGGGCGCCGAGCTGTAGTGTGCAGGGCGGCACATCCCTAGGCCCATGATACACCGTGTGCCCGTGCGAGCCGATCACGCGAATCGTTCGACGCGCCACGCCGGCCCGGCGCAGCAGTCGCAGAGCCGCGTGCGCGAACCGTTCGCCGAGCAGAACATGAAGACGAGCGATGTCTGGCGTGTGCAACGTACCGGCGTGCAGCAACTGCTGTCGAAGGGAGGACGGATACCGGGTCGTGCTGGAGGCGATGACGCGGAGCTGCCGACCACGGAATTCGGCCAGCGCGGCCGACATCCCATCGCACGACGTGCCGGACATAAGGCCAAGCGACAACATCCGCTATGAGGTGGGAGGATAGGGTTTGCGTGTTCGCGCGCCGTTACGCGTCAGCGCGCGCCTCAATGAACACTCGGCGAGTAAGAGCCGGCGTCTCGCGGCAGCGGCGCTCAGTCGTTGGGCCGCGATCAGCGCAGCAACCTTCGTCTGGCCGCGGGCGGCGCGCAACGCGGCGCGTGCCGTCGGCTCAGAACAGCCGGCGATGGATCGGATGACCCTCACCGCGCGCGCACGAAGCTTCCGTGAAGTTGGGCGCAGGTCGACCATCAGGTTGCCATAAGTTTTCCCGAGCCGCACCATCGCCCCAAGGGTGAGCATATTAAGGACCAGCTTCGTGGCGGTGCCGGCTTTCAGGCGAGTGGAGCCGGTGAGGAGTTCAGGCCCGGTCTGAAGAGCGATCTGTCGATCGGCGGTGATGTTCGAGCCGGGATGGCAGGTGATCAGGATGGTGCGCGCACCGCACCGTCGAGCCGCCACCAGGGCAGCGTCCACAAATGGCGTCACCCCGCTGGCCGCGATTCCGACGACGACATCGGTGCCCCGCACGCGGCGTCGGATCAACGCCTGCGCGATCGCTCGTTGGTCCTCAGCCCCTTCACGAGATCGGAACACCGCGGCCCGGCCACCGGCCATGACGGCCTGCACCAGCGACGGAGGCGTCTGGAAGGTGGGGGGGCACTCCGCCGCTTCGAGGATGCCGAGCCGCCCGCTGGTGCCAGCGCCGATGAAAAACAGTCGCCCGCTTTGTTGAATCCTGCGCGCGATCTCATCGACGGCTGCCGCGATCTGCCGATGCTGCGCGCGGACGGCCTGCACGACCCGGGCGTCTTCACGCGTGATCAGTCGGAGCAGCGCCAGCGTGGACAACCGGTCAAGATCGCGACTCTGCGGATGGCGTTGTTCGGTGGGTAATTGATGGTACCGAATGCGGGCCAGCGGCATGGCACGCGCAGCATAACATGCAGGCTGGAAGACCGCAATCTGCAGACACCAGACTTCAGACGTCAGACTGCAGGAAAGGCACCGAGTTCTTACTGATGTCTGGGGTCTGAAGTCTGGGGTCCGAAGTTATTTTTCGGATGGACAGCCACTCGATGGGCATTCAGTCCAGGAGTGGAGCTTGGGGGCCTGCAGTCCGTAGGGTAGTCCGATGAGCCGGCTGCGGTCGTCCAGCAGGCGGATGTCGTGATTGAGGAACAGGTCCTTGCCAAACACCAGCGCATCATCCCGAGAGATCGTCGTCCCATTAATGCGGAACTCGTCCAGGTCGACGAACCCGGCCAGCGCATGATTGGTGAACAGGACCGCATTGATGTCCATCAGGCTCGGGTTCCAATCACGACTGTGGAAGTGGAGATCCACCAGTTTGCTGAAATCCCGATCCGCCAGCGACGATTCGTAAAACTTGCGCGGCTGGTCATCCAGCTTTTTGCCGCCGTCCAATTGGTCGTAGTTGCCATTGAACACTGGGCGACTCGTGTCACATTGTGCGGTGGCATTGCAGTAGCCCAGGGCGATATCAGTCGGATCGATCACATACGGTTGTGTGACCGACCCCGATTCAGGTCGCAACAAGGGGAGCACCGTGCTCTTAAAGGCGTCTGTGGTGTAATCACCGACGACGATGTTCCCTTTGGCGGCCAATCATAACAAGTCAGCTGTGTCTGGCGGGGCGGCATTAAATCCGTACGCGCTGTCACCAGGCACTAAAAAGCCATACGGCGCCCAGTCCTTTGCGCCAGGGCCGTGTTCTTTCTCGCCATGCCCATGGTCGTGGCCCTTGCCGATCGATTTCGCCGCGTACAGATCCGTGCGCGGCAACAGCAGCAGCGCGCCCACCAGGAGGACAGAAACCAGTGTGCCGTGACGGCTCATGGTTTTTTCCCCGCGCACTGTTTCGGCACGACCTGTTTCGCTGTTTCCTGCGGCGTAAAATACGATCCGTCGTCGCACACCGTTCCAAACACCTGCCCGTTACCATCCTCTTTGAGTTGCCGAACCATGCCGGTCTGTGTATTGCGCTCCAATGAGAACCAATTGATGGGCGTCTCATAGTAGATTCCACCGACGATATGGGTATTGCGTCCCGCGTAGATCGTGCCTCGACCAGAGACGATGCCTTTGATGATCACATCCCCTGGGACGACCACCGGCCCGTCGATGCGGATCGGTTGGTCCGGCGTGCCGACCAGGATCAACGGCTCAGTGTCATCCGAATCGTTGGGTTGGTTGTCCGGCCCGGTGTACACAGCGTGGATCGTGGCCCGAACATCATCCGCCGTGCCGTACTCGTTGTCCGGGCCAGGGTCTTTGTTGTAGGTCAGTTGGCCGCCCCGTCGTGCCGCCAGTGACTTGTACAGTTCCAAATCGCCGAGGTAGGGGATTGGTTGCACCTGTTGGGATTCGAACCGGTGCTGGTCGCCATACTCGGCATCATACCCATACCCTTCAGGCAACGTCTTGGGCGTGCCGCCAATGGCTGGCTGGCCGGGAAACGTCAGTCGGCGTGTCGGTCTGGCCGTCCAATCCTTCCAGTACCAGTACTCCTCCATGCTGTCTTGGCGTGGATCGCCGGTGATCGTGCCATCAACACCAAGATTGAGGCTGGTCTCTGGGTTGCGCATCTCTGGGTTCTTCGCAGCGTACAAGTCCCCATTGACGATGACGCCAGCGGCGTTGTTGTGAAAATTTAAATCGCCATTCGCGCGAACCTCGCCATTGATGTGCACCTTGGTGTCGCGAGGAAAATCAAACCAGCCATAGTTGTTGACGAAGTAGGCGTACCGAAAAATATCAGACATCCCCAAACTGAAATCATAGGTGGCTCGTACCTGTCGGTTGACGGATCCCACCGTGGCTTCAGAAATGATCGTGACGCGCCGCGAAGAGAGCGGATCGCTCGGGTCGACATGTTCCACCTTTTCGATCCAGGACCGCGGAGCGCCGACCGGGTTGGCTGTCGGCTGACAATCAGACCTGGTAATCGTGGCCAGGCCGGTGATGCAGAGCGGATTTCCAGCAATCCCCCCCTGGGGGTCATCTGACGAGTCCTGCCAATCAATCTTGCCGTCGGCGTTGGTATCCTTGACGGGGAAGTTTCTAAAGGGAAGGCCAGCGGCGTCACTCTGCCCATCGACGACGTGGTCCAACCATTGGAGCGCCCGCACCGCATCGTTGTGGTAATGGAAGAAGTACACCTCGGTCTTGAGAAAACCGTACAGATCTTCTCGCAACTGCTCCTGGGCTGCGCGGGCCAAGTTGAGCGCTTGGATCCGGTCCCGCAGCCGATCAGACGCTATCCGCTGCATGAGGGTCCGCATGGTGAGCGTGTTCGTGTAGACGAGAAACAGCATCAGCAGCATGTAGCTGCTGATCAGGGCCGCGCCCCGATCGGATCGCCACGGAGAGGGTCGTCGAGGAGTGCTCATGGGTTCTGGACAAAGATTTTCGACTCGTTTCGGTAGATGGTCGCCCCGCTACGAGCATCAGCCTGTAGCGTCAGGCTCACTTCGACTAACCCGTTGGTGCACGTCGTGGCAAATGCGGTGGCGCCTGGTGTGATCAGCTCAGCCGCTTGTCCCTCTGGAATGCGCAGGAGTTGGTCATTCGCGCGCTGATAATGAATCCGCGTCTCTGTCTTGCATGTGCCATTGTCTGCCTGGGCCAGCCAGAGATCGCTTCCAGGGCAGGCTAAGCAGCTGCGAGACGCCTGGCGGAGATCTTCATGAAGATGATCGAGTGCTCGCTGCGATTGGGTCAAGAGGGTCATTTGGGAATCGGTGCGGACCCAGAACTGGCGGCCGGTGCGCTCCAGCACCCCGATGGCCAGCACGACAATCAGGATTAAGGGAATCGTCGCCAACAGTTCGACCAGCGTCAACCCGCGTACGCGTACGTCGAAGGGACGGTTCATGGTGGTTACCCTCTTCGTGCGATTCGTGTACTGACCATCACTGGAGAATCGATCCAGTTGTTTCCTGGAGTTGGTCGATCCTCCCCAGGGTCGAGCTGGCCGTTACAATTTTGGTCCTCGCCGATCCGTCGACCACGAGACTGCCAGCACGCGGCCACATGCAGGTTCAAGAGTTCGCGCGTGGGATTCGAGGGGTCAACCGGCTGGATTTGAATCGCCAACGCCCCCCCAGGCAGGGTGGGCAGATCGATCCGCTGACCGGCGCTTCTGGCCTGTGCAAATTGCGCCCCAGAGGCCAGCGTGTCATAGGGAATCGCCGACAGTCGTTCCAGCTCTCCTTGCGCGGCGTTGATCGCGGTCTGGAATTGCGCCAAGTATTCCGCATGAATCAGCGCCGAATGCATGCCCAGTAACAACGCCGCGCCTCCGCCAAGAATCAACGCGGTCGCGATGAGCAGTTCGACTAAGGTCCATCCGTGCCGCTGGCGTGTTATCATAACGATCTCCATGGCCACAAAAGAAAAACGCCGGATCACCGAAGGTGACTCCGTGCTCCTTCGGCAACCCGGCCTCCCACCGATGATCGGTGGGACCGTTGGCTTTCCTCTGCTGCGTTCGCAGCAGACCCGCTCGTTGCGGGGACCTCGGATTGCTCCGTCCCACACGCCACCAACGAACGGTCAATCGTACGCGTTTCAGGTAGCTGTGGGATCCGTCGAATGGGTCGACGGAAGTGTGGCGGTTCGAGAACACCCAAAGCATACCTGACGCAACAGCACAAAAACAAGAGTTCAGCAGTTATTTTATTCAGATTAAATTATGTTGGATATGCAGGGCTGTCTTGCATGTAAGTATCTGAAAAATAATAGCTTATATAATACATCATCAAGATGAATCTACAGACAGCGGTCGGGGCTCACTTGGTGGTCGGGTTTGCTGGTACTGCGCTAACGCCTGACAGCATCAAGCTGCTGAGCCAGATCCAGCCGCAGAGCCTGATTCTGTTTAGCCGAAATGTGGAGTCGCCGACTCACCTCTGCGAGCTGCTGCAGCAGGTCAAAGGTGCGCTTGGGTATCGGGTCGTGGTGATGGTAGACCATGAAGGTGGCCGGATTATCCGATTTGGTCAGGGGGTGACACGGTTTGCTGATGCCTTCACTGCCGGGCAGGCTGGGTCGGAATCGGTTGAGCAACAGGGCGCGATCGAAGCCGCAGAGTTACAGCGGCTTGGGGTGCATCTGAATCTGGCGCCGTGCGTCGATGTGTTGGTGCCAGGGGCTGACCTGGTGATTGGAGATCGGTCGTACGGAGCCGATCCGAATCGTGTGGCAACGCTTGCCGTCGCACGGATTCGCGGTCTTCAGGCCAACGGTGTTGGGGCATGCGCAAAACATTTTCCAGGCCTTGGGGCGGTCCCGAAAGACCCGCATCGCCACTTGCCGACGATCGAGTTGGAGTGGCCTGAGATAGAGCAGGTGCACCTGGTGCCATTCCGCGCGTCGATCAAGGCTCGTGTGGCGACCGTCATGTCCTCGCATGTCTGCTATCCAGGACTGGGAGAGCCGGTCCATCGACCTGCCACGTTTTCGTCAGAGCTCATCCATGGCGTGTTGCGCTCCCGTCTAGGATTTTCAGGGCTCATCCTCACCGACGATGTGGAGATGGGGGCTCTCAGGCATCTTGGCACATTGGGAGAGGCTGCGGTCCAGGCTGTGGCAGCCGGCCATGATCTGGTGCTGGTGTGCTCGGATCTTGAGCAGGCGCGACAGGCGGCCGAACAGTTGCGGATCGCCTACGAGCACGGCCGGTTACGGTTGACCGATTTGGAAGCAACACAGGCACGACTGAGTAAGTTTAAGCAAAAATTTTTGCCGGATCGACCTTGATGCCTCGACGAGCGATGTGGTACGGTTCGATGGGAGCCGATAAAGGCACACCTCCGCCGCGAGCGCGGCGGGTCCTGCTACGGCAGGACGCCGAAAGGCAGGGCCGCAAAGCTCAAGACCTACGTCGTCGTGGCGCAGCGGGCGAGCGCTGGAGAAGCGCATGGGACTTTCACCCCATAGAGGCGCCGCAAGGCCTGTGCTCGGCGATACGGTGGCTTAGCTGCCGAAGCTTCTGAGGGCGCTTTGGCGCCTTATCGAGCTCCCGCGGTCTCATCCTCTTCTTCAGACGAGTGCGCACACGGCCGATTTCGGCCGTGTGTTTTTTTGCATGCTACAATATCCGCATGTCAGTCCTTGTGCTGGTCGATGATCTGGTGTTCCAAGAAAAAATCCGCACGGCCGCCAGTGCGGCGGCGATCCCTGTCGAAATGGTCTCCCACATCGACGCGTGGACTCAGGGGTTGAAGCAGACTCAACCTACACTGCTCGTCGCCGACCTGAACGCGACTCACGCAGATCCTCTGGAAGCCATTCGGCTGGCCAAACGGCACGCGCCGACGGTGCCGATGATCGCGTATTGTGCCCATGTGCAACACCAGCTGCAAGAGCAGGCTCGACACGCGGGATGCACCCAGGTGCTGCCCCGCTCGGTCTTCGTGCAGCGGTTGCCAGAGCTATTGGGTGGCCGGTGAATGGGTCGGGAAGTCGAGCTCATGAATCAATTAGTTCAAGAAGGGTTATCACCCATGCGCTGGTCGAATGGCCCAGATGCGGTGTATGGCTGGCATGATCATCCGTATGGGAAAGTGCTGGTGGTGGCGTCAGGCACCATCACGTTCACCGTCGGTGAAGAGCATCGAGGGATCGCCATGAAATCGGGTGATCGATTGGAGCTGCCGCCGCGCACTCCACACAGCGCGGTCGTCGGATCAAGCGGGGTCGTCTGTCTCGAAGCGCATGTGCCGGCTCAGCGATGGGCAGCCGAGTAGGTCGATGACCGTCGGGAGTCTGGCCTTGTTCTTGGCCGCGGCGTTTGTCGCTGAAGTGGTCGGCACGATAGCCGGGTTTGGCGCCGCCACGATCCTCACCCCGATCGCGGCGATCTTCCTTGACATGCAAACCGCTATTGCTATTGTGACCTGCTTCCATCTCTCAGGGAACGTATCACGGTTGTGGTTCTTTGGTCGGCACGTCCGCTGGAACATGGCGCTATCCTTCGGGGTCACCGGCGTGCTGTGTAGTTTGATCGGGGCGATGCTTACCACACATTTGACATCGTTGAGCATCAAACTGCTGTTCGGACTGTTCTTGCTTGGATATGTCATCATCGAAGTGATGGTCGCCGGACGGCTCACCTTGCCCCAGACCCCAGCAACCCTGGTGACCGGCGGCGCGGTGTCCGGGTTTATCGCAGGGCTGTTAGGCACCGGCGGGGCCATTCGGTCCGCCTGTCTGTTCACCTTCGGGCTGCCAAAGGAAGCCTATCTCGGCACCTCGGCGCTCCTGGCCTTGCTGGTCGATGGCACACGGCTGCCGGTCTATCTCACTGGACGGTTTCTTTCATCGACGATGGTGCCGGTGATTCTGGCGCTCATGGTAGTGGCTTGGCTCGGCGCGTGGACTGGGCAACATCTGATCAGGCGTGTCTCCGCTCCAGTGTTTCGACGCTTGGTCCTCGGCCTACTCGCGCTGATGGGCGTGAAGCTCTTGGTTGAAGGCTGGGTATCGAGATGAACCGGCTGGCACGTCTGGCGGCCAGCGCCTGTGCCGTCATCGCGCTGGTCGCATTTTTTCTCCCGTGGGTCTCCATCAAGATTCGATCGCCTGAGCTCGTGTCGCGCATCCAGCACACCGGCCGAATCACGCTGAGCGTTGAGCGCGATGCCCACACCATGACCGGAGAGTTGGGGCAGGTACTCGATCTGCCACAGCAGCTCAGCGGATATGAGCTCCCGCGTGTCGTTCGTCGATCCGAATCACAACTGGCTCTGGCTACCTGGGAGGTCATGTCAGGTCGTCGCTCTGAGCTGGACCTTCAGTGTCAACTCGCGTATCTGGTGCCAGCTCTGGTGATCGGACTGGCCACAGCACTCCTGCTCTTCGGTCGCCGGCTCGCCGTTCGACGTGGCATCGCCGCCATCTGCCTCCTCCTGGCGATCATCGGATTCTGGCAGCTGGGTCGGCTGTCGACCCACGCGGCCGTCGTCGTCCCGCGGTATGGGGCCTGGCTGTCCGTGTGGACCTATGGAGCGCTCGCCGCCATTGGCATCGCTGGCGGTTTCGGCCAGAAGGATGGACAGGGGTAATCGGTGGATGTGGGTCGTCGGGGTCCTGGCGATCGTTGGACTGTCTGGCTGCGCGGCTGTGCTGGTTGGAGCTGAAGCTGTGGCTGCGGCCGGGTCTGCGAAGTTATCGTCTGGTTGACGCTGGTTCGACGCGCGCCGTATAATACCCTGTTCTCTCGCCTTCTGTCTGCGGCGCAGCACCGTGACAGCTCTCCGTACATTGCAAAGATCTGACCCAGGAGAATGCTGTTCCCAGCGGTGGCGGGGTACACCGACGCCGGGATAGCTCAGGTAGTAGAGCGGAGGCCTGAAAAGCCTCGCGTCCCCAGTGCAAGTCTGGGTCCCGGCGCTTTTTCATCACCTAGTGCCGTTCCAACTCTTCGCGCCGACGCTCACCGAACGGCACAGCGAAAAGTGATAGGGCTCTTCTCACGGGTACGATGCGTCTGGTGAAGTTGGAACGGTACTAGGCCATAGGTGCCGGTGTAGCTCAGAGGTAGAGCAGCTGTTTCGTAAACAGCGGGTCGGAGGTTCGATTCCTCTCACCGGCTTGTTCTTTTAACAGGGAGAGGAATCAACAGGCCGATTCCGGAGCGCCGACCATCAGGGTCGGCGCGGCCGGACGCCCGCCGCGTCCGGCATTCCGCGGCCACGATCATCGTGGCCGCTCCAGAGCCGCCGGAACCGCAAAGGCTCCGGTCTCTCACTGGTTTTCGTTTCAGAGTGTGCTGACACGTGGAGGAAAACATGTCCGAATCAGTGGTGGAGTTCTCCGACAAGAATTTTGACCAGGAAGTCATCCAGTCCACCACGCCAGTCCTGGTGGACCTGTGGGCGGCCTGGTGCAGTCCGTGCCGCATGATCGCTCCGGTGATTGAGGAGCTGGCTGGCACGTATCAGGGCAGGATGAAAATGGGCAAGCTCAACGTCGACGATTATCCGCAACTCGCGGCGCGGTTTCGCGTGATGAACATTCCGACCCTGCTGCTCATGAAACAAGGCCAAGAAGTGGATCGCATTGTTGGGGTCTTGCCGAAAGACGAACTGGTGCGGCGGATCGACAAAGTGCTGACCGGTTGAACGTTGGCCGCACCCCATGATGGTTCGGGCTGACCATCTCATGCGACCAACGATTGTCGTGTTGTGTTCTGGTCAGGGGACCAATCTTCAGGCAATTCTCCGCGCGATTCAGACCAAGCGTCTGCGAGCTCGTGTCGCATGCGTCATCAGCGACCGGGCCGATGCGTATGCGCTCGCCCGCGCCCGTCAGGCCAAGGTCCCAGCGCACCACATTGATCCGGCTCGATTTCCCGACCGTGCCAGCTATGAGCGCGCGCTGATCGCGTTGTGCGAGCAGGAGACGGTCCGACTGGTGTGCCTGGCCGGATTTATGCGCGTTCTCTCCCCGGTGTTCGTGACACATTTCCGCAACCGAATCCTCAACATCCATCCCGCACTCTTGCCAGCCTTTCCTGGGGCGCACGCGGTCCGCGACGCCCTGCGTTGGGGTGTCAAGGTCACTGGAGTCACCGTCCACTTCGTCGACGAGCATGTGGACCATGGCCCCATCGTGTTGCAGGAGGCGGTGCCGATCCGTCCAGGGGAAACCGAATCCCAGCTGTTGACCCGGATCCACCAGAGGGAGCATCGCCTCTATCCAGAGGCGATTCGATGGGTGCTGGCAGGACACACCAAGATCGTTGGACGCTCGGTCAAGAAGGTGAGTTAACGGAACAGGTCGAGCTTGGTTTTTGGCAGCACAAAGTTTCGGCCGCTGAACGGGTGTACGAGCCGGATTTTCTCGAACGAGTTAAAGTGATAGCTTTTCAGGACGTTCGCCACCACGTTGGTGGAGTTTTGAAAGATCACTCGGATGGTGTCGTCATCGAGCGAATCTTTGCCGATCGGTGAGACATCAAGACTGAACGCGAATTCGCCATTCTCAAACTGTCCAGCGCACCGTCCCACCTTCGCCACGCCTGGTAACTCAAGATCCTCGGTCAGTCGCTGTTGGATCCGTCGCGTCAATTGCCAGCTCAAGAACTCCTCAAGCTGGATGTCGCGCGGCACGTATTCATCCAGCGACAGCGTCCCATTGCGGACGAAATTCAACTCAAAGATCGTCCGCGCGTACATCTCCGGAATATCAATCATGCTGGCATTAAACCGCCGCACATCGTCCACGTACCGCACAATGGTGAGATACGCGCCGGGTGTCTTTGGATCGGAGAGCAGCAGGACATAGAACCGTACCTCAGCATCGCTGCTGAGCAGTACCCGGTGCATCGCGGTCAGCGCCTTGCGATTGGCTTCATCGAATTTCGGGCCGATGGTGATGCTACGTTCAGCGCCAGGCTCCTCGTGCAGGGTCAGCGATCCAGGGTATCCCAATTGCATGGCTAAGGTGTGATTAATCAATCGGACCGAGGCTTGGAGATGGTCTTGGTTGAGGATTTGCTGAAGCGACTCGGCCAGCCGCTCCTTGGGATAGGTCGGTTTGGCACTGCAGCCGTTCAGCCACAGCGTAGCGCAGACCGCCACCAGTGCCCATACACGCTGGGAGGGCATCAATCCCCCCGAGTTAGGATGGTGCAGATTCGGGCGCTGGGAGCACCCGTTGTTTGCCGTATTCGGCAAAGATCGCCTCGATCTCGTCGTACTCGAGTTCGTCCTTGCTCAACAGTTCGTCTTTAAACCGTTCCAGCAGCCCGTCCTCTTTACGCAGTAGGGTGTCAACTTCTTCCACGCACTGTTTCAGGATCAGCTGCATCTCATCATTGAGCTTCTCTTTGACACGGTCGGATAAATAATCCCCTGAGCTCCCAGAGCGGAAGACCCACGAACCGGTCAGGCTCTGGTAGTTGCCCACAAACCCGTTGGTTCCCATGCCAAGATTCCAAACCATCTCCTGGACAATCGCCATCGCGTGCTGGAAATCCGAGCCTACACCGTCGGATGTCGAGCCGCATTTGATCTTCTCGGCGACATACCCGGCCAGCGACACCTTGATATTGGCCATGAGCCGATCACGGCTCTGAAGTTTCAATTCCTCACGGGGGACGTGGTACACCACACCGTGCGTGCCCCCGCGACGGGAAATAATCGACGCCTTGAACACATCGTCGGTCGGATGGAGGAGGTAGGTCGTGATCAGATGGCCGGTCTCATGGTAGGCGACGCGGCGACGCTCATCCGGCGCCAATTTCTGCTTGATTTTGAACCCGAGGTCAATCCGTTCCAAGGCTTCAGACAGATCTTTGTAGGTAATCGTCTCGTGTTTATTGCGGGTGGCGATCAGCGCGGCTTCTTTGACGAGATTTTCAATATCCGCCGGGGTGTGGTAGACCGTCCGCCGGGCCAGCCGGGCCACATCGATGCCAGAATCAGCGGTGACCTTGGCGAGATAAAACTGCAACAATCTTTCGCGATCCCGCAAGCCGGGCCGATCCACATAGATCTTACGATCCAGCCGACCGGGCCGCATCAACGCCTGATCGAGCACGTTCTCATTCGCATTGGTGGCGCCGATGACGATGATGTTGAACTGGCCGCTCTCCAGTCCGTCCATCTGCACCAGCAGCTCATTGACCGTGTTGTTGCGTTCGGTCTGCGCGCCAAATCCCAGGTCGGTCCCCCGAGAGGTTCCAACGGCATCGAGCTCATCGATGAAGATGATGCAGCCGCCTTCAACCTTGGCCAGCAGTTGCGCTTTTTTGAAGATCTTGCGCACGCGGGCCGGGCCAGTGCCGACGAAGATCTCGATGAACTCAGAGCCGGATACCGATAAGAACGGCAACCCGGACTCCGTGGCGATGGCCTTCGCCAGGTAGGTTTTGCCACAGCCTGGCGGCCCGCTCAATAGGACGCCTCGGAGGACCTTGCCGCCGATCTTCGTCACCTTGGCATGGTCTTTGAGTAATTCGACGACTTCCCAGGCCTCTTGCTTGGCCTCCTCCATGCCGATGACTTCATCCCACTTCACTTTGACCGTGTCGGCTTTGACCCGCTTCTTATCCAATTTGCTGAAGCTGCCACCGCCATAGTGCAGCCAGTACATGAATCCGATAAAGACGGCCGCATAGACGATCGACTGGATCGGCATCGTCGACAACAGCACAAGGAAATACGACCGTTGATACGAATCGATCTGCAGCAGCGCGTACATCGGCCAGACGATGGACAGCAGCAGCAGCACTAGCAGGACAATCTTGAGCCAGTGGATATACAACAGCAGCGCCAGCTTGTGGAATGGGTTTCGTTTCATGATCACCTACAACTATATCACGGGGTGAAGAGCAGTGTCAACGAAGGTACCCGATGATTTTCCGACGAGGAAATAGATACCGTACCATTGGCGACCCGCGACTGTCAATAAGCAAGTGAGGAATCTTTGCCAGGTCTCTATCGATCATCTTGCCTCACGTCGGTCGCGGCGCTATAATCCCACCACCGAGACCTCACGGTGGCTGGTGGCAGTTCGTCGTGAGCCGCCGTGACGAACATGCAACATGCAGATGCCGTCGTAATTTTCGCGGCTCCGCCTGAGGCGGAGCCGGCCTAGGTGATAGGATAATCCCACAACGTAGATGTCGCTGACCATTCGACACCTCATCGCGCGAGAAGTTCTCGATTCTCGCGGACAACCTACCGTCGAAGTCGACGTCGTGCTGGCCGATGGCTCGTGCGGGCGGGCCGCGGTGCCATCTGGGGCCTCAACCGGAACGCACGAGGCGCTGGAGCTGCGCGATACCCACCAATCCCGGTACGGCGGCAAAGGGGTGCTCCAGGCGGTGGCCAATGTCCATGGCCCGATCGCCAAGGAGCTCAAAGGCCTTGACGCGACGAAGCAGGCGATCGTTGACCGTCGACTCATCGAACTGGATGGAACGCCAAACAAGTCACGCCTGGGCGCCAACGCGATCCTCGGTGTCTCGCTGGCGGTCGCCAAAGCGGTTGCGAAGAGCCGCGGGGTGCCATTGTTTCGCTCGTTGGGCGGGACCAAGGCGAACGTGCTGCCAATTCCTCTCATGAACATTGTCAACGGCGGCAGGCATGCCGACAACACGCTCGATATCCAAGAGTTCATGATCATGCCGGTTGGCGCGCGGACGTTTGCTGAGGCGTTGCGGATGGGCGCCGAGGTGTTCGCAGCGCTCAAGAAGATCCTCACAGCATCGAAGCAGACGACTGCGGTCGGTGACGAGGGCGGGTTCGCCCCGAATCTGGAATCGAATGAACAAGCCATCCAAGTTGTGCTGCGAGCGATTGAGCAGGCCGGTTACACGCCTGGTCGGCATGTCCTGCTCGCCCTAGATTGCGCGGCCAACGAGTGGACAGCCGACGGCGCCTACCGAACCATCAAGCGCGATCCGCCCAAGCGGCTCTCTGCTGATGAGCTGATCGCGCAGTATGAGCGGTGGGCGCAACAGTATCCACTGGCCTCGATCGAAGATGGGTTAGGCGAAGACGACTGGGCTGGCTGGCGCCAGCTGACTCAGCGACTCGGAGCCATGGTGCAACTGGTCGGCGACGATCTGTTTGTGACCAACGTGGAACGGCTGCGCCGAGGAATCCGGGAGCAGATTGCCAACGCGATTCTCATCAAAGTCAACCAGATCGGCACGCTGACCGAAACGCTCGAGACAATCCGCATGGCCCAGGCCGCCGGATACGGCACGATTATCTCCCATCGATCCGGAGAAACCGAGGATACCACCATCGCGCATCTGGCGGTCGCCACCACTGCGGGGCAGATTAAGACCGGCTCGCTGTCGCGCAGCGAGCGGGTGGCCAAGTATAATGAACTGCTGCGGATTGAAGAGCGGCTGGGCAAGCGGGCGATCTATGCCGGTACGTTGTGGCCGTTTCGTCGTGGAGCCAAGGCCCGCGCGTCGTCGGTGAACAACACGACGCCGATCGCGAGCCGGCCCAAGGTCAGATGAAGACAAGGCACACGCGTGTGCGCTGGCTCATGGGCGCAGCGCTATTGGCGGCTCTCATCTATGGTCCTGGGCTGGTGCAGCTGATCCGCCTGCGAATATCCGGATGGCGGTTGGATCAGCAGTTGGCTGAACTGCATCAGCGCAAGCAGCAACTCGCGCACGAGCAGGACCGGCTGGAGCACGATGACACGTATGTCGAAGGCCTGGTCCGTTCCACGTTTAAAGTCGCCAAGCCTGGCGAACTGGTCCTCCCCTTGACCGACGACGCGTCCACCGATCCTTCGACTCGTTGACTTCCTCTGGCGTCCCATCTATAATTCCCTTACGACACCTCTACCGCGGGGTGGAGCAGTCAGGTAGCTCGTCGGGCTCATTTGGGCTGCCCGTGCTGGAAACGGCCGGGTGATCCCCGTCAAAGTCGGTGAATCCTTTACTGGTAACACCGAGCCAAGCCCTGAGCCGAATGGTTCTGGGAAGGTGTAGAGACTAGACGGCGGGCACCCTCGTCCCACCACCTGCTGGCGGCGCCAAAGGCGCCAGGTCCCCCTCGGGACCGTTCGCCAGTGGCGAACCCAGCAGGTGGTGGGACAGGGTGAAGGTATAGTCCAGACCACAAACTACGGATGGTCTGTTGATCCGTAGGCAGCGAAAGCTGTCGTGGTACGCATAACCCGAAGGTCGCTGGTTCAAATCCAGCCCCCGCAACCACTGTGCAACAATGGGTTACGAGCTCTTCTCGTAACCCATTGTTATTTTCAGGCTGGCCGGTCATGCGCCTGGCCTGTCACAACCGCCATCCGCACATATTATCGATTCAGATGAGCCGCTACCGTCGCATACCGCCGAAAGACGCTCGATTAGCTCGTGGGCGCCGGCTGTTCAATCAGGGTGCGTTCTTCCAGAGCCATGAAGTGTGGGAGTCGTTGTGGCATGAGGTGGACGGGCCAGAGCGTGAGCTGCTCCAGGGGTTGATTCAGCTCGCGGCTGCGTATCATCACCTCAGGCGCGACAACTTGGCCGGTGCGCGCTATCTGTACGATCGCGGCCGAGCCAAAGTTGCGTCATGGCTTCCGACGCACGCCGGACTCGCGCTGCAGGACTGGCTTGCGCAGATCGACGAACAATTCGCTCGAATCGGTTCAGATTGTCCGCCAGCACGTGGAGCCCCACGGGTAAAGCCCGTGGGGCGGAACCCTGAGCGTGAGTCGAAGGGCCGGTCGCCCCAGCTGTGCCGCGCACGATCCCCGCAATCCTCTACACAGGGGCGAAAAACTGTTGACAAGGAAAATGGCAAGGCGTATCTTGCGTAAGCTGGTTTTAGTGGCAGTAAAGCGTTCGTTTAGTGAAAGTAAACATGCGACTTCCGACTGTTGTAGTGAGAGGCGATATCTTGGCATCGTGGTTGACGGTGTCCGACTATACGCGCTCTCGGTTGGCCGATGAACTGGGCATTTCGAAGGGACGTGTGAGTCAGCTCCTCACGTCTCGCGAGGAGCCGTCGGCGCATTTGATCGCGAAGCTGATGATCCTGACGAACGTGCCATTCGAGCGGTTATTCCAGGTGTTGCACAACGGGCTGCCTCATGCGTCATCGCCTGCCGCAGCCGGATCTTCAGGAGATCCAACGGCTCACACAGCGAGTCGAGTCCAGAAAATGTCGATGGCCTCATCCGTCAGGGGTCGGCGTCAGAATGACACATGACGCCGATCCTTCGACGCGGGCCGCGGCCTTTGGCCGTCCCTTGCCATCGCTCGGGACGGCCACCCTGAGCGGAGTCGAACGGGTGGCTGTGGGCCCTTACTCAGGGTCGTCCTGAGCGAGGCGAAGCCGAGTCGAAGGACGATATGGTGGGCCATCGTAACCACAGAGAGGTTCTGATGGACAACTGGTCCCAGAATCGTGTTCGGATATGGATGGTGGGCGGGTTTGTTGTGGCGTGCGGATTGCTGCTGATGCAAGGTCCGGTGCCAGGACGGTTGATCGTTGTTCGGAGTAGCAGCCCAAGGGTGCAGGAGCCTCAAGCGGTCAGGCCGGTTGATGTCGCACAACCCAAAGAGCCTGCTGCTGTGGTCAGTTCGCTGTCCAGTCAAGTCGGGGACTCGGCCATGTCGGCAACGCGACCAGTGCCGTGGGAATCAGATCGGTTTATTCTCTGGGAAGACCCGACACCGATGTCTGGGCTGGCTAGTCCGTCGGCCTCAGGATGGGCAACATCCCAGCCGCAACGCTCAGCGCTGGTTGAGCAGGCGGAAGACATTCGTCAATGGTATAGCGAGTGGGAACCCAGTGGAGCCGTCACACTAGACCCTGTCGTGATTATTGGCCGGCCGGCGGGGGACTAACCGCTGCACACGAGGAGTGATGCATATGGGCAAATCCCTCTCTCGTTCCTCCCGAGTGACCCGTGATACGGCGCCAGAATCGAAGCAAGAGGTTGCCAACTTTTATCGGTACGCGATGAAATCGGCGAGCGACACGAAATTTTGGTTATCACTCCTGCGCGATGCGGATACCAATCAGGCAACGAACCAACGGCTTCGTGCGCTCCTGAATCGAGCGGATGAACTCACCGACGTCCTGGCGGCCCGCATGGTGACGCTGCGTCCGAGGCGTCGAACGTAAGCCAGACCAAGACGATTGTCGGACTCGAGGGTTGCGACCGGTTGGTCGCGACCCTCGCACTGTTTGTGGAGACGCTCTATCCACGATCACGCTCATCACGATTACCGGCTGATCATGGCGTCGGCCGCCTGCCGAGCAACGGCCGTCGGCATGTCTGGCGTGATGCTCGCGCTCTATTTGGCGGCCATCGGACTCCATGCCGCGATGATTGGCCTGATAGTCTCGCTGGGCTTGGGCGGTTGCGCGCTCGGGACGCTGGGGGTGACCGCGGTGGCGGATCGATGTGGCCGGCGCACGACGCTGGCGCTGATCGCCGGTTTGATGGCGGCCGGGGGAATGGCGCTCGCGATGGTCACCATCCCGACGCTGCTCTTGGCGGCGATCTTGCTGGGGATGGTCAATGGTATGGGGCGGGATCGCGGCGGCGGGCTGACCATCGAGCAAGCGATGCTGCCCCAGCTTGTCGCGCCAACTCACCGAACTCGTACATTTGCCTGGTACAACGTTTCGGTGGATATCGGTCATGCTGTGGGTTCGCTGCTGGGCGGGCTGCCTGCGGTATTGCGAAGCCATGCCGGGCTGCCCACGGTGCTGTCGTACCGATGGAGTTGGCCGGTCTACGCGACGCTGTGTCTTGGCGCCGTGGGGTGCGCCCTGCGGCTGTCAGCAGCCGTTGAAACCAG
The DNA here is from genome assembly GCA_023247275.1 of Candidatus Omnitrophota bacterium. Lineage (GTDB taxonomy): Bacteria > Omnitrophota > Gorgyraeia > Aquiviventales > Aquiviventaceae > JAHFGT01. The sequence continues at coordinate 18,939 of JAHFGT010000017.1, forward strand.
ACCAGCGTCACGAACCCCGATATGGTCTGCGGCCTCACGCCCGCTGGTGCTGCGGTTCGCCGGGCTCTCGTTGCTCGATAGCCTTGGAGGCGGGTTTCTGACGACAACGCTGCTGAGTTACTGGTTCTTCCGACGATTTGGTGTCACCGAGGGGCTGCTCGGGCCGCTGTTTTGTGTCGTCCGGATCGCGAACAGCCTTTCGCATCTGGGTGCGGCCTGGTTGGCGAAGCGGATCGGCCTTGTCAACACCATGGTCTTCACGCATCTGCCGTCCAGCCTGCTCTTAATGACCGTCCCGTGGGCGCCCAATCTGACCGTCGCGATCGTCCTGTTCTTGATTCGCGAATCGCTCGTCGAGATGGATGTCCCGACTCGACAGTCGTATCTCATCGCGATTGTGCCGGAGCAGGAACGAATCCAAGCCGCTGGGCTCACCAATATGGCCCGGAGTACCGCTTGGGCCATTGCGCCGGCCGTCGCCGGTTCGTTGATGAGCGTTGTCGGCCTATCGGCGCCGCTCATCTTGGGTCCAGGGCTGAAGGTGCTGTATGATGTGCTGTTGTACCGGGCGTTTCGGCACATTCGGCCGCCAGAGGAACAACTGGAACTCGTACGCGCTTGACACGAGTTCAGAGATGCGATAGCCTAAAAAATCATGAGGCACCTCTCCCAAAGAACCATCCGAGCCACGAATATTCTGATTGCTGTTGCGCTGTTTCTCGCGGTGGCCTGGCCACACCAGCATCAGCATCACCGAGCCGGCAGTTCCCACTCTGAGCAGGCCTGCCGGATCTGCAAGATCCAGGACGGCTTTTCCGCGACGATTCCATCTCCTGCGGTGGCCGCTACCCTGGCCGCCGGTGTCGCGATGTGTCTGGTGGTGCCCGGCTTACCGGCATCGCCAATCCTCATCTATCGCCTTCCAGGCTCGCGCGCTCCTCCCACGTTCGTTCCGCGGTAGTCCACTCCTAACTCTCATCCCGTCCCGCGCTCGGCTGAGGCTGCGCGGAATTTCTGGATATCTCGGAGGAGTCGCATGCGATTCATCGCCTGCCTTGGATTGTGCGCTATGCTTGGTGGTCCGCTCGCCTGGGCCGAATCGTCCGCAGACGTCACCGCGTTACGCCAGCAAATTCAGGAGCTCACGCAGGCTGTCCACCAACTCAAAGGTACGGTTGACACTCAACAACAACACATCGCTGACCTGGAGCGTGCCAGCCTCGCACAGGTTCCGCCAGTGGCGTCGAAGACGCAAGCTGGATCACCGGCCTCATTGCTTGGACGTCAGAGTGTTGGCGGAGCGAATCTCTCCGCGTTGAACCCGGAGATCGGGGTGGTGGCCGATATGCTGGCACAGCGTTCCAGCCATTCCACAGAGGGGGACGGCAACGACAAGCTGAGTGTGCGCGAGATCGAGTTAGTCTTCGGGCATCCGATCGATCCGTACTCGCGTTTTGATTCGACGATCACGTTCTCCGACTTTGAAAATCCGGACATTGAGGAAGCGTACATCACCCACTGGGGTCTGCCTGGAGAGATCAAAGCCAAGCTCGGGCGGATGCGGCCGAAGATCGGCAAGGCGAGCGCGGTGCATGGCGATGTTCTGGACACGGTGGATGAGCCGCTGGTCGTGCAGCGGTATTTCGGTAACGAAGGCTTGTTTCGCACCGGGCTGGAACTCACCGGGTTTATTCCGGTTCCATGGACGGCTGTGACTCATGAGCTGACGGTGGGCATGATGGAAGGCGGCGTGGGCGAGGGGGGTGCGCTGTTTGGCGAGACCCGTCGGCGACCCTCGTTCTATACGCACCTCAAGAACTTTTGGGACATCTCGGATGTGTCCAATGTGGAATTGGGGACGACCTATCTGATCGGCTCAAAAGACGCGGACGCCGCGTTTGAGGTCAATGCCCTCGGGCTTGATGCCACAGTGACCCAGTACATCACGCCAGCGAACAAACTGAAGTGGCAGAACGAGGCCTACCTCCAGCATCGCAAGGAGACGGTCACGTTCGGCGAAACCGAGACGACCAGCGCGCCGAATACGCCATGGGGCTTCTACTCGTTGCTCGACTACCGACTCAGTCCGCGGTTTGGCATTGGGGGACGATTCGATTATGTCGAACCGGTGGAAATCGACCCGGCGATTCTTGCGCGCGACGCCGACACGGCGTGGTCGAGCTACCTGACGTTTTATCAGAGCGAGTTTGCGCGGTGGCGACTCCAGTTTCGGCACACCGACTTTGCCTTGGGCGGCGACGACAACACCATCTTTGCGCAAGGCACGGTCGCCATTGGTGCGCACAAGCATCAACTTCAATAAGCACGTCCCATCCAGCCAACCTTGAAAAGGAGCTGCTCATGAAACGTCCGTTGCAGGTCATCCTGGTGCTGAGCGCACTCATCTGGTGCGAGCGTCTGCCGACGGTCGACGCGGCCCAACGGCTGCGGGTCGTCACGACACTCTCAACGTACGCCGATCTCGCCAAGACCATTGGGGGCGATCGCGTGGAGGTGTCCTACGTGGCGTCTCCAAAGTTTAATCCGCACTTTATTGAGCCCAAGCCGAGCGATGTGCTGAAGGTCCAGCGGGCGGAGCTGTTCATTCACAGCGGACTGGATTTGGAGCTGTGGCGGGGGCCGCTGTTGGATGCCGCGAGCCATCGAGACGTGATGCCTGGGGGCTCGAGGGAGCTGGACCTCTCCCGTGGGGTCCAATTGCTCGAGATCCCGGATCATCCGGTCAGTCGCGCAGAAGGGGACATGCATCTATACGGGAATCCCCATTACTGGATGAGTCCGGATAATGGCAAAATCATTGCGCAAGAAATCGCTGACAAACTGTCCGACATCGATCCACCCCATGCCCCGGCGTATGAGCGCAACCTGCAGCAGTTGGTCCAGCAGCTCGATGCGAAGATCCCAGAGTGGCAACAGCGTCTGGCGCCGTTCAAAGGCCAAGAGGTGATCGGGTATCACAACGAGTGGCCCTATCTCATGCAATTTACCGGACTGCGCATGGAGCACTTCCTGGAGCCCAAGCCGGGCATTCCTCCCACACCCAAGCAGTTGGGGTGGGTGACCGACTATCTGCGACAACGGCACGCACAGGCCGTCGTCCAAGCCAGCTATCAATCGCGGGAGGCGGCGGATCAAGTCGCACGACGGGCTGGTGCAAAGACGGTCATCTTGTGCCAAAATGTTGGGGAGTTGCCTGCCTGCGGCAACTATATGGCCATGCTGGAGTACGACACGGCTCAGCTGAGCCAGGCGCTGACGCCATGAACAGCTTTCTGGTCTTGATGGTCCGGCCGTTTGTCGCCTGTCTGATCTTGACCGGGATCCATGCGTATCTCGGGCTGCATGTGATTGAACGCGGGGTGATTTTTGTCGACCTGGCCCTGGCACAGATTGCCGCGTTCGGTGCGACGCTCGGGTTTCTGTGGGGATTCGGGCTGCATTCCATGGCCGGGTATCTGGTAGCACTTGCCTTCACCCTGGTTGGTGCGGCGACATTTGCGGCGACCCGGCTGCGGCGGCCGATCGTCCCACAGGAAGCGTTCATCGGGATTGTGTACGCGGTGTCCGCGGCCGCGTCAGTCTTGGTCCTCAGCCGAGCCGCAGAGGGCGGGGAAGAGCTGAAGGCGCTGCTGGTCGGGCATCTGTTGTTCGTTGAATGGCCGGAGATTTTCAAGGTGCTGGCGTTGTACAGCGCCATCGGGATCATCCACTGGCTGGCGCGGCGGCCGCTGCTGCAGATTTCACAGAACCCTGAGGCGGCGTTCGCACGAGGGCTGCGGGTGCGATGGTGGGACTTCTTGTTTTATGCGACGTTCGGATGTGTGGTGACCAGTTCGGTCGAGATGGCCGGCGTGCTGCTGGTGTTCTCGTTTCTGATCGTGCCAGCGGTCTGTGGTGTTCTCTTGGCCGACACGGTGGGGCAGCGGCTGTTCGTCGGCTGGATGGTCGGGGTGTTGACCAGTATGGCTGGTGTAGTGGCCTCGTATGCCTGGGATCTGCCGACCGGCGCGACGGTCGTGTGCGCGTTTGGCGTGTGCCTACTGATCTGCGGTGCCATCCGCCTCAGCCATCAGCTGGCCTGATGACGGTTCGGGGAATCGTGCTCAGCCTCATAGCGATCCTCACGGGTTGCGCGACACTGCGACACCCTGTGCAGAGCTCGACGCTGGCTGGGACCGAGCCCATTCCGAAACTCATCATGATCGACGAGCGGCTGTACCGAGGCGGGCAGCCCACGCCGGACGGGTTTCGCCAACTGGCTCAGATGGGCATTCGCACGGTCATCGACCTACGCGCAGAGAATCGATCGGATCAGTTGACTGAGCAGCGGCTCGTCGAGTCGCTGGGCATGCGGTGGGTTCATCTGCCAATGCGCAGCTACTGGCGGCCATCCGATGTCCAGGTCGGGACATTTCTTTCTGACGTGACAGCCGAAGGCGTCGGGCCGGTGTTCATCCATTGTCGCAAGGGCGAAGATCGAACCGGGGTGTTGGTGGCGATCTACCGGATTGTGCATGATGGGTGGGCCCCACGACAGGCCTATGCAGAAGCCCGGGCGCTGGGCCTGGCGGGCTGGAACCCGTTCATGCGGTATCAAATTCTCCACGCGGCCAAGCGGCGATACGCGCCATTCGGCGGCGCCTGCGGTCTCATCGAGTCAACCACAACAAAATAACGACAGCCTTCTTGACAAGATATAGTTTATATGTTAACTATATCTATAGGAATTAACCTGGGGTGTGGAGACGAGTTGAGATGGCCGCGCACGCAATCTTCAGAGAAATGGGGTTTGCTCCGAAAGAGGAGCGGTTGCCCGAGGCGGTGTTATACAGCTTGGCACGCACGGCAAGCCTCTTGCTGCGTGAACTGTCCAGGGTATACGCGAAGTACGGGTTGACCGCGGCCAGTTTCAATGTGCTCATGCTGCTCAAGCACGGGGATGATCCGGATGAGATGACCCAACAGGCGATTGGCCGGCGGTTGGTCGTGTCCCCGTCAGACATGACCGGTCTGATCGATCGGCTGGAGAAGAAGGGGTTGGTGCAGCGACTGCCGGGCAAGGATCGACGGTCGAAATTACTCCGGATTACGCCGAAGGGGACCAGGGTGCTCGATGAGGTCTGGCCTGAGCATCTCACAGCCGTCGAGCGGCTGGCTGGGGTGGTTGGCAGGCAGGAGGCGAAGGTGCTGGTGCAGGCGCTCAACCAGTTACGGGAGGCAGTGGCGTGAGCGCCATCTTTGTTGCGACAATAGTACGTATATTAATAGTACATCTACGCATCATATACGCGGAAATCAGGCACCGCTTCAATGGTTGGTTCAACGAGGAGGCGGCAGATGACCTTGCAGCATGATTGGCTCTACCGTCCTGTCCGGTGGGTGCTGCGGCAGTTGGGGTTCGCCTACTTCCGAATCCTGGCAAGCGGGCTGGAGCATATCCCAGTCGACGGTCCGGCGATCTTGGCCGGCAATCATCCCAGCGTCTTGGACGGGATCCTGTTGCTCATCGTCGCGCCACGTCGAGTGCGGTTCCTCGTCGCTGAAGAGTTCTATACACATCCGTATCTGCGCTGGCTGTTCAAGGCGATGGGGTGTATTGAGGTCTACCGGACGCGGACCCACAACGGGGATGCGCTACGGGCAGCGGTTGAGGCCTTGGAATGCGGCGAGGTGATCGGCATCTTTCCCGAGGGCACGACGGCGCATGGCGGCCGAATGCAGCAGATCAAGCAGGGCGTCGGTCTGCTAGCGTTGCGCACCGGTGCTCCAGTTATTCCGTTTGGGATCACTGGCACCGACGCCGCATACCCGACGGCGGCACGCGTACCACGGCCGATCTCCGTCGGGATCGCATTCTGTCCGGCGCAGGCCTATGCGCGCGCGCAGGAGGAACCAATTCCTGAGCCGGTGTTGCACCCAGCGCTCGAAGATCTGCGAGAAGAGATTCTCCGAGCGGTTCGGTGGTCACGCGTGACCTACGGCGATGCGCCGCCGGTCTGGCAATGCAAGCAGCTTCGGGTGCTCTTGTCGGCGGCGATGATCGTCCCCTTGTGCGCCTTCTTGCACGCCACCATGAACCCGAGTTTGGATCCAGCAGATCAGACGACACGCTAATGTGGGGACGACGATCGATGGATCTTGATACAATCGACGACAAGGGCGCTGGTCAATTCAGCTCGATTGCCAACGCGGAGCGGTCGGCATGGACGCACTCTTGAAAGATCTTGAGTCGCTCAAGCGAACCGTGGCCCAGTTGACCGAGCGGGTGTGGGCGCTCGAGCAGCGGCTGGACACAACTCGCCTTCCCACAAGCCAACCGGCACAGCCAGGTCTGACCCAGACGGTCTCAGTCGTCCCACCGTCCATCCCATCAGCGAGCGTAGAGTCGAACGAGCCGTCGGTCGTTGATCCTATTCTGCCGGTTCCGGCAAGTCCTCAGCTGAGAGTTGACACAGCGCCGCCGCGCGAGACAGTGGAGACGATCATCGGCCGGTACTGGCTCAATCGAGCCGGGATCTTCGTCCTCGTGCTGGGCATCGCGTTTTTCATTCTGTACACATTTCAGTACCTCGGCGCCTGGGCGAAATTGGGGATCGGATGGATGATCGCCGGCGGCCTGCTGGGGCTGGGCATACGGCTTGATCGGCACGACGGCTTGAGCTGGTTTGCGCGCGGGCTGACTGGCGGTGGGTGGGCGCTGCTCTACTTCACTACGTACGCGATGCACCATATCGCGTCGGTGCGTGTGCTGCCCAGCGCTGCGCTGGACTTGATGTTGCTGGCCGTGGTGACCGCTGCCTCGGTCCGCCAGGCGATCAGCTATCGGTCACAGGCGATCACCGGCCTCGCGTTTCTCCTCGGGTTTATCACTATCTCGATCGGCCACATCACCTATTTCACGTTAGCCGCTGCGGCCTTGCTGGTGATCGCGCTAACTGGTGTAGCGGTGCGTATGCGTTGGCATGGGTTGTTGCTGTTCGGTATTGTAGCCTCATACCTGACGCATGTGGCCTGGCTGCATCAGCAGATCGCGTTGAGCACGCTGATCGCGCGCACAGGCACGGTAGCGACAGCGGAGTTTTGGCTGCATGCCGGATTTCTCAATCTGTATTGGGTGACGTTTACCATCGGCTTGCTCGGGTTCACGGAAGAGGAATCCTCGCAACGCGACGCGATGGTCGCAGGTGCGGTGATCAATAACGGCCTGGGTCTGACGCAACTGCTGGTTGCGTTGCCATCAGCGTATCTGGGTTACCGGTATCTTGTTCTCTTGGGCCTGGCCGGGGTGTGCGCGATGGTCAGTCGAGTGGCGAGCCAGCGCCGACTTGCGGCTGTCGCGAACATCTATCAGTTCGTGGCGCTAGGGTTGGCGACGTTGGTGATCCCGGAGCGGCTCACGCGGCGATGGATCAGCATGGCATGGCTGTTGGAAATCCCCTGGCTCGCCTGGGTCGGTCGTCGATGGGGCCGAAGGGTCTATGACATCATCGCGGCCGGGCTGACGATGATCGTGACGCTGCGGTTGCTGTTGGTCGATTTTGATCTCATCGGCCGATATCCGGTGTTGATGTGGACGGTGTCGTGGCGGCTGCTGATTGGACTGATCGCCATCGTCGCCTTCGCGCTGGCGGCCGCATGCTATCGACGACCCAGCGGCTCGGTGCTTGGCGTGCGGTGCTACACCACACTGGCTGTCGGCCTGGCAGCGTTGCTCATGGCGCTGGAAGTGCAAGGCCACTCGCTGCCGGTCTGGTGGATGGCCGGTGCGGTCGCCGTGATTCTGCTCGGAGCTGCGTGGCACGAGCGATGGGTGCGCGGGGTGGGTGCAGTGTGGTCAGGCTTAGCTGCGCTGGCGGTGTTGCTGACGATCTTGGATCAAGGCGCGCAGGTCGGATGGCTGGTGACGTTGGCGCCCATCGCGCTGCTCTACGCGAGCGCTGCGTGCTATCGCTGGGGTCCGGTCAAAGAAATCAGCGACGATGAACGCCGGCTCTTCCACGCTTACTCCGCGGTCGCCTCCGGATTGCTCACGGTGTTGTTCTGGGCCAAGGTGCCTGGGCGGTGGCTCTCACAGGTGTGGGCGGTGGAAGGTCTTGCACTCTTGAGCGTCGGGTTTGCCATCCGCAGCAAAACGCAGCGGGTGTGCGGGCTCGTGGTCTTCGGTTTGCTCATGCTCAAGGTGCTGTTCGTTGATCTGGCCGGCGCTGAAACCATCTATCGAATCTGGTCGTTCATCATCGCCGGGGCCATCCTGCTCACCGCTTCATTCATCTACGGCAAGTTGATGAGCGATGATCGGGTATAGTGTATGGAATGAGTAAAGCGACGACGAATATCATTGAACTGATCGACACGGTGCGCGACAAGTACCGGGATCGGGTCGCACGGCAGGGGGTTGTTCATGGCAGGCGGGTGGAATGATGTGTGACAAAGCGACGCAACTAACCGTCAATGCGACGGCGGTAGCCTTCGTCTTCCACGATCGTGAGGCGGCCGCGACAGTCCTCCAAGGAGGCGATCCGCAAGAACTGCGTCATCGCGTGCGCGACCCGGCGGACGCTCTGTCGTTTGAGGCGGATCACGATAATCCCAGGGTGCGTCCTTGGTGGGTAGCGTCTGAGGTTGGCAAAGTCCATGTCCAGAGTGACCAAGAGTCGACCTTCGTGGATGCAACGCGCCAGCAGATCAGAATCAGGCGCGCCATGCAACCGCGCTCCTCTGGCCGTTTTGACGTTATGGCCATGCGAACGCAACAGCGCGACCAACGAGGTCGGAAGATTTTCGTCAGCCAGGAGCTTCACTTACGATTGGATTCTGTGGAAAGCTGTGTACGGAAGGATTTCTTCTCGCGTGACCGTCGCCGCATACTCGATGGCTGCCTGAATATCCGGTTTGGTGAGCTTGGGGTATTCCTTGAGGATCTCTCTGACGGTCATGCCATCGGCAAGGGAGTCCAGGACAACGGACACCATGACCCGAGTGCCTCGGATACATACCTTGCCATGGCAGATGTTCGGATCGACGCTGATTCGGTTCACCCAACGCTCAGCCATATCAACTGAAGCCTATCACAGCGATCCATAAGCGTCAAGGAACCTGAACTCCGATGCCGACGACGAATATCATTGAACTGATCGACACGGTGCGCGACAAATACCGGGATCGGGTCGCGGTGCAGGAGGTTGCCGATGGCCAGGTGCGCGGGATGACATACGACGAGCTGGCTCGGCAGCGGGCGCGGGTTTCCGCGTGGCTGATGGAGCAAGGGATTCAGCACCGGGACCGGGTGGCGATACTCTCGGAAGGGCGGCCGATCTGGGGCGTAGCGCTGTTTGGCGTGGTCCAGATCGGCGCGATCGTGGTGCCGCTCGAGGTGAAGCTCAAAGAGCCAGAGTGTGTGAATGTGCTCAACCATGCAGAGGCCAAAGCGCTCCTGGTGTCGAAGAAGCACGAAGAGATGGCGCAGCGACTGAAGACACACGTGCCGACACTCACCTCGGTGTTGTCGCTCGAGGAGCAGTCTGACCATTGGCCAGCATTGGGCAGCTTGCCGCCAGGCGGCCGTGCCACGTCGCGACGCAACGTGACCGATGAGGATACCGCGCTGATCGTGTACACCTCTGGGACGACCGGCACACCCAAGGGCGTTGAGATCTCCTGCGGCAGCCTGCGGTTCGAGATCGAGTCGTTCTCGACGATGATCGACTACCGGCCGGACGATCAATTCCTCTCCATTCTGCCGGTCAATCATTTGTTCGAGATCACCGGCGGGTTTCTTGGGCCGCTGTACTATGGCTGCACGGTGACCTATTGCCAGAGCCTGAAGCCGACCGAGCTGTTCAAGGCGATGCAGGCGACCGGCACGACGGTGATGCTGGTCGTGCCGCTGGTGTTGAAGATGCTGCACGATGGAATCTTCCGAAAGATCGATGCGTTGCCGAGGGGGCAGCGGCGAGTGTTCAACAGGCTGTTTGCGATCGCCAAGTGGTGCGACCGGTTGGGCGTGTCGATGGGACGGCTGTTGTTCAAGCCGATCCATCGACAGTTCGGTGGACGGTTTCGCTGTTTTGTGTCAGGCGGCGCGCCGTTGGATCCGCAGATCGCTGTAGATTTCTCAGCGCTGGGGATTCCGGTGCTGCAAGGGTATGGGTTGACCGAGACCGCGCCGGTGGTGAGCGGCAACAGCCTGCGCGCGAATCGGATTGGCTCGGTCGGCAAGCCGTTGCCAGGTGTTGAGGTGCAGATTGTGCGCGCGCGGCCTGACGCGCCAGACGGGGAGATCATCACCCGCGGGCCGAACGTGATGCGCGGCTACTTTAAGAATCCTGAAGCGACCGCGGAAGTCCTCAAGGACGGTTGGTTTCATACCGGCGATCTGGGCTACATCGATCAAGACGGCTTCCTCTATATCTCCGGTCGGATCAAGAATCTGATCGTGACCGGCGGCGGCAAGAAGGTCCAGCCGGAAGAGGTCGAAGAGCTACTGGCCCGTTCACCGTATATTAAGGAGGTGTGCATCCTGGGCAGGCCGGCGACTGATGGGCTCAAGGCCGGCACCGAGGAGGTGTATGCGGTCATCGTGCCCAGCGACGAACAGTTCAAGGCCGCTGGGCTGGCAACTGATAAGGCAACGGTCACTCGTGTGCTGACTGGCGAGCTAGCCAAGATCGGCAAAGGGCTGGCCGACTACAAACGGCCGGTAGGGTTCGAGCTGTGGAAGGATGAATTACCGAAGACCGCGACGCGCAAGATCAAACGGCTCGAGGTTCGCCAGCGCCTCGTGCAAACAAACACCAATGATTGACGTCGTGCTACGCCGATTCCTTTGGTGGTTCTTCAGCACCTTCCATCTCTTGGACATCGACGGGCAGGAGCAGGTGCCGGCTCACGGCCCGGTCATCATCGTGTGCAACCATGTGAACTATTTTGATCCGTTTCTCATCCAGCTTGGCGTCAAACGCCAGGTGCGCTTTATCGCTTGGGTGCGCGGGTTTCGGCATGTGTTCGGCTGGTTCATGCGCGCGATGGGCACGATCCCGATCGATCTGTCAAAGCCGGACCGCACCGCGTATGAACAAGCGCTCACGGTGCTCCGCCAGGGCGGGGTGATTGGGATCTTTCCCGAGGGCGGCTTCACGCCGGATGGGCATGTCGCCGACCACAAGACCGGCGCCGCCCGCCTGGCGATCGAAACCGGTGCGGTGATCTGTCCAGCGACGATTGCTGGGGCGTTTCGCGTGTGGGCGCCACAGGCGCCGACCGACCGCACATGGTGGGGCCGGGTGTTCCCGCGTCCAGGCAAGATCACCCTGAAGTTCTACTCGCCGGTGGTGCTGGACGAGCAGGAGCGGCAGATCCGCGCGCACGACAAGGAGTATCACCGCCGTATCATCGACACGGTGATGGAGCCGATCGTCGGTCGGATCGAGCCCGCGTTGCGCGCCGAGGAGCGGATTGACGAATTGATGCACGGGCCGGCTTCGCCGATCCGGATTTACGAATGGCTGCCGCTGATCGCGATCGTTGTCGGGGATGTGGTGATGCGGTTGCGCCAGGTGTGGGATGAGCGGACCATCAGCTCTGCATGCCTGGCGTACGCGGTGTACCTGGCGTATCTCTTATGTGACATCTATCTAATCCCGCAGAACTGGCAGACCAAGTTGTTCCGTAATGTCATCGCCCCGATCGCGCTGTTGATCGCCATGTTCCCGACGTTGTTCGACGCGGTGACGGCGATGCGTCTGGCGGTGTGGAAACCCACGAACAGCCTCACGGCACACTGGCCGTTTTCCGGCCTACGCGGGCGGCTGCTGGCCGACTGGTGGACCGCGACGTATCTCTTCCCGCTGTGGTATCTTGCCGACGCGCTGTGGGTCTACTACTTTTCGCATTACCTGCAATTCCAAAAACTGGTCCGGGGGCTGCTGGTCTGTTTCTACGGTGGGCTGTTACTGATCATCGTGGTACCGGCGTTGGGGCGTGGGCATGACCTCATCATCCCACGATACCAGTGGGGTGCGCTGACCCACTGGTTCTACACGATCTCATGGCCTGGCACCTGGCGGTTCTTGCATTTTCCCGGCTTCTTCGTATTGATGACCAGCTTTCTGTGGATCTTTGATCGCCGGTACCGGCTGAGCACCCGGGTGTGGTGGTATGCGCCGTGGGTGCTCAATCAGCTGTTGGCGGCCATCTACGTCCGAGGGCTTTCTACCGACGAGCTGTTGGCGTTTATCGGGTTCGCGGTGCTGGTCCATGCCTATCTTGGCCGCGTCAAATTCCTCGCCCACGACCGCCGGTGGGTGTGATGACATTTCCCGTCATCATTCATCTCGGTCCGCTCGCCCTGCACCCGCACGTCGTGTTTGAGTCACTGGCGTACGCTATCGGAGCGCAGCTCCATTGGCAACTGCGGCGTCGGTATGGAGATGTGCTGAGTCTGGAGCCGCGTATGTGGATCATCACCGCGGCGGCGGTTGGTGCAGTGCTCGGCAGCAAGCTGGCGCATTGGGTCGCCGATCCGTCGCAGACCTGGTACCTTATGCTGCACGATCCGCAGCAGCTCATTCAGGGTAAAAGCATTATCGGCGGATTGTTAGGTGGTCTGTTGGCGGTCGAAGGGATCAAGCGGCTGCTCCACATTCGTCAGCCAACCGGAGACCTGTTCGCGATCCCGTTGGCGGTTGGAATTGCGGTTGGCCGGATCGGCTGCTTCTTGACCGGACTGGCAGACCAGACGCACGGATTACCGACCAGCCTGCCATGGGGCGTGGACTTTGGCGACGGCGTGCACCGGCATCCGACTCAACTGTATGAGATCGTGTTTTTAATCGGGCTCGCGATGTGGCTGCGACGGCGGATGGGTCAACCGCATGAGCCAGGCGACAGCTTCAAGCGGTTCATGATCGCCTACATGAGCTTTCGGTTTGCGGTGGAGTTTCTCAAGCCTGGGGTGTCCATGGCCGGGCTAGCGGCGCTGCAGTGGCTGTGCCTGGCCGCGCTGGTGTACTACCGGCGCGATCTCATCCGCCTGTTCGCCAACCCTCGGAGCGCGTGATGGGACAGACCCGCCCGTACCTCTATTACGACGTCGTCATCTCGATCTGTTCGACCTGTTATCGACGAGTCGATGGCAAGGTGCTGTTCGAGGAGGACAACGTCTACCTGGTGAAGCGGTGTCCTGAGCATGGCGTTGAGCGGGTGCTGCTGGCCGACGACATCGACTACTATCGACGCTGCCGCGAGGTGTTCATCAAGCGGCCAGAGATGCCGATGCGGTACAACACGCCGGTCAAATGGGGCTGCCCGTACGACTGCGGGCTGTGCACCGATCATGAGCAGCATTCGTGCTTGAGCATCGTGGAGATCACCGATCATTGCAACCTCCAGTGCCCGGTGTGCTATGCCTCCAGCGGGCCAAGCCGCCCTGGATACCGCAGCCTGGCGCAGATCGAGCGCATGCTCGACGCCATCATCCGCAACGAGGGCGAAGCCGACGTGGTGCAAATTTCTGGAGGGGAGCCAACGTTGCATCCGGATTTCTTCGCGGTGCTGGACCTGGCCAAGGCCAGGCCGATCAAGCACCTGATGGTGAACACCAATGGAGTGCGGATCGCCAACGACGCAGCGTTCGCCGACCGGCTGGCGGCGTATCGCGCAGGGTTTGAGGTGTATCTGCAGTTCGACTCGCTGGAGGTGCAGCCATTGCTTGCCTTGCGCGGCGCAGACTTGCGCCAGATCAGGGCGAAGGCGTTGGAACGGCTCAACCATCTGGGGCTGTCGACCACGCTGGTGGTGACGCTGAAGAAGGGGCTGAATGACGGTGAAGTCGGTCGGATCATCGACTATGCGCTGCAGCAGCCGTGCGTGCGCGGGATCACGTTTCAGCCGATCCAAGTCGCCGGACGGCTCGAAGGATTCAATCCGGCCACTGACCGGCTGACGCTGACTGAGGTGCGCCGCAAGATCTTGGAGCAATCATCCGTCTTTCGTCCGGAGGATATCGTGCCGGTGCCATGCCACCCGGACAGCATCGCGATGGCGTACGCGATAAAAGTTCATGGCCAGGTCAAGCCACTCACCAGCTTGATCGATCCCCAGGTTCTGATCGACGGAGGCCGCAACACGATCGTGTTCGAGAAAGACGAGGCGGTCCGCGATAGCCTGTTCCGGCTGCTAGCGACCAACCATTCGCCACAGTCGCAGGCGGCAAGCTTGCGGGACCTGTTGTGCTGCCTGCCGCGCGCTGCGATCCCGGAGGGAATCGGCTACCAGAATCTGTTTCGGATCATCATCATGCAGTTCATCGACGCGTACTCGTTCGATGTCCGCTCGGTGAAGAAGACGTGCGTGCACATTGTGCATCCGGATGGCCGGCTGATCCCATTCGATACGTACAACCTGTTCTATCGGGATGATTTCGAGCAGACCCGCCTGGCGCCGCTGCGGCAGGCGCAGGAGGCCGCGTCACAGATGTTGACAGAGAGGAGATGACATGGCACAGCAGCCTGGCTTTTGGCGGGACATCTGGATCGGGTTGGGAATCTCGCTGCTGATCGGAATCGGGAGTCTTGTCCTTGCCACGGTGCTCAGCTCGATTCACTGGCACGGATCGATGGGAATCTTGAGCGGGGGGGCGGCGCACATCGGACTCATCGTCTATGCGGTGGTGAAGCGACGGTATGGGTTGCTCGTGGGGTGGGCGCTGTGCCATGCCATCGGGGTGCTGCTCGTCTTCATGGTCTGCGGCGGGATAATGCTCATGAGCTCGTGGAAATGAGTAGACCAGCCGAATTTATTGTCGGGGTCGCGCTGAGCGGCCTCGCGTTTCGGCTGGGCGCTCAGCTAGGCATCAACGCATTTTTATGGTCGAGGGCGCCTGGATCGCTCTGGCATTGATCCTCTCGATAGCCTGGCGGCGGCCGGGGCTGGTGTTAGGCGCAATTCTTGGAGCCGCGGTTCCGTGGCTGATGATCTGCGGCGGGTTTCGATCACGGTAACGATGCGCGATGGGCCAGCTCACCCAGACGGTGCTCACCCATGACCGAATCAGAATCGCGTTCGATTGGTATGCCCATGCCTCGCGTACAGCGATCATCGTTTGCCCCGGATTCTTCCAAAGTAAGCAGGCCCGCAGTTTTCAGCGAATGAGCCAAGCGTTCACAGATCGGTACGATGTCGTGTGCATGGATTTCCGAGGGCACGGACGCTCCGGCGGCTGGTACACATTTTCCAGTCGGGAGTCGGCAGATCTGGAGGCGGTGCTAGAATGGATGCAGGAGCGATACACGGCCGTCGGGCTGATCGGGTTCTCCATGGCCGGCGCGATCGCGATCACCACGCTGAGCCAGCGACGATGGCCGGTGGTGCGCAGCCTGATCAGCGTCAGCGCGCCCAGCACGTTCGACCGGATCGAGTTCAAATGGTGGCACCCACAAGCCATCTGGACCGGCTGCCAAGCGCTTGGACCTGGCACCGGTTGTCGGCCTGGGAGCCCATTTCTACCCAAGCCACGTCCGCTGGATCTGGTCGCGCAGTTACCGGTGCCAACATTGTTCGTGCACGGAACCCGAGATCCGATCGTCGGACATCAGCACAGCAAGCGGCTGTATGCCGCGGCGCGCGAGCCGAAGCGGTTGGCGATCATCGACCGCGGCCGGCACGCCGAATTTCTGTTCCGCGATGACCCGCAACGATTCATGCAGCTGGTCAATGGCTGGTGGGATCAGACACTCCAGTGACCCGGCTTCGTTGACGAACCGAGGCACCTTCGTTAGAATACCCTGATAGCCATGGCTTCCGTCGTACATCGAACCACCCTCAGCATACTGGTGACGGGCGCGCTCGTTCTGATCGGGCTGGTGCCTGACAGCAGGGCGACGCCTGCTGCAAACGCCACTCACCGTCCGACACCGGATCCAGCCGCCGGCCAAGCCGCGTATCAGCAATCCTGCGCCCGGTGCCATGGGATGCAGGGCAAAGGAGATGGCGTGGACGCGAAGCGGTTTTATCCTCGGCCCCGCGATTTTACGGTCGGCACCTATAAATTCCGCACGACGACCAGCGGCACCCCGCCGTCCGACGACGATCTGTTCGCGACCATCACCAACGGCCTCCCGGGGACTAATATGCCGGATTGGCGCCAGCTGAGTGAAGAGACCCGGTGGCAGTTGGTGGACTACCTCAAGAGTTTCGCCCCGCAGGTGTTCCAGCAAGAATCCACCCCGGTGACGTTGCCGGTGTTTTCGTCGAACCCGAAGGCGAACACCGGCCGGGCAGCGTATGACAAGTACGGCTGCGCAGCGTGCCATGGCAAACAAGGCCGAGCCAATGGCAGGTCCTCAGCGACGCTGGTCGATGATTGGGGGATGCCGATCCGCCCGGCGAACTTGACCCAGGGATGGGCCTACCGGGGTGGCAATTCGCCCACCGCGATCGCCACCCGGTTTCTGACCGGAATCGACGGAACCGGCATGCCCTCGTATGTCGAGTCTGGCATGACGCCGGAGGAGACCTGGCAGCTGGCCTATTATGTGGCCTCGCTGCAAGAGCCGGCACATTGGAACATGATCGTCCATGCGCATCGGATCGACGGCGAGTTGCCCACGACGGTTGATGATCCGCGCTGGCAGGCCGCAGAGCGAACCGACGTTCGGCTGCGCAATGTGGTCACTCCGGCTGGTGAATGGGCCAACCCCCCAACCGTACGGGCGGCCACCTTCCAGGTGGTCTATAATGAGGAACAGCTCGGGTTGTTGGTCAGTTGGGACGACCCCTCAGAGAGCCGCAACGAGTCGCCGGACGCGCTGGCGGTGATTCTGGAGCCGGCAAGCGTCAAGGGCGATGTGGTGACGCTGCAAGCCTGGCCGTATGCCGGTGCACCACCGCTGGATCTCTGCTACTGGTCGGCGCCATCGTCGACGGCGTATGAGGGGATCGTGTCGAACTATGAACAGATCCAAACTCGACCACCATCGGCAGCTGAACTGCACAATGCGGCGCGGTTCGACGACGGCCGATGGCGCCTGCTCCTGCGCCGGTCTTTGACCCCGCACACGCCGCAAGGGGCTGCGGCCCTGACGGCCGACGTCTTGACCCCAATGGCGTTTGCCGTCTGGGACGGCGGCAATCACCAGGCTCTTGCGGTGTCCCCATGGGTGGATGTCGCGCTCGAACGCGCGCGACATCCAGCGCACCACTAGCCAATCAGAAGGAGGAACGCACCATGTCAGGAGATCGATCGGCACGATATTGGTTGACCCCGTTGGGATGTGCGGTGATCATCGCGATTGGTTGCGGAGGCGGCAAGACCCAGGACGCCGCAGCCCGGCCAGACGCTCAACCCCCCATGAGCCAGCCGGTCCAGTTGGCCGAGGCGCCTGCCGCGACGCCGACGACCGGCGGTGGCAGCGCATCGATCAAGGGGATTCTCCACTTCAGTGGCCCCGTACCGACGCCAGAACCGATCGCCATGGAGGCAGACCCGGTCTGCCAACAAAAACATCCGACACCGGTCGTATCGGATGAGGTCATGGTTCAGAACGGCCTGTTGAAGAACGCGTTCGTGTATCTCAAGGAGGGGGTCAAAGGCCCGTTCACGCCGCCGACCACCCCAGTCGTGCTGGACCAGAACGGCTGCTGGTATACGCCGCATATTTCTGGAATTCAGGCCGGCCAGCCGCTGGAGATTACCAACAGCGATCAGACGATGCACAACATTAATGCCAAGCCAAAGGCCAATCCACCGTTTAACATCGCGCAGGCCATGCCGATGAAGACGACCAAGACCTTTAGCAAACCAGAGGTCATGGTCAGGTTTAAGTGCAATGTGCACCCGTGGATGACCGCGTACCTGGGCGTGCTCGAACATCCGTTCTTTGCGGTCTCCGGTGATGACGGCAGTTTTACGATCGCCAACGTCCCGGCCGGCACGTACACGGTCGAAGCATGGCACGAGAAGTTCGGCACCCAGACGCAAACCGTGACGGTGGGCGAGGGCGAGGCCAAGACGGTCGAGTTCACCTTCCAGGCGCAGTGAGACCAGCGACACGTGAACGCGCGTTGGACCATACGAGCGTCGGCAGCAGGATTCTGGTGCTGGTCAGCGGCCACCGCAGCCGCGGCCACCGGGCCTGGCGCTCGCGTCTGGTTGCCGGAGCCGATTACGACGACAGCGCCGCTGATCGATCAGCTGTTCACGCTGATCCTGATTATCACCGGAATCGCGTTTGTCCTGGTGGAAGGCACGCTCCTCGCGTTTCTGGTGCGGTATCGGCATCGACCGGGGCGCGCAGCGACGTACACCCATGGCAATGTGCTGGTGGAAATTGTCTGGACCGCGATCCCGGCGCTCATCCTGGTCTGGCTGGCGATCTACAGCCAGCACATCTGGGCCAAGGTGCGTGGCGCGCCGCCCCCTGAAGATCTGCGAATCGGAATTACCGCTGAGCAGTTCGTCTGGAACATTCGCTACCCAGGCGCTGACGGGGCGCTCAATACGGCCGACGACATCACAACGATCAACCAGCTCCATCTGCCGGTGGGAAAAACCATCCTTATTCAGCTGACATCGAAGGATGTCATCCACAGTTTCTTCGTGCCGCAGTTTCGGATGAAGCAGGACGCGGTGCCTGGGCTCACCGGGCGGGTGTGGGTGTCGGTGACCAAGCCAGGACATTACGACATCGCGTGCGCAGAGCTGTGCGGGTTAGGCCATTTTCGCATGCGCGGATTCTTGACAGCCGAAACGCCTGAGGCGTTCCAAGGGTGGCTGACCCAGAAGGCGCCGCCAGCGCCGGTCGGTGTCGCGTCGACACCGGTGACTCCCCCGGCCACACCGCCAGCGCCGGCCGCGGTTCACTAGGGGTCATCGACGATGGAAACATCACCCCCCCATTCCTCGACCCAGCGACTGGGGGTTGTCCGTACCTACATCTTCTCGACGGACCACAAGACGATCGGGATTCAGTTTCTGTTCCTCAGTCTGGTCATGCTGCTGTTTGGTGGGCTGCTGGCCATGCTGATCCGCTGGCAGCTCGGCTGGCCAGGACAGCCGCTCGGGTTTATGGGAAAGATCGCACCAGAGGGGATGCCAGGCGGGGTCATGGCCCCAGAGTACTACAACATGCTGTTTACGATGCATGGCTCGATCATGATTTTCTTCGCGATCATCCCGCTCTTGGTGGGTGTGTTCGGCAACTATCTGATCCCGCTGAAAATCGGCGCTGGCGATATGGCGTTTCCGAAGCTGAACATGATTTCGTTCTGGCTGACGCCGATCGCCGGGACCATTGTCTTATCTGGATTTTTTCTGCAAGGCGGGGCGGCGCAAGCCGGATGGACCTCGTACGCGCCGCTGAGCACGACCTTTGGCCCGGGCCAGGTGTGCTGGATCGTCGGCCTGATCATCCTCGGATCCGGGTCCATTATGGGAGCGGTCAACTACATCACCACGATCATCAATCTGCGCGCTCCGGGCCTGGGGTTCTTCCGATTGCCGCTGTCGATCTGGGCGCTGTTTATTACCGCGATCATCGTCGTCCTCGCCACCCCGGTCCTGGCCTCGGCGCTCATCCTCCTCTTATTGGACACAACCGCTGGCACCAGTTTCTTTCTGCCGGCCGGCTTGATCATCGACGGGGTCGCGCAGGCGCATAGCGGCGGGTATGTGCTGTTGTGGCAGCATCTGTTTTGGTTCTACTCCCATCCGGCGGTGTACATCATGATCCTGCCGGCGATGGGGATCGCCTCCGAAATACTGCCGGTCTTCTCCCGCAAGCCGCTGTTCGGGTACCACTCGATGGTCTACGCGATCATGGGGATCGCGCTGTTGGGATTTCTTGTCTGGGCGCACCACATGTTCGCCAGCGGCATGAACCCGACGCTCGGGACGAGCTTCATGGTGTCCACGATGGTCATCGCGGTGCCGTCGGCCATCAAGACGTTCAACTGGCTGGCGACCCTGTGGCGGGGCTCGATCCGGCTGACGACGCCGATGCTGCATGCGCTCGGGTTTGTCTCCATGTTCGTCATCGGCGGGCTCACCGGGATTTTCGTCGCGGCAACCCCGGTCGACCTGTACCTGCACGACACCTATTTTGTC
>JAHFGT010000062.1 GCA_023247275.1 Candidatus Omnitrophota bacterium
TGGGATTCCGTGACCGCGCCGAAAGGTGGAGAGAATCGCCTGCAGGTGGATTGGATTACCAAATTCTGAGGCAGGGAGATTTTACACACATTTTACATTGGCCTCACGGAGAGTTTACAGTGAGCAGTTATACTTCTTGGAGAATACATCTACAGAAGGAGGACACGACATGAAACGATGGGGAATCGCGTGGCTAGTCGCGCTTGGGGTCGGCGGCACAGCCGCGGTCAGCGCCAGCCCGATCGCGGTCGATATCAGGCTTCCAATGTACCAACGAGTGGGCGGGATGACCGGCAACCTCAACAGCATCGGGTCGGATACGCTCAATAACCTGATGACGTTCTGGGCCGAAGGGTTTGCCACGTACTATCCCAGCGTGAAAATCCAGATCGAGGCGAAGGGTTCATCAACCGCACCACCGGCGCTCATTGCCGGGACCTCGCAGCTCGGTCCCATGTCTCGACCGATGAAGCCTACCGAGATCGATGCGTTCGAAAAGAAGTACGGCTACCCACCCACCGCTGTGGCCGTTGCGTTGGACGCACTCGGTGTCTTTGTCAATAAAGACAATC
The DNA here is from genome assembly GCA_023247275.1 of Candidatus Omnitrophota bacterium. Lineage (GTDB taxonomy): Bacteria > Omnitrophota > Gorgyraeia > Aquiviventales > Aquiviventaceae > JAHFGT01. Next base: position 573 of record JAHFGT010000062.1, read on the forward strand.
CGATTCAGCATCTGAGTCTCGAACAGGTGGATTCAATCTTTTCAAGCACCCGGGCGTGTGGAGGCAAAGCCAGCCTCACTACCTGGGGCCAGCTCGGGCTTGAGGCAGAGTGGGCGAATGCGCCCATCAGCCTCTACGGGCGCAACTCGGCGTCAGGAACGTATGGGTACTTCAAAGAGCATGCGCTCTGCAAGGGCGACTTCAAAGGATCGGTGAAAGAGCAACCCGGGTCAGCCACGGTGATCGAGGGCGTGACCAATGACCGGTTTGCAATCGGGTACAGTGGCATGGGCTACAAAACCGCCGGTGTGCGCCTGCTGCCGCTGACTGGCCTGGGCAGCACAAAGGTGTACGAGGCGACGGCGGACAAGGTGTACGCCGGCACCTATCCCTTGAGTCGGTACCTGTACATCTATGTCAATAAAGCGCCAGGCAAGCCGCTCGATCCGTTGGTCGCTGAGTTGTTGCGGTATGTCCTGAGTCAGGAAGGGCAGAGCGCGGTGGTCAAGGATGGCTTTATCCCGCTACTCAAAGAGATTGAAGCGGTGGAGATCAAAAAGGTCGACGACGTATTGTGAGCGCTCCCATGGCCGAATTCACCGCGCTTGAACCAACCCCTGCGAGACGTCAGCGGCTGCCGGTCGTCATGACCGGCGACCCGGCCGCAGCGGCATTTCGACGGCGCGTACGGCTGATCGACCAGGTGGCGCGGACACTGATCTCGATTAGCGGCGTGAGCATCATTGGCGCTGTGCTCGGGATCGGGCTGTTCTTGCTGCTGGAAATTTTCCCGCTCTTCCAGGGGGCCCGACTCACTCCAGGGATTGTTCAACCGGTGCTGTCAAGCGACCAGCCAGCCCGGTTGATCGTCATCGACGAGCAGCAAGAACGGGTCGGGGTGCTGGGCCAGGATCCCGTCTTGCGACTCTTCTCGCTGGCCCGTCGGCAGCCGCCAGAGCTCGTGCCGATTCCAGGGCTTGAAGGTGAGCGGGTCAGCGCGGTGTCCAGGGTGATTCGCGATCCCCAGGTCGCGATCGGCACAGAGCAAGGAACCCTATGGACCGGAACCATCCAATTTGTGACACAATTCACTGGTAGCCAGCGGCGTGTGCAGGCGATCGTCGAGCCAGACTTCAAGCTGTCGGTGGCCTCAGACCATCGAATCACGCAACTGGCGTTTCGAACAGCCGGCGAGCAGAGCGTTGCAGCGTCGGTCATCGACGGCACGCAACTGCTCGTGACCCGGATCACGACGCAACGGCCGCTGGGCGGGCCGGTCCAGCACACTCAGGAGAGTGCTCGGGTGCTGGTGGAGCCGCTGGGTCATCCGACCGGCGTGTTGCTCAATGAATCCGGAACGCAGTTGCTGGTTGGGACAAGCCATGGGCTGCTGGCTCGATGGGGTCTGCCAGCTCAAGGGCCGGCTGAGCTGATCGAAACCGTTCCAGCGGTGCCTGGTGGGTGCGTCACCACGATGACGTACATGCTGGGAAATCGGTCTGTTGCGGTCGGCGGCAGCGATGGCAGCGTGGCCACCTGGTCGCTGGTCCGCGACGACCGCGCAGCGGATGGATGGCGGCTGAGACGGATCCACCCGTTTCCTCAGCATGCGTCGACCGTGACGGTCATCGCCGCCTCGCCCCGGGACAAGGGGTTGATCAGCGTCTCCGCAGATGGGGTGGCCAGGCTGCACTATATGACGTCGGAGCGTACGCTCTGGCAGTTCCTGGTTCCAGCGCTTCCCACCGTGCTGGACATGGCGCCAAAAGCCAACGGGGCTGTGCTCGTCGACCACACAGGGCAGCTGCATCACTGGCTGATCGACAATCCCCACCCTGAGATCAGTTGGCGCGCGCTGTTCGGAAAACTGTGGTATGAGGGATATCAGCACCCGGACTATATTTGGCAATCCAGCGGGGGCACCGATGACTTCGAACCGAAGCTCAGTCTGGTCCCCCTGGTGTTCGGCACGTTGAAGGGCACCTGCTATGCGCTGCTGTTTGCTGTGCCACTCGCCTTGTTTGGAGCGTTGTACTGCTCCCAATTTCTCGACAAGCGGCTGCGCAACCCGATCAAATCGGCGATCGAGTTGATGGCAGCGCTTCCCAGTGTCGTGCTGGGTTTTGTCGCCGGGGTCGTGTTGGCACCGCTGGTGCAGAATCACATCGTCAGCGTCCTAATCCTGCCGGTGGCAGTGCCCGCGGTCTCCGTTGGCGGCTTGGCGCTGTGGCGACGCCTGTCGTCCGCGACGGCCGGGATTCATCGCGGTGAGTTTTGGATCCTTGCGGCCGGTGTGGTTCTTGGGATCATGGTCGCCGTCTGGGTCGGGCCGGTCCTTGAACGGATCGTGTGTGGCGGGCACTTCGAAGGATGGCTGCTGCGGGCGACCGGGATGCGCTATGACCAGCGGAATTCGCTCATTGTGGGCTGGGCTATGGGATTTGCCGTCATCCCGATCATCTTCACGATCTGCGAAGACGCGTTTTCTGCCGTTCCCAAACATCTGGTGGGGGCGTCACTGGCGTGCGGGGCGTCGGCTTGGCAAACAGCCTGGCGGGTGGTGCTGCCAGCGGCCGGCTCAGGCGTATTTTCCGCGATCATGGTGGGGTTTGGTCGGGCGGTCGGAGAAACCATGATCGTCCTCATGGCTACCGGGAATACCCCTATCCTGGACTGGTCGATCTTCAACGGGTTCCGTGCCCTCTCGGCGAACATCGCGGTCGAAATTCCAGAGGCGCCCTATGGCGGCACGCTGTACCGCGTGCTGTTCGTCGCCGCGTTGGTGTTGTTCGCGATGACGTTTGTGGTCAATACGGCGGCTGAACTGGTGCGGTTGCATTTGAGACGACAATTGCAAGGCCTCTAAATGCGCCCACGATTGAATCTGACCAGTGGGCGCATTGACCCTGAGCGTCCTTCGACTCTGCTCAGGACGCTCATCCTGAGCTGGTCGAAGGATGAGCGAAGTCGAAGGGTCACCCCTCGACGCGTGGTGAGTCAGTTGCCTATTCAGTTAACTGGTTGTATGTTGGCGATTGCGCTGCTGATGATCGTCGGGCTCATGGGCCTGATCCTGTGTCAGGGCCTTGGGACGTTTTGGCCTCAACCGCTCTGGGAGCTGACCACGTCAGACCAAGGACGGTATCTGGGGCTCGTGCACCGCCGTGAGCCGATCCCGGCCGACGACCATGCCCAGGGGGCTCGCGCCCAACGGACGCTGTACCGGATCGGCAATCGTGATGTGTACGAGACAGACTTTGTGTGGATCAACGACCAGCACATCCTCACGCAGAGCCGCCCGACCGAGGCGGTGGTGGTGGAACGGCTTGAGTGGGGTCCGTGGTATGGATTCATCAGCGACGTGAAAACACCGGAGGGCACGGTGTCAGGAAACCGTGAGCAGGTTTGGGCAGCGCTGCTGCGGCAGCGGCCGAGCGCCCGTCAACGGACTCGGGTCATCCGACGAATTGAGCGGCGAATCATTGGCGATCTGAACGATGAGGTAGAGCAGCACCGTCTGGCCATCCGGCGGCTTGAGCTGCGCGGACGCCTGGACACTCCAACCGAGCAGCGTCAACTGCAACGCCACCAACACGCGATCAAGGTTCTTGAGCAGCGGTATGCCAGGATCGCGGACTCGCTCGGACAACAGCGAGCACAGGACCAAGCCTATCGCGTGGTCTTGACCTCGATTGACGGACGCCAAAAGGAGTTGCCGATTTCCGCGATCGTGCGGATCCATCAACCGAATCGCTTGTCATGGTGTGGACGGGTCGCTGTCTATGCCGATCGCTTACGGGAGTTTGTTTTCGATCCGCCAAGAGAGGCGAACACCGAAGGCGGCGTGGCACCTGCCGTGTTTGGAACGGTGCTGATGACGCTGCTCATGTCCGTGGCCGTGGTCCCGCTGGGTGTTTTAGGAGCGTTGTGCCTTCACGAATATGCCAAGCAAGGTCCACTCGTCTCGGGCGTTCGCATTGCGGTCAACAACCTGGCCGGGGTTCCGTCCATCGTGTTCGGGGTGTTTGGCCTGGGGTTTTTCTGCTATCTGATCGGCGGAACGATTGATCGATTCGTGTTTCCTGAACGGCTGCCCACGCCGACCTTCGGCGGCGGCAGCATCCTCTGGGCGTCGTTGACGCTCGCCTTGATGACAGTTCCAGTGATCATCGTTGCCACCGAGGAGGCATTGGCCGCTGTGCCCAACGGGCTGCGGGAAGCCTCGCTGGCCTGCGGGGCGTCCAAATTTCAGACGGTGTGGCGGGTCGTGCTGCCGGCGGCGATTCCAGGCGTCCTGACCGGAACGATCCTGGCGATGGCGCGCGGCGCAGGAGAAGTGGCTCCCTTGATGATCACCGGGGTGGTGAAGCTGGCGCCAACGATGCCGCTGGATCATCTGTGGCCCTTCATCCATCTGGAACGAAAATTTATGCATCTGGGGTTCCATATCTATGATGTGGGATACCAGTCCACGAACATCGAGGCCTCGAAGGCCATGGTGTACATGACGACCCTGTTGCTCTTGGGAATTGTTGTGTGTTTGAACGTGACGGCCATGCGGATTCGAGGGCAATGGCGCCAACGGTTTCACAGCGCAGACGTCTGAGACCTATGACGGACCAACCCCGCCTGACGACCGGCCAGACGGTGACCATCCGTCGCCCAGCCCGTCCTCCAGCCGCTGCGGCAGGCGAGCCGCCCGAGACCGCCATTGCGATTGACGCGCTCAGCGTCTGGTATGGCAAGGTCCTGGCGATCAACCAGGTCACCATGAGTATCCCAGAACGTCGGGTCACCGCCCTTATCGGGCCGTCCGGGTGTGGGAAATCCACGCTGATTCGATGCCTGAACCGGCTCAATGATTTGATCGAGGGGCTGAGGATTACGGGGCGGATTCTCCTCCATGGGCAGGAGATCTTTGACCCCTTGCTTGATGTGATCGAGCTGCGCAAGCGCGTGGGCATGGTGTTCCAGAAATCCAATCCGTTCCCGAAGTCGATCTACGACAACGTCGCCTATGGCCTGCGGGTGAATGGAGAGCAACGACGGGTAGTACTCGATCGCGTCGTCGAAGACAGCCTGAAACGAGCCGCGTTGTGGGATGAAGTCAAAGACCGGCTGCGCACCAATGCGTTACGGCTGTCTGGAGGCCAACAGCAACGGCTGTGCATCGCCCGGGCCATTGCCATTGAGCCAGAGGTGTTGTTGCTGGACGAACCCTGCTCGGCGCTGGATCCGATCGCGACCGCGAAGATTGAGGAGCTGCTGTACGTCTTAAAAGAGCGCTACACGATCGTGATCGTGACGCACAACATGCAGCAAGCGGCGCGGGTGTCAGACGTAACCGGGTTCTTGCTGATGGGGCAGCTGGTCGAGTTCGATGCGACCGAGAAACTGTTTACCACGCCACGCGATCCGCGCACCGAGGCGTATATTACCGGACGATTTGGGTGAGCGCCCGTCGCGGCTTGACTCTCAAGCGCGTGATGCTACACTCGGGTGATTACGACCATGCAACGACATATTGACGTTGAACTGGCTGGACTCACCGACGAACTGGTGCAAATGGCGACCCTGGCCGAGACCGCCATCGGGTTGTCCATCAAGGCGTTGGTGAGCCGGGACGCTGAGCTGGCTCGTCAGGTGATCGCGTCAGATGCCCAGATCAACACGCTCGAGATTGAGATCGACGAACGGTGCCTGCGGACGATGGCGCTGTATCAACCGGAAGCGAGAGACTTGCGCTTTCTCGCCATGGCGCTGAAGATCAACAATGACTTGGAACGCATGGGCGACCAGGCGGTCAACATCGCCGAGCGCACGCTCGACCTGCTCAAAGAGCCGCTGTTGAAGCCGTTGATCGATATCCCTCGCATGGCAGCGCTGGCCCAGCGCATGGTCAAGGACAGCCTGGATTCCTTCATTCGTCAGGACGTTGAACTCGCCCGGTCGGTCTGTCGGCGTGACGACGAAGTGGATCGGTACGATGACCAGCTCTTCCGTGAGCTGTTGACCTATATGATGCAAGACTCCAAGGCCATTACCCGAGCGGTGAACTTGATCTTAGTCAGCCGTCATCTGGAACGCATCGCCGACCATGCCACCAACATCGCGGAAGACGTCGTCTACCTCGTGCAGGGAAGAACCATTAAGCACCACGCGGCTGGTGAGTAGGGAATCGTCCGCCGCCGTGCTCCCCGCAGCCAAAAATTAGTCTCCTGCAAAGAGTGCAGAATCTCGATCCGTTTGCGGACCAACGCTTGTCACATCATCCGTTTGACGGAAGGCCGTGTAAGTGCGCGAGCTCTCGTTCGCTCCCAGCAATCCTAACCCGGTTCGCACCACCACATTCGCGACCGGCAGATGATCGACGACATCGAGCCCCGAGGAGTCGTCCGCCCGTACCGGTGATCCCGTCGTCAGCAACAGACCCAGGACCGCCCCACCCCTCCAAACGGCTTGGCGCATCGCGCCCTCCTGCTCGCCCAACAAAAATCCCTGCACCTTGGACACCGTGCAGGGCGCCGCGTCTGTCATACGACAGGCGCATTCCGGCAACTGGCTGCCGTCGCCTCGCGCCACGCGAAGCTGTCGGCCTGGTAGTTTTGCGACCCATTCTTTCGAAGGGTGTGCCTTTTCAGATCAACCTCACCCGATCACCCCACGCGGCGTCAACCGTTCGACGCCACCTGGTGACTAAGACGTAAGAGGGGTGGAATCCCTGTTGGACTGGTGGACATGGACCTCGCGCTGGGGGAAGGGGATCTCGATCTGGTTGCGCTTGAAGTCGTCGAAGATGGCCTTGTTGATATTGAACAGCACGTCCAGGTAATCCGCCTGCTTGCACCACAGCCGCACCGTCAGGTTGATGCTGGAGTCGGCGAATGCGGAGATGCCAATCTTCGGTCCCTTCTGCTGCACGACCTGCGGATTGTTCTTGATGATCTGGCGCACCGTCTCGATCGCGTTGTCGACGTCCGCGTGATAACTGACCCCGACATTGATATCGACCGCCTTCAGCCCGGAGTAGTTGAGAATGATCTCCCCAATGATATGCTTATTAGGCACCACGACTTTGACGCCGTCGACCCGGATCAGTCGAGTCTGTCCCAGGCTCATGTCCTCCACCTCGCCCACCACCCCAGCCACCTCGATGATGTCCCCAACCTTGAACGGTTTGGTGAAGATTAGCGAGGTGCCGGCGGCGTAATTGGACAGCGTGCCTTGCAGCGCGAGGCTCATACCCACGCCAGCGACGCTCAAGCCGGCAATGAGCGGTGTGACCTCGATCCCGAATTTGCCCAAGGCCACCAGCACGGCAAACGCCATGACGCCGAGTTTGGCAAATCCGGAGATAAATTTTGCGACGGTGACATCGACCCGGCGCTTGGCCAGCAGATCAGCCGCGACCCGCTCGACGACCCTGGCGATGAGCCATCCGACCGCCAGGATGACCAGCCCGCCCAACACCTGAAACCCGTACTTCACGCACAGCTCTAGCGCCAAGTCGATCAGTTTTTTGGTGGTATCGATTTGTGACGATAACGCACCCAGCGTGGCGTCAGCTAGCGGCGTCATTCGCGCTCCTTTCCGGACGATGATGGCTGCGAGGACGAACAGTTCACTGTATCATGGCTGAGAGGTCAAAGGGAAGGAGGTCGCATGGACCCGACAACCAGTAAGCGTGCAGGGGAAATCGACTCTACCCTGTTCGATCGTCTGCTGCACACGCATGTGCGGCACGGTCAGGTTGATTACCAAGGGTTGCGCCGCCAGCGCGCAGACCTGCAGCTCTTCCTTGATGATCTCGCGCAGCTGGCGCCTGATCGCTTTCCAGTCAACGAAGAGCGGCTGGCGTGGTGGCTCAACGCCTATAACGCGGTGAACCTGCAAGGGGTACTCGACTACTGGCCGCTGCCGTCGGTCAAACAGGTGCCGGGCTTCTTCAATCGGATTCGGTACCGCGTCGGCGGCCGGTGGCTGACGATTGATCAGATCGAGCGGCAGGCCCGCGCGTTCCATGAGTATCGGGTGCACTTCGCGTTGACCTGTGCCTCGGCCGGTGCGCCGTGGCTGCGGGCTGAGGCGTACGAGGCCAGGCGGCTGGAGGGGCAACTCGACGAGCAAGCAAGAGAATTTGTGGCCGATCCGCAGCGGGGTGTTCGACTGGATGAATCTCGAGGCGAGATCTGGCTCTCAAAGATTTTTCACTGGTCGTCGCCGGACATGATCGGCAGCCGATTGCCGAATGTCGTGGTCGCGCCGTGTATTCCTGGGACCATCCTTGAGACGGTTGCCCGGTCCGTCGATCAACAAACCCGCAAGACGCTGCGCGCTCGACGATGGCGGATCCGCTATCTGCCCTACGACTGGAGTCTCAACGGACCGAAATACGCAAACTCTCTTTAAGCCGACACCTGCAACTCGCCTTGCCAGCAGCGCGTCGAGGCTCCATCCAGCAAGAAAGAGGCGATCTGTGCGATCCGATTCACAGGCATTGATGGCCTCGGGGGTATTCGGCGAGCTGGTCAAAGGTGCCGGTCCAGCCCTGGCGCATGCCGTCGTGGCTGGTGTCAAAGGTTTTACGCTCTGCTTCGGTCGCGTTCAAGGGGATCCAGTGAAGGGTGATCGTTGGCTTGCTGTCCTGCTCGGTGAAGGTGGTGGTTGTCAGTATTTCCAGCGGCCAGGTGGGGCTGAGAGGGTGTCGGGTGGTTCCGCCTTGCTCATCTGAGAAGGAGTTCACCAACACGATCCGTTCCGGTACCGCGATGTCACGATACACAAATTTGCCCCACATCTGCTAGCCATTCGGGGAGCGCAGGCAGTAGTGCAGGACCCCGCCAGGGCGAAAATCTCGCGTGGCGATGGGCATCGTGAAGCCTGTGGGCCCACACCATTGCATCAGTTGTTCGCGCTGTGTCCACGCCTTCCACACCAGCTCGCGCGGCGTGTCAAAAATGCGCGCGATAACCAGCGCCGGCTCTGCCGTCGTCTTCGTGGGACTATTGCTTGCGGCCCTGCGCATAGGCTTG
>JAHFGT010000063.1 GCA_023247275.1 Candidatus Omnitrophota bacterium
CCGATTGAAAGCCAACCCCACGACCCAGCACATCCCGGTCATCTTCCTCACCGCGCTGGGCCTGGCCGATCACATCAAGGCTGGGATGGACCTGGGGGCGGAGGACTACATCGTCAAGCCCTACGAATGGGATGAGCTGAGGGAGCGCATCATGGTGTGCCTAGCTCGCCATAATAGAATCTGCCATGATTCGTGAACAGGGGTACCGGTGTACGAGTGATGACGCGCGGCGGGCTGACGACCCGTTCGCCCGTACGCCTGTTCACCAGTGCACGAATCGGTAGCGAATAGATGCCGACGTATAAGTATCTCGCAAGAGATGAGCGGGGAACCGCCGTGAGCGGGACCGTGGAGGCAGACGATCCTGTGGCGTTGGCTGACCAGCTCAAGCGCCAAGGGTATCTGGTGACGCGCTCCCAACAGCTGTCAGGTCGCCAGCAGTCTTGGACGTTCCCCAAGTGGCGCCGAATTCGTTTCGATGAACTGGTGTTATTCGAAGTGCAACTGGCCAAAATGGTACAGGTCGGAATCCCGTTGGTGACCGCGCTGCAGACGCTGCGCGACCAAACGCAGAACCCTGCGTTCCAGCGCGTGATCGCCAGCGTGGCGAGAGAGGTGGAGTCTGGTGGCACATTCTCTGAGGCCTTGGCCCGGCATCCGCGACTGTTTTCGCCGCTCTTCCTGGGCATGATCAGGGCCGGCGAAGTGTCCGGGCGGCTGGACGATATTCTGCGACGCTTGGCCATATTGGCCAAGCGGCAGGCCGCATTGCGCCAACAATTGACGACGGCGCTGACCTACCCCTGTCTCTTGGCCATTGTGGGCGCTGGCGTGATGGCCTTCTTGTTCCTGGCGATTATTCCAAAATTCCTGGCGATTTTTCAGGAGGCCCATGTGCCGCTGCCGCTGCCAACGCGAATGCTGCAGGTGATCGGGCAGGTGATTCAGCGAGGCTGGCTGGTCCTCTCCATGGGCCTGGTGGCCGCAGCCGCTGGGCTGGGAAGTTGGATTCGGACGCCAGCCGGTCGGCGGCGTTGGGATCGGCTGATCCTACGCGTGCCGCTCTTGGGTGAGCTGATTCGTCAGGCCTCCATTGCGCAGTTGTGCCGGACATTGGAGACGTTGTTCTCCAGCGGGGTGCCGGTCTTGGAGGCCCTGACGATTGCCGAACAGACCTGCGGGAATGAGCGCATCAGCCACGTCTGCCGGGACGCGCAGGCCAGCGTGCGGGAAGGCGGGACGCTTGCGGCGCCGCTGCGCGGCAGCGGCGAATTTCCGCCGATGGTGGTGCAGATGGTCGCCATCGGCGAATCGTCTGGGACCGTCGATCATATGTTGGCAGAGATCGCAAATCACTATGACGATGTGCTTGAGCATGGCGTCAAACGGCTCACCACCTTGGTGGAGCCAGCATTCTTGGCCGGGTTAGGCGGGCTGGTGGCGTTTATCACGGCGAGCCTGCTGCTGCCGCTGTTTCGGATGGTCAACGTGATTCGATGACTGGCCTGGGAACCGCAGAAGGAGGGATGAAGATGGAGCCGCGGTGTCGAACGACGGGGTTTACGTTGGTCGAGATGATGATCGTCATCGTCGTGATCGCGATCCTGGTGGGGGTACTGCTGCCGCAGTTCCGCGGCTATCAGGATGAAGCGAATACGCAGCGAGCCCGATCCGAGTTGCGGACGTTGGCCACGGCCGTGGAGTCGTACTATATTCATAACAGTAACACGCTTCCGGCGACTCTCTCCGCGCTCACTTCGGCCACGCCTCGAATTGTCAGCGCGATTCCGAACGACCCGTTCAATACGACCACGGCCTACCAGTACGCTCGCGACAGCGGCAGCCCGGCCGTGTACTACGTGATTTGGTCCATCGGGACTGATCGCGCCACGGATATCTCGACTATTAGCACCAGCGGTACCATCACCGAATCCGGCGGCGGGGACTGTACGCAGGACATCCTGGTGACCAATGGCACCGGCACGGATGGCTCCAGCGCGTGCTGAAGTTCATCGGCGTCGGCAGGGCACCGATCGGTCCGCTCGCGGGTTTACGTTGCTGGAGGTGATGCTGGCGCTTGTCCTCATGGCGACTGGCACCGTGGCTGTTGTGGAGTTGTTGCAGCGCGCGCAGGCCGGGGTCCATGATGGCGAGAACGTGCTGATCGCCAGTTACCTGGCGCAACGGCGCTTGGAGGAGCTGCGCAACACCGCCTATGGCAGCCTGACCAACGAGGTGAGGGCGGCGATTGCAACCCCATCAGGGTATACGCGGTTTGATCGCGCGGTCACCGTCACCACGCCATGGACCAACCTCAAACAGGTGGTTGTGACGGTCTACTGGCACGAGGCCGGAGGCGAAACCAGTGTCAGCTTGCAAACGTACCGCTCAGGCGTGTAGAGGCGTCACCATCCTCGAGTTGATGATCGCGGTCAGTGTTCTGGCCGCCATCATCGCGGCGGTGTATGAGACCGCCATCGTCGGGCTGCGGACCGCCTCGGCAGATGACCAGCGGGAATCGTTGCGCGTACAGTTGGTCCGCGCGGTCGATCTGCTGACCCGAGAAGCCCAGCTCACCAGTCATGTCGACCACGCGCAAGACCAGCGGTTTCAACTCGACGCGGATCTTGATGGCAACGGCACCACCGAGAACAACATCAACTATCAAGTCACCGGTGGTCAGTTCCAGCGTACCTATAATGGGACGACCGTCACGTTGGTGAGCAACCTGTCGGCATTGGATTTTGACTATGTCGATCTGACTGGGGCAGCGATGAGCACGCCGGTTGGCAGCGGCAGTCGCGACGATATCCGGATTCTGCAGATTACGATGACAGCCGCCACCGGGGCTGAGAGCGTCTCCTTGACCGCTGCGGCCTACTTGGGCAACAACTCATGAGCGCCACGAGCAGATCGCGCGGGGCCATCCTGCTGGCGACGTTTCTCTTGTTGTTGGTGCTGTCTGGCTTGGCCCTGGCGGCTGGCATGGCCGCGCAAAATAGCCTGAGCGCAGGGCAGAGCCAGTTGCTGGACAAGCAAGCGCTCTACCTGGCGGAAGCTGGCTGGCAACGAAGTCGACAAGCCACAGTGGCCGGGACATGGACTGCGGCGGCTGGTGCCGGCAACACCTATACGGAGACCTTTGGGCCAGGCGAGTATCAGGCGACGCTGGTGGATAATGGTGATTCAACCTATACCATGACCTCAAACGGCTATGTGCCGAGTCAGGCGGTTACCAGAGCCAAGCGGCAGGTTGTGGAGCGTCAACTCAGCGTGACGCTGGCTAATGGCACCAACCACTCGCTGACCGCCGCGGCGTCTGCGTCGTCATCCGACAGCACGGATGTGGTCGCCAACGTCAAGGACGGCAACACGAGCACCAAATGGAAAGCGGGTGTCGACGGCAACGCGTGGATCAAGATGGATTTTGCCAGCGCCATCACGCTGAACAAGATCGTCGTGAAGGAGCACAGCAATGTCACCGGGGTGACGGTTGACTGGTCGGATGATAACATCTCATGGACCACGCCGACCGGGCTATCCGTCGTCGAGTCGCCGAGTAAGACCTGGACCGCCACGTTTACGGCGACCTCACACCGATATCTTCGAGCCTCGATCAGTGCGTCCAGCAGCAAGAAGCCAAGCGTCAAGGAATTGGAGAGCTACAACAGTTCGGTGAGCAGCCTTGGCACCGGCACGGTGACCAGCCAATGGTGACGACCGCTCGACGACGGAAGCGCTCCAACACGCAGTGGATCGGCCTGGATATCGGCAGCCGATCGATCAAGCTCGCGCAGGTGGAGCGCACGGCGGCTGGCCTGCGATTGGTGCGCAGTCTGGTGCGCGCGCTGCCGACCGATTCATCCAACGTGCCAGCCGAGGTCGCGTCACACCTGCAGGCCATTTTGCGAGAGGCGCGCGTCGATCGGGTCCATCTGTCGGTCAGTGGTGCCGAGGTCGCGATCCGACGGGTGCGGGTGCCACCCATGTCGGCTGACGAACTGCCTGAGGCCGCGAAGTGGCAAGTCAAGGATGAAGTGCCGTTTCCCATTCAAGACGCGGTGCTCGATCTGTGCGTGCTCGGCGAGGTGGTGGAGCAGCAGATCAAGAAACAGGAGTTGCTCGTCGCAGTCGCTCCTGCGTCGGTTGTGCGCAGCCAGTGTGCTCTGGTGGAACCTTCGGGCGTACGGGTGGAGAGTCTGACTCCGACCGCCACCGCCGTCTGGCGATGTGTGCGCGAACTGTATCCGACTGGGAACACCGGGACGCTGATGGTGGTGGAGGTGGGCGGAATCAAGACGGAAGTGACGGTCATCAAAGACGGAGACATCCAGGTGGTGCGAGAGCTCTCGGTCGGCTGCGTGAGCCTGACGCACGCGCTGGTGGGCACAGCAAGTTCAGATCACGGAGATGTCACAATCGATGACGCGAAGGCCGAAATGCTCATTCGGCAGTACGGGATTCTCAGCGACGTTGCTGAAGGCACGACGACAGACGGCGTGCGGTTGTTTCATGTCGCGTCCCTCATGCGCCCGGTCCTCGAACATCTCCTGACCGAGCTGAGCCGGATCCTGGATTTCTATCGCGTGCAAGTGGACGAAGCCGGCGTGTCGCGAATCCTGCTGTGCGGGGCCGGGGCCACGCTCAAGCAGTTCGCCCAGTTTCTCAGCGAGGGAATCGGCACGCCGGTCGACATCTTCGATCCGATAGCGCAGCTGTTGGCTGGGACCCTGTCGACGGATACCACGCCGGCTCCTGAGCACGGCACGCAGCTTGTGGCCGCTGTGGGGTTAGCGCTGAGCCATGGGGAGGATCTGAATTTCTTGGCGCCGCGGCAACAGCGCCACCGTAGGACGGCGTCGCTCCGCTGGTTGGCCGTCGTCCGGTGGGTGCTGGGGCCAGCGCTGGTCGTTGGAATCGGACTGGCCGGCATGCTGGCGCGGCTTGAATGGCAGGTCCGGAATCAGGAACAGGCGTGGCGCGCGCTTGAGCCGGCCTCTGTCCGCACGAAACAGATCCTCGCTGATGAGGCAGGGCTAAGCCGGACGATGGAGCAGATCCAGCGGTTGTGGGATGATGAGCCGGTGTGGGAAGGAATCTTGAAGGAGCTTGGTACGTTGGTTCCTGAGGGGGTTACCTTCAATGAGCTCACCGTCACGACGGATGATCCGCCGACCCATCGCCAGCTGCATCTGAAAGGGACGCTGCGAACCGCCGGCCGGCCTGACCCCGGCAGCCTCACCCAGTTTGTTGACGCGCTGCAGCGCTCCATCTTTTTCCAGCGGGTGGAGCTGGTGAATTCGCAGCTGCACGGAGGCGATTCGACCGCGGTGGATTTTGACATTGAGGCGTTGTTTCGATGACGGGGCGGACGATTCCTCAGCTGCCCCTCATCCGGATGGTTGGGGCTGGTCTGGCGGTGGTGATGATGGGCGGATTCATCGCGCGTCCTATGGTGCTGAGAATCCAGCACCAACGCGCGGTTTTGGCGGAGTTGCGCGCGCAACACGCGATGGCCCAGGCCTTGGTGGATGAGCAGGATCGCTATGACACCGCGCTCCAGGAACGTCAAGCCCAATATCAGACGCTGCAGCAACGATGGCGGACGGTCACCTCAATGGCCGGAGTGATCGAGACGTTGACGGCGCTCGCCAAGAGCGCCCATGTCGAACTGTTAGCGGCTGAGTCGCATCGCGGCACCGCGCCGCCGGCGGTGATTCAGGTGGGACCAGACTTGGTCGTGCGGGAGGTTCCCCTGACGCTGGAAGTTAGCGGCCGGTACCGTCAACTGGGTGATTTCCTCGGCCGGTTGCATGGCGCTCCATGCGTGACGTCGCTGCGCGGCATGGGCTTGGCGCGCCAATCCAGCGGGCCGGCCCGGGTGAAGATGCAGCTGCTGGTGTTGGTGTATCTGGCTGAGCCGAGTCCATAGGAGCCGTGCATGATTCGTGAACGGGTGTACGGGTGTACAGGTGTGCGGATCGTCACAAGCTGCGGATCGACGACCTGTTCACCCGTGCACCTGTTTACCTGTCCACGAATCAGACCGAGGCACAACAGATGACAACCACACACCAGCGGGTCATGCTCGGCGTGCTGCTGTGTGTCATGGCGCTGGTCTATGCGCGGCCGTGGCATCGGCCAGCGCCGCGATCGCCGATTCCGGTCGAGGCCCCTGCGTCAGTCGCTGCCGGACGGGTGGGCGCGGCCGAACCTGCGTTGGTTCTGTTGGATGCCTCGACACAACGTCACGCGCAGCGGCAGCGTGCCGCCGAGCTGGTTTGGGGTCGAGATCCGTTTACTGCCGCGGCGGGTGAGGTTGAAGGTCTGAGTCTGTCAGGGATTATTTGGGATCCTGCCCAACCCATGGCGATCATTAACGGGCAGCCGCTTCAGATCGGCGCCGAAGTTGACGGATATCATATCGTCGACATTACCCAGGAATCTGTGACCGTCACCGATGGACCTGAAACCTTTCGTTTGACCCTCTCGCCGTAATATCGATATCAGCAATCACCAAGCCCCAAATCCCAGGTCCCAAATAAATCCTAAGCACCAAACGTTTGGGATTTAATACTTGAAGCTTGGTGCTTCTGTGGTCCTTGGGATTTGGAGCTTGGGGCTTGTTCCATGTGGACGTCGGCGGCTGAATATGTGACAATAGCGTTGCCAGTCTCCCACCTGGTCGACCATTCCATGTCTGACCTCTGGATCAGTGTCAAGGTTCATCCCGGTGCTGGAAAAGATATCATGATCCAGCATGCGCCCGGTCGGCTGGAAGCGTGGGTTCGGGCCAAGCCGGTTCAAGGGGAGGCCACGGCCGCGCTGGTGGGGCTGCTGGCGCGGACGTTTGCGGTGTCGCCTGGCTCGATCCGACTGGTCAAAGGTCGCAGCGGGCGGCACAAGGTGTTCCGTATCCGCACGTCACATGGTGCAACAGGGTGAGGGAGCATGAGTCTGTTTGACGTCCAGAACATCATTCGATGGGGCGGGCCCACCGCCCTGTGCGCGATGATCTTCGCTGAGACCGGGCTGCTGGCGGGATTCTTCTTGCCTGGCGATTCACTCTTAGTAACGGCTGGACTGATGGCCGCGGTCGACCAGTCCTTAAATGTGTGGCTGTTGGTCCCGCTGCTGAGCGCGGCGGCGATCGTGGGCGACAGTGTCGGGTACGCCATCGGCTATCATCTCGGGCCCCGACTCTTCACTCGCGACGATTCACGCTGGTTCCATAAAGATCATGTGCGTCGAACGCAGCAATTCTATGAGCGGTACGGCTCGAAGACGATCGTGCTGGCTCGGTTCGTTCCCATCGTCCGCACATTTGCTCCAACAGTGGCTGGCGTGGGCCGCATGCGGTACCGCACGTTTCTGACCTTTAATGTCCTTGGAGGAGTCGGCTGGGTTGCTGGCATGCTACTGCTCGGCTATGGGATGGGGCAGTCCATTCCGAACATCGATCGGCAGGTCCATTGGGTGATCGCCGGCGTGATCCTCATGTCGTGTCTGCCGCTGGTCAATGAATGGCGACAGGCGCGCCGGCGACGCGTGAGTTGATGGAGATGAGCCCTGGTGGATCTCGACCAGAATTGACCCCGACAGGGATGACGGTCCACGGACCGGCCAGAGCAGAGCCGGCGAGCCATCCGGCGACGTTTGATTCGCTCGGGTTGCATCCAGATCTCCTCAAGGGCATTCGTGACCTGGGATTTCTGCGTCCGACACCCATCCAAGCCCAAGCCATTCCGGCCGTGGTGAGCGGTCGGGATGTCATCGGGATCGCCCAAACCGGCACCGGAAAGACCGCAGCATTTGTCCTCCCGATTCTCCACCGCTTGCTGCATCAGCCGCCGTCACGAAATGTCCGCGCGCTGATCATTGCCCCCACGCGGGAGTTGGCGCTCCAATCGATGGAGCATCTGCGCGAACTGTCCCGGTACACGCCGCAAATCAAGGGCGCTGCCATTTTCGGCGGGGTACCGATGGAGCCGCAGATCAGCGCGCTGGACCGGGGCGTGGATATTATCTCCGCCACCCCAGGTCGACTGCTAGACCATGTGTACGCTGGCCGCATTGATTTCGTCGCGCTCGAGGTGTTGGTGCTCGATGAAGTCGACCGGATGCTGGATATGGGGTTCTTGCCCGACATCCAGAAGATCCTGCGACTCTTGCCGCCCAAGCGGCAAAATCTCGTGTTTTCAGCCACGCTGCCGTCAGAGATCCAGCGGTTGGTCCACGAGCTGCTGGCCAACCCGGTGACCATTCAGATCGGCCAACGCGCGACCCCGGCGGTGGGAATCCGACATGCGGTCTACCCGGTGGCGCGGTCGCTCAAGACGTCGTTACTCATCCAGCTGCTCAAGGGAGAAGGGATGACCTCGGTGCTGATCTTCACCCGGACCAAGCAGTATGCGAGTCGGTTGGCGCAGACGCTCGAGCGGAATCAATTTAAAGTGTCGGTGCTGCACGGCGATCGCAGCCAAAGCCAGCGGCTGCAAGCCCTGGAGCGTTTCCGTCGAGGGCGCAGCCGAGTCATGGTGGCGACTGACCTGGCGGCGCGCGGGATCGACATCGATGATATTACGCACGTGATTAATTTTGATGTGCCGGCGACCCCGGAAGACTACATCCATCGCATTGGCCGCACCGCCCGAGCTGATGCCACCGGCGACGCCTTCACCCTGGTCGACCCGATTGAAGAGCCGACCATCCGTGACATTGAGCGCGTGCTGAATCGGCCATTGCCGCGCGTCACGCTGCCCGGGTTCGATTACGGCGCAGCGCCGGCCCATGCTCCAGCGCACCGCCCGACTGGTCACCGCCCCCAGCGGCCGAATTCGCGGCATACCAGACACCCATCGTCGCAGCATCACGCCGGACCACCCCATCACCGCCGCCATCCACCACGCTAGTGCTGTTCCAACTGATCTAACCGATGTATGACACGTCTGTCTTGCACAGCGAGCACAACGGACCATGGTCTACGGGGAACAACTCAGGATCTCCGGGTTCGATACGCAGCTCACGCTGATGGGCGCGTCTGGTCAACTCGATCTCGACGCCCATGACAGCTTATCGACTACGAGGCGTGCCGACAGCAGGACGATGCGTTTCGCCGAGAACGGTATCTCAAGAGCGGCAGAGGAAAGCGGTATCTCCGCCAACATCTCAGTCGAGAGCTGGCTGTGCTGAGCCGGAACAAGTTGGAACGGCACTAAATGGAACCACCCCTGCCTCTTAACATTTGGGGTGGTGCCATTGACCCCGAGCAAGCCCCGCCAAGCGGCGGGGCGCGTCGAGGGGTGACTCTTCGACTGCGCTCATCCTTCGACCAGCTCAGGATGAGCGTCCTGAGCAGAGTCGAAGGACGCTTAGGGTCAATGCGCCCACTGGTCAGATTCAATTGGGGGCGCATTTAGTGCGTCATGCAGATCGGACTGCTGGGCCTGCCCCAGGCAGGCAAGAAGACATTGTTACAGGTTCTGACCAGCGTTGACGCGCGC
>JAHFGT010000064.1 GCA_023247275.1 Candidatus Omnitrophota bacterium
AGGTCGTGCTGAGGTAGATCTGCCCATCGGTAATGGACACCAGGTTGCTGGGGATATACCCGGTCACATCGCCCTGGAGGATGTCGCAGATCGGCAGAAACGTCATCGATCCGCCGCTAAACTCTTTCGCCAAAAATCCGCCGCGCTCCAGGAGCTGCGAATGGATATAGAAGATATCTCCCGGATACGCTTCGCGTCCTGGGGCTCGCTCCAACAGCAGCGACAGTTGCCGATAGACCCAGGCGTGTTTGGTCAGATCATCGAAAATCACCAGCACGTCATGCCCGTGCCGCATGAAGTATTCGCCAATGGTCGCCGCGGTGTACGGGGCCAGATACTGCTCGGCGGCCGACGTGGACGCCGGCGTACTCACGACGATGGCGTACGGCATCGCCCCGCGCGCTTCCAGCAATCGGACCACTTTCACCAGGCTGGAATACGTCTTTCCGGAACAGGCATAGATGCAGATGACGTTCTTGCCCTGTTGATTGAGGATCGCGTCGACGGCCAAGGAGGTCTTTCCGGTCATCCGGTCGCCGATGATCAATTGCCGCTGCCCTTTCGCGATCGGGATCACGGCATCCAAGATCCGCGTCCCGGTTTCAAGGGTTTGTTCCACCGGCGCCCGCTCCATGACCCCGGGCGATTCTCCAAATGCTGGCAGGCGATCGTCTGGCAGCACTGGCGGTCCGCCGTCCATCGGTTGGCAGAGCGCGTTCACGATTCGACCGACCAGTTGGCGTCCAACCGGCAGGCGGAATTCCCGGCCGCGATTGTACACTTCATCCCCCGCGCGAATCCGGCCCTTGCCGCCAAACGCCAGCACTTGGACTTCCTGCTCGCTGAATCCCATCACCATCCCGATCGCCCCGTTGGCAAACTCCACCTGTTGACCGTTCATGCACGAGGGCAACCCGGTCACGCGAATAATCACTTCGCGCACGGACTTGACGATTCCGACTTCGCGGACCTCGAATAGGGCCGCGGTCGTCTCCGCACCCGATGGCGCAGGCGATGGAATCGATTGGGGCTCAAACAGCTGCTGATCCATGGCCGTTACGCCTGTGTGGCTTTCGCATCCCGGGCCGCCTGCTGGAGTTTTGACGCCAGACTCCCATCCAAGACGACGCTGCCGGCGGTGATGATCAGGCCGGCGACCAGTCGCTCATCAACCGATTCGTGCACCACCACGTCCCGGCCGGCCTTCTGACGGAGCCGCTGCTGCAGCAGCGCCCGCTGCTCAGGACTCAGAGGAAATGCCGAGACCACCTGCACCGTCTCGATCTCCCCGTTGAGCTTCACCTGGTCGAGTTGGGCCATGCCACGCTGGATCAACTCATCCACCCAGTGGGCCTGCGTTTCTTGACGCAACTGCGACGGCAGCGTCTGTTGGAGTAACTCACGCGCCCGCTCGATGGCTCGTAACTCCATCGCCTGCTCCAGCTCTTTACGCAATCCATCGCGACTGGCCAACCCTTGCTGGACAATCCGCTCGCTCTCGAGACGAGCTTCTTCGAGTGTCTGCGCCTTTGACACGTCAGATTCTTGTCGGGCTTGTGCGATCAGCTGTTCGGCCTCGGCTTTCGCTCGTGCCAAGCGCTCGTTATACTCCTGCTCGGCTTCTTGGATCCGCTGCTTGAGCTCCTCATGCCGCTGCGTGTACTCGGCGTTGAGCGTTTGCAGGTGTGCTGTGGCATCGGCCAGGTTGCGCTGCACAAAGTATCGCAACCCCATCACCATCCCGGCGAATACCACCAGCAGGATCAGGATCAGAATCAGATAGGACATCAGACCACCGTCATTTCGGGGTGTAGAGTTGCCAAATCACCAGGAACGCGATGATGGGAATCGACTCGGCGAACACCAAGGCAAAGGTCATGGCGCTGAGGATTTTCGGAGCGGCGGACGGGTTGCGGCCCAGCGCCGTAATACTGGCAAAGACCGCCGCCGCCATCACGCCGCACGGCAAGATGATCGCAATCGCAAAGATGATGGTCAGAGCGACGTTTCGACTCATAGTCTACGGGAGCTCCACCACGGCGGTGAGCACATCCAGCTCGACGCGCATGATCCCTCGACGAATCGGCACCCCCTGCCGATCAATGAAAATCGTCCCGCTCAGCAGTCGGCTCATCAGCGGTCGATGCAACGGCTGGACCTCAAAGGTCCCTTGCTCGCCTGGTAGCACGACACTGCGGGCTGAGCCATCAAAAACCACCCGGTCCGCTGTGGTGACCAGCACCCGCACCGTCGGGGCCCGCGCCATTCTCTCCTCCTGTGATCGCGCTACGCTCTCTCAAGGCCCCACCCACAAAAACACAGGGCCGCCGGTCCGGATCCCTGTGTCGTGCGCTGGATGCCGCTATGGCTGGAGAGACGTAGGCGTACGGGGTTCAGCCGGGTTACGATTCCCGCTCCTTGGATAGTGGACCCTTTCCGGCCTCGACCGCGTTCGACCGCGGGAACGCCGTTTGCTGCTCGTTTGAAAAATCCGCCGAGGCTTTGACCCGTCGTTGCCAGGTGAAGAAAAACTGCCCGGCCAACAGCCCCATGAAGATCACGATCAAAAAGATCACCAACCACGTGGTCGTCGTGGAGGGCGAGTCGGATCGCAGCGCTGAATGCTCGAGAATCTCCGGCACCGGCGTGGAGCCGACAAATGACAGCAGCTTCTCCATCCGCGCGAGATCGTCTTTGATTTCCTGCAACGCGATGAGGTTGCGCCGGTAGCCGCCGATACGTTGTTTGCGCCCAATCGTCTCGTCGTTCTGCACCTGGGCAATCTCCTCCAATCGGGCCAGGATCGTATCGCCGAGCTGCTGGCCAGCGTCGCGGTATTCGCTGGATTCCAGTCGCTTCAGCAACAGGTTCGTCTGGCTCCGCAATCCCTCCAGCTCTGGGTCCGGGATAAACCAGACATCGCGGACGATGACTTCAAAGATTTTTGTCTGCTTCGGGGCCAACGCGACATCGTTCTTGTGGACGAAATAGAGCGAGCGGTCGGTGTCATACTCGATGTCCAGCTCCCCCCTGTCCATGATGTCGGCCGGCTTGATCTCCTGTGGCAGATCAATGCGGACCGGCACCGTTCGGCTCTTGTCCGTGGAGGGATTCACCGCAACCACGCGCAGCGTCATCGGTTCACGCTCAAGAGCCGCCCACGCCGTCGTATCGCCCCACCCAATGATCTGGAGTCCGACGGCCACCAAGCAGCTGAGCCGGATGCCCCACCGGTTATTCATAGATGACGTGGACCACCGGATCATCAATCCCTCCCAGCTTGTGCTCCATCAGCATCTGCATCACCTCAGTCGCACCCTGCACTTCGTCGGTCTTCTTGCGGACAGCTTTCAGGCTCGGGGACTCCTCGAGGCCCTTCTTGACGAGCTGGCTGAAGTCATACCCTTGGTCGCCGGCGAGCTGGCGGATCGTCTGGGCCACCTCGTCCACGGTCTTGCGCATCTGGACGCCGCCGCTCTGTTCCTGCTGGAGCAGCTTCGGGATACGCTCCACTTTGCCCTTCAGCAGTTCCAAGGCATTGCCCACATCGCCGCCGGTCGCCAGCGCTCCCTTCACCGATTGGACCGCGGCCAGGGTTTCCTGCGCAAGGCTCTTGGTGTTCGATCCGGCAATCAAGCCCTCCAGGCTGCTCAAGGTCGTCGATTCGACAAAAACCGACCCGGCCTCAAGATTTCCGGTCGTGGCTTCCTGGACGAACACCGTGAACGGCTGGCTGGGGATAAACCCGTTGCCCTTGGAAATGTGGATAGTGTACTCATACAGACCTGGGCTGCTCGACGATTCCTGCATTATCTGGCTCTTGGCAATCGACACACTCTTGCCGTCCTTGTCGAGCGTAAAGAGGTCGATCTTGGGTTGGAGCCCTTCACCCGCCCGGTACCGCAACGTCACCGTATCCCCGAGCACAGCACTGGGCGGCAACAGCAACCGGGCCGAATATTTCTTCCCGATCTTCTCCAACTGGATGGCAGCGGACTCGCTGCGCACCGCCGAATCTTCGAGTTTCTTCGCCGATGCATTGCTGCGCGTCGCCGCCACATCCAAACTGACCAGGGAGGAGGCGACCCGGCCAGAGAACTCGTCCATCTTGCCTTGGATGATGGTGGTTTGCTCAGTCATCTTGGTCGTGATGGTATTGGACTGCTGGTTGAGCTTCGTGTCCAGGTTGGCGCTCTGAGCCGCCAGCGAAGTATCAATCGAGTTCTTCTGGGCATCGAGTTTGAGCTGCACGTCGTTCTTCACCTGGGACAGCGGCGTGTCCAGTTTTTGGTTGACCGTGTCTTCTACCGATTGGAGTTTCTTCTCTTGCGTGACGGTAAAGGTCCGCGGTGTGGCGAAGGTGGCCCCCGTGGTCACGACCGTGATCTTCGTCATCATGTTGTACACCCGTCCGCTGATCAGGCCGGTCGGACCGTTCCAGGTGAAGTTGTAGAACCCGATCGCATCCGCCGCCGGCGCGGTGAAGGTCTTGATCGCGGTCGTTGGCGCAGGACTTAGCGGGTCATAGATGTCGATGACACACTGCCCCAACCCGCCGTTGGGAATGATGATCCCATCGCGCCGCAGCGTTGACCCAACCTTCATCACGTCGTTCGTCGAGTCATAGGCGATCTCGGTCATCGCTTCGTAGACATGCACCACCTTCGTCTCCATGAGCACGGTCACCGTCTTATCACTGTCGGCGACCAGCGTCACGCTTTGGTCACCGTAGTCTTGGTGGCTCCACTTCAGCGTCCAAGCCCCGGCCTGCAATCCTTTGGTCACCGGAGAGTTCAACCCAGCGCCGGTCCAGGCGTACCCGTTGGGTCCGCTGGTGCTGGTGACGGTCAACGTACTGATGTTCGCATTGCTGAGCATGTCATGGACTTCGAAGCGGATCTGGTAATAATCAATCGTAAAGATCAGTGAGTCGGTGATGACCGCCGGATCAGCCGCATCGATCAGCCGCAGTTTCGCGGTCGTTGACGGCGTATTCGGGATCGTCCAGTTGAAGCTGTTAAGCCCCTGCGGGTTGGTCAGGTTGCTGGCGATCGTCGTGCTGGTGGTGAAATTATCCGCGGAATACACCAGATTGACGAGCGGCACCGTCCCGGTGGTATTCCAGCTCACGAGCTGCGTCTCGTTGGTAATCCACCGCTCGCCGCCGGCCGGGGTCACAAAACCGAACGCGGCGCGAATGCGGAACGCAGCATTGGAGAGATCGAAGACCGTCGAGTCATTCGGGTCCTCAATCTTCAGGAACACGTTGGACGAGATCGCATCCGGCACGGACCAATCAAAGCTGCCGTCATTAGTGATGACCCCGTCATTGGCCACCCCTTCCTCATTCTCTTGGATGGTGTACCACGGCCCGCTAGACCCGGTCTTTGAGTAGCTGACCTTCGCCTTCGTCACCGAGCTGCCTGTCTTTGACCACGTAACGGTGTGGACGCCCTGGACCGTCAACGTTTCACCGCCATCCGGCGAGGTGAGCGTAAACGATCCCTGGATCTTAAAGGTAGCGTTGGAGTCGTCGTACACGGTTGGATCGATCACATCGACGACCCGGATTCGGACGTTCGGCGACGCCAGATCCGGGACCGGGTTCCAGGTGTAGGTGGTCGCTCCATTCGGGGTATTGGTGACCGAGGCGGCGATGACATACGGAGCGGCCGCGGTATATGGAAACCCGGTGTCCCCGGTGAGGCTTGAGTAGGCCACGAGCTGGACCGCGCTCACATTCCCGGTCGTGGTCCAGCTAATCGGATGCGAAAACCCGATCTGGTACTGCTCGCCTCCATTCGGTGCGGTGATCACGTAATCCGGCCGGATCTTGAAAGTGTTGTCTGAGAGATCAAACGCATCCACGTCGGTGGTGCTGCGGATCCGGATCTTCACGGTCTGGAAGATGTCATCCGGTGCCACCCATTCATACACCCCGTCGTTCGACGTCGATGGGACAATGTTGGTGGCGGTCGCAAAGTTGTCCTTTGAGTAGTCGAGGCGCACGTTGGACACGCTGCCGGTCCAGTTCCAGGTGATGTTGTATGGTTCGGTGACTTTCAGGACGATTCCCGAGGCGCTGGGCGTCAGCATCTGGAAGAACGCTTTGATCTTCGCATTGAAGTCGGACTCGTCCACCGCCGCCGAGTCGTTGCCCGTAATCACCTTCACTTTGAGCTGATCAGTAATAACATCCGGGATCGGATTCCAGGTCCAACTGCGCACCGCATCAACCGCCCCGGTATTGCTCGCCGTAGCCGTCAACTCTACCGGATAGGTCGTGCCGCCGTTGGTCGAGTACTGGATCTTCACCGTTGGGACATTGGCGCTGGTGCAGGTCCATTGGATGTTCTGGGAACTCCCCACATCCCATTTATCCGCCGAGCTATTCGGGGCCACCACGGTCAGCCCGGCCACGATTTTGAAGTTCGAAGAGTCGGCCAGAACTGTCTCGTCCGCTGGGTACGTCACGCGAATCTTCGAGGTGACCAAGCCATTGGCGAGCTCGGTCGCATCCGGAACAGCCCAGTCGTACAGGCCGGTGTTCGGAACATCGGAGGCGATCGGGATCCCGGCACCCGTCAGCACATTCTTCCAGTAGTACAAGTTCACCGTCGCGTTCTGGCCCTGGCGGTTCCACTGGATTTGAAGGGTCCGTCCGGTGGTGACCCGCTGATCCAGCGTCGGGGCGGTGATCGCGAATGACGGGACCACCTTGAATTGAGGCGACACGTTGAAGACGGAGGAGTCTGCCGCGTCAGAGATCCGGACCGTCACCGTGTTCGAGACAATGCCGGCCACATCCGGAATGGACCAGGGGTACCCAGTGTCTCCATTCCCACCGGGGTAGCTGTTCACGATCGGGTTGTACGTGGTCCCATCGGTCGAGTACGTGAGCCGCACGTTCTGCACCGATCCGGTCCGGGACCACTTCACATCATGCGTAGTGCCAACGCCCCATTTATCGCTGCCTTGTGGGCTGGTGAGTGTCAAGGCGCCCACGATCTTGAACAGCCCAGCCGACACCGTGCTCACCGCGTATGGATCCGTTAACGGCAAGGTCGAGATTTTGATCTTCATGTTGGGCACCGCGATGATGTCGTCGGGAATGGTCCACGATTCGGAGCCATCATTCGGGGTGCTCCCGCCAAACAAGACGTTGGGATAGCTCACCCCGCCGTCTTTGGAGTACTCGATCTTGACGTTGGTGACATTGCTGCCCTTCTTGCTCCAGGTGATGTTCTGGCTCGAGCCGACTACCCACACCTCATTGCCCGATGGGGCGGTCGCCTGCAGCAGCGGTTTAACGGTCAACGCGTTGGCCGAGGTATCGGTGACGGTCGCGTCATCTGGGTCAGAAATCCTGACCAACGCCCCGGTCGTGGCCAGCGTGGTCATGGGCGAATCCAGTAACAGCGCTAACGGGCCGTTCTGGGGCGCGCTATTGGTCACCAAAGTCCAGCTGGTCCCATCGAAGTATTCGACCTTCACCGGACCGACATCCCCTGCGGCGACCCAGGTCACATTGATCGTATCGCCCAAGGTCACGGCGATCCCGGCCGCGTCAGGATAGGTCAGCGTCAGCTTGCCCTTCACCGTGAAGGCTGGCGATTCGACTGGCGTCACCAGGTTGACGCCGGTCAGGCGCACTTTGATGTTTGTGCCAACGATGCTGGTGGTCGGCAGCGTCCAGTTGAAGCTGTTCCCGGTCGGCAGTGGCGACGCAATCCCTGACGCAATCGTGTTCCAACTGGTCCCGCCATTGTTCGAGTAGAACAGGTCCACGTTGCCGATCGTACCGTTGCGATCCCAATAGATGGCGTTGGTGTCGCTCGCATACCATACGCTGCTCGCGGTCGGATTGGTCACGGTCACGGTGCCCTTGACGCTGAAGGTGGCGTCAGAATTGTCGAACACGGCCGCGTTATTCGCATCCTCCACCCGCACTTTCAGACTCGTGCCGATCGCATCCGGCACGCTCCAGTTGCAGCTAAAGGAACTGCCAACGACCGGCACAGCCTGACAGCCAATGACCGGATTTGGATAGGACAATCCATCGGTCGAGTACAGCAGTTTCACCGTCGTAATCGGTCCGAATACCGAGCCGCTGATCGTGTACGACGTGCCGACCGTAAGGGTCTCGCCGCCGTTGGGCGTTCCCAAGGCCACACGCCCCTTGATGGTAAAGCTGGCATCAGACGCGTCGTACACCGTGGCGTCGCTCGCATCCATCACACGGATCTTCGCGGTCGTCGTCGTGACGCCGGCCACGTTGGGGATCTTCCAATTGAACGTGTACGGCCCAGCCCCGCTCACATCGATATTTTGAGTATCGCGAGCCGGTAACTCGCCATCCCCCAACGCGCTATACGTCGTCCCGCCATCGGTCGACAATTGGAGCTTGACGGTGGTGATGTTGCCCTTCTTTGTCCAGGTGATCGGGTTATAGGTCTGGATCTCCCACGACTCGGTGCCCATATTCGGCGCGGTTAGCAGAACATCGCCGCGGATCTTAAACGGCGCGCCTTCCAAGAGACTATTCACGTCCGCCGGGTCGGAGATCCGCAGTTTTGCGGCGATCGACAACCCGGTCCCGAGCGTCCAATTCCGACTGCCGCTATTGGTGACGACGCCATCATTCGCCACGCCATCGTTCTCGGGCAGCAGATTCCACGTGGTGCCATCGAGGGAGTACTCGAGTTTGACCGTCGAGGGCACCCCAGCCGTCGGGGTAGTCCAGTTGATGGTCTGGGTGTTCTCGGCGATCCAGACAGCTCCGCTGGCCGGATCCACGACACTGAAGTTCGCCAACGTCGAGCTGGGGGCTGTGGCCACGTCCACGATATTGGTGTTCGCCGCATCCAGGACCCGAATCCGGAACGTGTCTTTCACGATCGGGAAGTTGGCCGGGATCGTCCATGCATAACTCTTGTTGTTGCCAGCACCTGACGGTGTAGCGGCCACGATCGTTGACCAGGTCGATCCGGCATTGCTGGAGTATTCGAGTTTGGCGTTCACGATCGATCCGGTGGCGTTCCACTTGATTTCGTTGCCGGTCGCGTTCACCCGCCACTGGACGCCGGTCGTGTCGCTGGGCTGGGCCATCTCCAGCGCCCCAATGACCTGGAAGTTCCCGTTCGAGACCGCGCTGTTGGCGAACAGATCCGTCAGCGGCAGCGAGGACACCTTCAGCTTGAGATTGGGCACTGCTTGGATATCATCTGGAATCAGCCAGGGCTCTGATCCGTCATTGGCCGTCGTGCCGCCAAACAAGACGGTCGAGGTGGCAAAGTTGTCCTTCGAGTATTCCAGCTTCACACTGGAGACATTCGTCCCCTTCTTGTCCCAGGTGATCGCGTGCGTCGAGTTGAACACCCAGGCTTCGCCACCAGACGGACTGGTGACCGCAAGGTACGGTTTCACGGTGAACGCATTC
>JAHFGT010000080.1 GCA_023247275.1 Candidatus Omnitrophota bacterium
ACATTCCACTGATTGTTCGCATGCGCCAGCGCAAGTCATCCAAGGATCTCAGCGCCGCCTGGGCCTACGGGGTGCTGGCCTGCATCCTGCTCATGTTGCCTGCTGCCTTGCGGTCGACGGACCAGACGTTTAAGGTCTTTGCGGTCGCCAATGCCGCGCTGTTTTCGCTGGTGGTCGTTCATGTGGTGCGGTACCGTTGACCGGCCATGAGCGTCCCGGCCGCGACCATCCAGATTATCGAGGACAGCGCCAACATCCGAAAATGGCGCAGCGCCAGCTGGAAAATAAAGGATACCGCGTGCTGCTTGCAGAGAATGGCCGGGCCGGCGTATTGCTGGCCGGTCATGGATGGCGGTGAGGCGATGCGGCGACTCAAGGAGGACCCAGCCACGCGGGCGATTCCGGTGATCATGATGACCGTGGCCCGCTCTCAGGGCGAGTCAGATGTTCCGATCACCGTGGGACAGGTCGTTCATATTATCAAGCCGTATGATCACAACGACCTACTGGAGAAGATCCGGATGGCATTGTCCATGGCCGGCAGGCCGTTCATGGCTCCCGGCGATCCCGGTTCTCGCTCGTCGTAAGACCTCGCAGCGTGGTCCCTCCGCGTATGAGCCAGACCTGCCTTCGTGTGTTCGCGTGGCTCTTGGGTCTTGGCGTTGCCGCTTGCCAGCCGGTTGGACAGGCTCGGCGGCCTTTGGGTGTCAGCCCGGTCTGCGCCGTCTATTTCTCCCCCCGTGGAGGCTGTACCGAACAGGTGGTGCAGGTCATTGATCGAGCGCAAGATAGGATTCTCGTGCAGGCGTATTCCTTTACGTCGCGGCCTATCGCCGAGGCGCTCGAGCGGGCGCATCGGCGTGGGCTGGCTGTTGAGGTGATTCTCGATCACGGTCAGCGGAGCGATGGGCGATCGGTGGCGCAGGCGTTGCTGGCGGCAGGGGTGCCGGTGGAGTTTGACGCTGCGCATGCCATCGCCCACAACAAAGTGATTGTTGTGGACGGGGTCACGGTGGTCACCGGGTCCTTCAATTTCACGCAAGCGGCGGAGGAGCGCAACGCGGAAAATCTCTTGGTGATCCAGGACCGTGCAGTAGCTCAACGGTATGAGGACAATTGGCGTGAGCACCAACGGCATTCACGGCAGGCTACGGCGGCAAACTAAAGGCTGGGTGGTTGCTCCGGAATCAGCGTGAGGGTCAGCGTGTTGTCCAAACCGGCCACGATCACGATCTGCCGTGATTGCGGTCGGTGGGCTTCGGCGCTTGCGGTGATGGTGACTGCCTTCCCGAGCCAATCCGTCGGCAAGGTCTGATCCCCGGTGGCGAACATCGCAACCCCCTCGTCGGCGTGTGCCGTCTGCATGCCCAGCGGCCACTGAATGACCAAGTCCGCGCCTGTCAGCAGCCGGCCCGATGGGTCAGCTACCGAGACGACCAGGGAGGTTTCCCGGACAACAGCGACAGGCTCCAGCGCAGGCAAGCTGATTGAATGCTGCGGTACCATAGGTAGCTCTGGGACTGCCGCAGCAACCACCACGACGGTCTGCTGCTGTTGATGGCTTGCGCCTTCATTATCCGTGACGGTCAGGATCACCGGATAGTGGCCAGCGGCTTGATAGCGATGGTCCACGACAGGCCCAACGGCTGTAGGGCTATTGTCACCGAGATCCCATGTGTAGGTGGCGATATGACCGTCGAGGTCTGCAGAGGCGCTGCCGTCCAAATTAATGGTCAGCGGAGCGGCGCCCAGCGGTGGATAGGCGCTGAAGACCGCCACCGGGGGTTGGTTGCTGTTCGGGGCTTCATCCGCCGTTGGCATAACCGGGGCCTCGCCGGCCGCATGGGCGGACCAGGCTACGGTCAGCGCAATGGCGATGACTGAGACGGCGATTCCAGCATGGCGACGACTGTACATGCTGTTAAGCGTACCTGATCTCATGACAGAAACCCAAATGAACTACCTGCCGGTCGCGGCCATCATCCTGACCACGCTGGCCTGGATTGGAACGATCAGTAGACCGCTGGCCCGGCGGGCCTGGGTTTTTGAGCTGGCCAGCCATTTCCGGCAGCAATATCTGTTGGTGTTTTTGGTTTCGGCGCTGGTGTTGTTGATCGCCGGCCATTGGCGCTACGCGATGGTCGCGGTTGGGGGTGCGCTGATCAATACCGGCGCCATCCTTCCCCTGTGGGCGCCATCACCCAAACCGACCCCCGCTGACCCATCGGCGCGTCTGGTGCTGCTCAACCTGCTCGCCAGCAATGGGCGCTATCAGCCCGTGCTAAGATTTTTGCAGGATGCCAGCCCTGATGTCATGATCCTGCAAGAGATCACCAAGGCATGGTTACAGGTCTTGCGGCCGCTGCAATCGGTCTACCCCTT
Organism: Candidatus Omnitrophota bacterium; assembly: GCA_023247275.1. Taxonomy (GTDB): domain Bacteria; phylum Omnitrophota; class Gorgyraeia; order Aquiviventales; family Aquiviventaceae; genus JAHFGT01. The sequence continues at coordinate 2,383 of JAHFGT010000080.1, forward strand.
TTCCCAGCACGTGCTGGTGCGAGACGCCTATGGCATGCTCGTCCTGAGCC
>JAHFGT010000018.1 GCA_023247275.1 Candidatus Omnitrophota bacterium
CCACTTGCGCCGCTAACACCGCCGCTGGATAGGCCGCCCCGCTGTTGCTGAGGTCAACCTGCACATACCCCGCCCGCTCGCGGCTCATGCTCACCGACAGCCGGATCACGCGCACGCGATGGTCCATCACCGCCTCCAGCGCATTGTTGAAGAGCGGCACAAAGCACTGCTCGAGCAGTAATGGGTGCATGTCCACCACCACCGGTTCGAGGCGCTCCTCTAGGTGGATGCCGGCCTTATGGATCTGGGGGCGCACTTTATCGGTCAGAAATTCATCAAGCCACGGGCCAAACGGGACGGTCTGTCGGAGATTGACGGTTTCTTTGAGCGAGCTCCAGCGACGGAGTTGGTTCGTGACGGCTTGCAAGCGAAGGACGTTGCGCTGAACGATCGACGACTCCTCTGGCGGGAGGCGCTGCTGCCACTCTTCGAGCACAGCCATAAGGTTGTGCAAGGGGTTGCGGATTTCATGGAGCACGTGCGAGCCGAGCAGATGGGTGAGCATCTCACCCTGCAGGTTGGCGTTCTGTGTCGACAACAGATGGGCCGTTCGTTCCTGACGTCGGAGATAATTAAACACCATCCCGGCCAGCGTTCCCAAGATGCAGGGCAGCAGAACGGTCAGGAGGCTGTCGAGCACAAAAAAGACCCGTGGCGCTTTCAGCTCCTCCAGGTCAATGGCGGAAGTTATCGCACCATACGCCAGCCCGATCCCAAGCCCGATCAGGGGGGCTCGCCACGCCCGAAGCTGCACCGTGACGCGTTGCGCTGACGGGTTCATCTCCCTCAGTTTACCGCATTCATGCGCAGAAGCAGAGTCAGACCAAAGTCGGATGGTACGTAAGTTTCAGTCAGTCTATGATAGCCGTCGGCAAGCTCTTCTGGGGATTCCCCAATCTTACCACAGGGATAGCAAATCGTGTGCGGAGGATGGTGATGCCGTCGTTGTTGAGCGCGGAGGAGACATTGCTCGCTCTGGAGCACGAAGTCTGTTCGTACGGGGATACGGTCCATTATGCGGCCAATCCGAAACTGTTCAGCCGCTGCGAGGGGAGCTTTCTCTATGACAGCCACGACCACGCCTATCTCGATCTGCAGATGTGGTATTCCGCCGTCAGCCTCGGCTATCGCCATCCCCGCGTGAACCAGGCGGTGAAAGCGCAGCTGGATCGATTACCACAATTGGCCTGCCAATATCTGCATCGTGAGAAGATCGAGCTAGCGGACCGTATCGCCAAGAGCGTCGAGCAGCGCTATGGGTTGAAGGGCCGCGTACAGTTCAACGTTGGAGGATCGCAGGCGGTGGAGGACGCGCTCAAACTCGTGAGGAAATTCACCGGCCGACAGCGCATGTTGGCATTTCAAGGCGGGTATCACGGGCGTACGCTCGGTGCTTCCGCCATCACCTCGTCCTACCGTTACCGGGAGGCTTTCGGGACGTTTGCCGATCGAGCGGAGTTCATCCCCTTTCCCTATCGGTTTCGCTGTCCGACCGGCCAGACGGCAGAGGCCTGTACGGCCTATGCGTTGGAGCCGCTGGAGCGCATGTTCCAGCACGAATATACCGGGGTCTGGAACCCCAAGACCGGCAAGACGGAATTTGGGGCGTGTGTGATCGAAGCGGTGCAAGGCACCGGCGGGTACATCATTCCGCCCAAACAGTATTTGATCCGGCTTGAGGAGCTCTGCCGCGCCCACGGCATCCTGATCGTAGATGACGAGATTCAGATGGGGTTCTACCGCACCGGGACCCTGTGGGCGATCGAGCATTTCGATATCCGTCCAGACATTATCATCTTCGGTAAGGCGCTGACCAACGGCCTGAATCCGCTCTCCGGAATCTGGGCGCGCGAAGAGCTCATCAGCCCGGAACAGTTCGGCCCAGGGTCCACGCACTCCACCTTCTCCGCCAACCCGCTTGGGACGGCGGCAGGCCTCGAGGTGATGAAGATCTTCGAGGAAGGCGATTACGGCACGACGGTCCAGCAGAAAGGCAGCTATTTCCTGAATCTGCTGAAAGATCTCAAGCGGCGGTATCCCGAGATCGGCGACGTCGACGGTTTGGGGCTGGCTCTCCGGATGGAAATGTGCGCCGCCGATGGCCTAACGCCCAATCGCGCCTTGACCGACCGCATGTTCCAACGGGGGTTGGAGGGGCAGCTCCAGACGAGCCAGGGGCCGATGGGCCTGATTCTCGACATTGGCGGCTACTACAAGAATACCATCACGTTCGCCCCATCGCTGGAGATCAGTTATGCCGAAATGAACCTGGCGCATGAGTTGTTGGACGTGCTCTTGCGCGACTGTACCGGACGCCGATGAGCGCCTCGATCTCGGTGTACTGCGACTTCGACGGCACGGTGACGCAAGCCGATGTGACGGATCTGCTGCTGATCGAGCTGGCCGATCCGAGCTGGCGGCGCGTCGAAGCCAAATGGGAGCGGGGGATGATCGGCAGCCGCGAGTGCCTGGCCAGGCAGATTCCGCTGATCCGCGGCGGCTGGCCTGCCATCATCCGACAGCTACGTGACGTCCGGCTCGAGCCCACCTTTCGATCGTTCGCCGCGTGGTGCCGGGCCAGCGGGATACGCATCCAGATCGTTAGCGATGGCCTTGACCGCGTCATTCAAACACTCCTCGATCGCGAGGGGGTCGTCGTCGATGGGGTGTGGGCGAATCATCTCGAGGAGTCTCCCGCCGGACAGCTCGGGATCGGGTTCCCCTATCCCCCGACCCGCGTCCGGTGCCGCGCAGGCCTGTGCAAATGTCAGCTCATCGAGCGCGGGTCGGCCCGCACGCTGAGCGTTGTCATCGGGGATGGCCGCAGTGATTTTTGCTGGGCCGCGCAGGCAGACTGGCTGTTTGCGAAAAGCAACTTGCTGGCCCATTGCCGGGAGCAAGGGATTCCCTGCACGCCTTTTCATGATTTCGACGCGATCCGTGAGGCTCTGAACTGCGTGTGCCGCGATAGGGGAGCGCCGGTAGTGCGGACACCGGCGGCGGCGACCCATGCGTGAACAGAGACTGCTAGGATGGCCACCACCGCGGCCGAAGGCGCCAGTGGAGGAAGAAGGTGCGGGTATTGTTCTGGTCCACGGGATTACAGGGACACCCACCGAGATGCGGCCGCTGGCGCGACACCTGCAGCAACTGGGTTACCGGGTGGACAGGCCGCTCCTGGCCGGGCACGGCGAGGGCTACCAGGAGATCCTGGCGTCGACATGGCGCGACTGGCTGGCCAGTGTGCGCAGCTCGGTCGAGCGCATGGCGGCCGCCACATCACAGGTCGTGGTCATCGGCTTGTCCGCGGGAGGCTTACTGGGCGTCCTCTTGGCGGAGGAGCAGCCCTGTGTCAGCGGACTGGCTCTGCTGTCCGTCCATTTCGGCATCCCAGGGCCGCGGATTTCTTCGACGGATCGCCTCCTCTCGCGTCTGCTCTCCTGCCTGCCGATTTTGAGGCGCCACTGGTCCTTCGTGGAGCGCCCGCCCTATGGCCTCAAGGATACGCGACTGCAGCAGCGAATCACGGCGGCGATCCGCGATTCGAAACGGGGGGAAACCGCCAAGTACGGGCTCTTCCGCACGTACGCGGAAACCCTACACCAGGTCTATCAGTTGGAAGCGGCGGCGCGCCGGGTGATGTCGCGCGTCCGCTGCCCGACGCTCATGATCCACAGTCTCGCAGACACCATGCTCAGTGCCCACAATGCCACCGCAGTCTACCGGCTTCTTGGCTCGCCAAAGAAATCGGTGATCCTTCTGACCGACTGCGACCACGTAATGACCGTAGATCTTCAAAAGCACCTCGTGGCGAAGCAAGTCAGCGCTTTCGTGCGCCAGTTCGCCACCACGCCGCGCGGTTACGGGAATAGGAACGGCACCAATGGCCACTGAGCTGGTGTGCGAGATCCATCCGCGTCTCGATGCGGTGAGTGCTGAGGAATGGCGCCGGCTTTTCCCGGACCTGCCAGACTCACTGGAGATGATCCGGCTGCTGCAGCGCTGCGGGATTGAGGGGTTTGTATTCCACAGCATCGTGGTGCGGTGGCGTGACCGGCCACTTTTGCTCCTGCCGCTCTTCGAAACCGACTACCACCTCTCAGGGCTCGTCGATGTCAGAGCCAAGCGTGCGGTGGACCTGGTGATGCGCGGTTTCCCATGTCTGCGTAGTGTGCGCCTGCTTGGTGTTGGATTCGTGGAAAGCGAATGGGGCCAAGTCGGCGTGGACCGCCAGGTGAGCCGACCGATGTTGGGCATGGCCTGGGACCTCGCTCTCCGGGCGCTGGACGCGCTGGGGCATGGGCTGGGCGCTGATGTGACCGCTTTTATCAACTTCACCACCCAGAGCGGCCGCATGCTCCCCATGGCGCAGTTGGAGCGATTCAGCCAGATGGCCGGTCTGCCGTTTGCGCAGCTGTCCGTGCGATACACGCAGCCGGCACAGTACATCGCTAGCCTGTCGGCGAACATGCGCAGCAGTCTACGCCGCAAACTGCGCAAGGCGCAGGGGGTGCGAGTGGTCCGCACGCGCGAGCCAGGACCCTGGCTTGACGCGATCTACGAGTTCTATCTCGAGACATTCCGGCGCAGTGACATCACCTTCAGCCAGCAGCCCCGGGAGTTCTTTCAATCCGTCTGCCAGTGGCTGGAGGACGCCGTCTATGCCTTGTACTTCGTTGGCGACCGGCTGGCAGGGTTCCGGCTGCAGATCGTCCGCCCGGATTGCCTCCTCGATAAATATTTCGGGATGGATCGTGTGCTCGGCCGCGAGCACAACCTGTACTTCGTCTCATGGTTCAAAGACGTCGAGTACTGCATCGCGCAGGGAATCCGGTTCTACCATGCCGGCCTGACAGAAGAGGAGACCAAGGCGCGGCTCGGTGCGCAGCTGATCCCGAGCCGTATTCTGTTCCGGCATCGCCAGTCGGTGGTCCACCGCATCCTGACAATGCTGGCGAGGTATTTCGCCTACCGGCCAGCCATGGCGCTCCCGGCTGTCCATCTCGGGTCGGACTGGGAGCAACCCCCTGTGGGGTTTAGCGCAAGCGAGGCACCGGTACCTGTCTCGGCAGCTATCCGAATGGCTGAAGCCAGGCCTGAGCCGACCATGGGCGTGAGGGAGAATTGATGCTCGCGCAAGCCGCACTCCCGCTTGCCCTGTGCATCGGGGTCGAGACGGCAGAGCATCTGGCGTTTAGCCAGGCAGGTACCCAGGCGGTCCATCGTCTGGGATGGACCAGCCTCGGAATCGGCTTGCATCTGGCATTGCTGGCCGTGTGGTGTTGGCTGCTGGCCTTGCTCCCATTGGGGATTGTCACTCCGCTGACTGGGGCGAGCTATCTGACGATCACCCTTGCCAGCTCTTGCTGGCTTGGGGAACGGACCAACGCTCGAGGCTGGGTAGGGGTGTGCAGTATCGTCGCCGGATTCGCGCTGATCGCCGGCCAATGACGCGTCTCATGCGTCGACAAGTCCCCAGCGGACTCTTTCTTTTCTTGATCAGCTTGGATGTAGCGCTGCGCTTGCTGGAAAAGACGGCGGTGGCCGGCTCGCTGGTCGATGCACACGCCACCCTGGCTGTTGGAATCCTCAAGCAACCGTGGTGGTGGCTCGCCCTCGCCCTGGGCCCGCTCCAGTTGTGGACGTGGATGCGTATCCTCGCCCGCACCGAGCTGAGCCTCGCGTATCCGCTCTCAAGCCTCAGCTATCCGCTGACCATGGTGGCGGCCTGGCGCATCTTCGGCGAGCAGTTGAGCTGGCAGGTATGGCTGGGCGCACTCTTCATCACCGTCGGGGTGGCGATGGTTGGCAGCACCACCGCCACAGCATCCACGCCATTTCCAGGAGTCGTCCCATGCCAACAGTAACCCAGCACGACCGCATCGAAAACCTCAGAGAGACCCCTGGCGCGTCAGGGCCTACCCACGCGCAAGTCATGCAGGACATGGAGCCATTTGTCGAGAGCCAATTGATCCTGCTCAAGCCTGTTGAGGACTGCTGGCAGCCGAGCGATGTCCTGCCATGCCTCACGGGTGAGGCCTGGGTGAAAGAAGTGGAGCAATTGCGGGGCCATACCAAAGGGCTCTCAGACGAACTCCTCGTCGTGCTGGTGGGTGACATGGTCACAGAAGAGGCGCTGCCCGCCTACCAGACCATGTTCAACCGGCATGAGGGGGTGGCCGATAAGACCGGGATGGATCAGAGCCCTTGGGCGCGGTGGAGTCGTGGGTGGACAGCCGAGGAGGCCCGGCACGGCGAGCTGCTGAACAAGTACCTCTACCTCTCCGGGCGCGTGGACATGCGGGCCGTTGACACCACGATCCAGCACCTGATCCGCGACGGCTTTAATCCGCTCACCGGCAACGATCCCTACCTCGGGTTGATCTATACCGCGTTCCAAGAGCGGGCCACGAAGATTTCGCACAGCAACACTGCACGCCTCGCCCTGAAAAGCGGAGACCGCATCCTCGCGCGCATGTGCAACATGATCGCCGGAGACGAAGCCCGCCACGAAGAGGTGTACAAGCGCTTTGTGGGGCAGATCATGGCGGCAGACCCTTCGGGCGGCACGCGGGCGATTGCCCGGATGATGAAGGCAACCATCGTCATGCCTGGAAGGTGCATGGCGGATGAGGTTGGCATGGATCTGTCCGAGCGGTTCTCCTCGGTCGCCCAACGGATCGGTGTCTACACGGTGCGCGACTACGCGCAGATTATCGAGCACCTCATCAAGTACTGGCGCATCCCGCAGCTCACAGGCTTAACAGGAGAAGCGGCAGAGGCCCAAGAGTATCTAGGCAATTTGGCGAACCGCTACTGGAAGCTCACGGAGCAATTGGAGCGGCGTGTTGCCGTGAAGGTACGGTTGTCTTTTGGTTGGCTCTTCGGTCGTGAAATCTAGCCCCGCACCACGCCACGAACTCCCCATCGACCAGTCACCACACTGCAAAATGCATTCGTTCATGATGGACAATTCCTGGGACCGGTTAGCGCATTTCTCTATGGCTTTCTCCTGCCCCCAGGAATTCCCTTCACAACTTGATACCTGGCTTCATTCTTTAACGAGAGGTAGTAATGTGGAAAAAGAAGAGGAACCACCCATACTATTGTTGAACCAGCTCCCCCCTCAGCCGTCGAATTGAACAGACCACTGGCAAGCGCAGATGGCAGGGACTTTAGGGCAGGCATTTTGCGCCGAGCGGCTGGGCTTATGGCGTAGCGACGGCCTGGAGCTGTTCGATCAGGCTGGCGAGTTTGGCGCGCGCGCTTAGCACGACTTGGGGATCCTGGGTATACAGCTTCAGCGATTCGACGATGGTCGGGTCGATCGCCAAGGCTTGGTCAGCGTCGGTGACAAGGCGCTGGACATTTGGATCCGCCATCGCGGTCGCATTAGCCCTGACGCGTGCCACTTGCTGACTCAGCAAGCTCAAGTAGTCATAGTCCTCCATCCCGTCTCGCAACACCTCTAACCGGATCGACGGCACCGGGCCATCCGGCCCAGGATACAACAGCGACCCATTGCCATTCTGATTCCACAGCGTGTTGTTTGGATTCTGGTACGGGTTGGTCTTCCAATAATCGGTACACCAGTAGAGCAGCCCGTTGATTTTGTACTTCCAGCACATCCACGGAAGAATCCGCGGGGCCATCCCTGGATAGTCGATCACCAGCGTCGGGTAGGGTGGCTCAGGGCTGGACACATAGAGCCACACTGATTTGCCGAGCTGGCGCAGTTTGTCGGCCTGGGGGTGGTTGAAAATGACGTTGCGGATCGCGACAATATCGAAGGGGACAAACCACGACCCTAGGGTATCGACGTCGAAGGAATTGCCCAGGGTAACCAGGTTCTTCAGTCCAGGGTCTGCCCCGTGCAGCATCTGCGCAGCCTCATTGGCGTTGGCCAAGCCTGGGCTGGGCTCATCGTACATATAAATGTAGTGGCGTTCGAACCATCCGGGATGGCTGCGCAGGATGGCTGCCAGTTGGGTATAGGTCGGCTGCAGCGCTTGAAGCTCCTGCGATGTGGTGGGCCAGTTGTTGCCAAGGCTCCCACTGTGTCCGCCGATCCCAAACGCTGACAAGCCGCGGTCCAGCATGCCTTGCATCCCTGGCGCAGCCAGCGGGAGCGAGGCCGGGGTGGTCGCCAACTCGAGATAGTTCACCCGCTCGGGCGCGTCCAGATCGACATTAAGGATCGGGGCCAGCCGATGGTCGATGAGGCTGTTGTAATACCGCTGGAGCAGCTCAGGCTGATTCGACTGCCAGTTCGCCCACCACTGCGGGAAAAAGTTCCCGTAGCCGGTTTGGATCCGGTTGACATACAGATCGAAGGCACTGGGCAGCGATGGGACGGTCGGCAAGGTGAAGTTCCAGACGATGACGCGCAACGGGATCTGCTGCTCTGGTGCGTTGGTGGGACGAATGGCGATGGTTCCTGCGTACTCGCCTGGCGGCGTTGTGGCGTCAGCGCGGACCGTAATCCAGACCGACTGCAGCCAGCCCTGCGGCACATCGAAGGGCGAGGCGGCAGGCAGGTAATCAGGCCACCAGCCCACATAGGAGACAGCATACGCAGGCTGCTGTGTCTTCACCGAACCCACCGCAGACCAGGTGATGGTTTGGGCCGGGATCACCCCAGGGCCAGTGGTCTGCTGAAGGTCTGTGATCGTCACCCCGACTTGCTGTAGAGGAGCCACCCACCCGGTCCGTAAGATCAATTGAATCGCTTCACTCTCATTGCGCGCCAAACTCAGCGTCGCCGAGCCACGAGCAGCCCCGGTGGGCAGGCTCAGTTGCGGCAGGACCTTGGTGGCCGATGGCACGACGAACACGTCGTAAGGGCTGGCGATCGTCTCGAAGATCTGATCGCTGGACTGCGAGACATTCCCGGCAGCGTCGAGCGAACGCACGCGGAAGTGATGCGTGGCTCCGGCGACAAGTCCTGTGAGTGTCATCTGATGGTTGGTGATCAGGGCCTGATCTTGTGTGGTCTGGCCATAGCCCGATGTGGATCCATAGTCCATTTCTGAGGTGGCGGGTTCATTCGTGGTCCAGCCGATCGTCGCGCTGACATCGGTGATGTTAGTCACACCGATCGCCGTGATGTTGGGCGGTGTGACATCGGTGTTCTGCGGAGCGAAGCTCACCTGCTGCACGCGGATATTGGCATCGTACAGGCCTGCGCTGTACGCATCGTTGGTCCAGGTGAATCGCACCGTGTGCACGCCGGATGGCATCGTCAGTTGCAACGTGCCGGTCTGATACATCGTCGTCGAGCCGGGAACTTGGAGGGTTCCCTTGAAGACACCATCAACAGCTACCGCCAGGCTAAATGCATACCCGATTGGCAGCTTTGGAGCGGCAGAGCTATTTTTGTTGGTCGCCGTGACGCCAAGGGTCCATGTGCCCCCTGGGCCGCCGTCCACCCGATACTCCAACCAGACACCACTATTCCAATAGTAGACGTCGGTCCCTGCCACGACCCAACTGCTGCTGCGCGCCGAGGTGTTGGCCGCAGGGACGATGCCAGCCTTCGGTGGCGTCGTGATGATAAAGTCCGCGCTCGCGACGGCGCTGTCCGCCATCCCGGCTTTCACGGCTTTGGCCTTCACGGTCGCGCTCGACGTCAAGGTGACTGGAGCGGCATACAGCAGCGAGCTAAGGGCGGGTGTGGTGCCATCCAGCGTGTAACGGATCTCCGCGCCTGTTGTGCCCGTGGCCAGCGTTACCTGCACCGAGTCGACGAATATGCCGCCGGCAGGGGTCAGGGTTGGTGTGGCGACCGACTGAGTGGGCGGAGCGGGTGGGGTGAAGGTGAGGTCTTTCATGCGAAGGTTGGCATCGTAGACATTGACCTGGTACACATCGTTGGTCCATGTCAGGCGCACGGTGTGCACTCCTCCGGGTGCAGAGACTGCCAGCGTCCCGGTCTGGTACGTTGTGGTAGAGCCGGAAACTTGCAGCGTCCCTTTTGAGCTACCGTCGACCGCGACGGTGAGCTTGAAGGCATACCCGGCAGGGAGTCCTGGAGCCGTGGTGCTATTCTGGTTCGTGGCGGTCATCGCCAGAATCCAGTTGCCGCCCGCCCCAAAGTCCACCCGGTATTCCACCCACTGATTGCCGTTCCAGGTGTACAGTTCGGTTCCGGCGGTTTTCCAACTGGTGCTGCGCGCCGAGGTGTTGGCTGCGGGAATGGTGGTGGCGGCTTGCAGTGGCGAGGCGGCTTCGCAGGTAATCAGCAAAAAGCTACCGAAGGCAATCAGCCGACCAATGAGCCGATGCCAAGGCATCATGGTCCTCTTCGCGCCAGACCGTTACAGGATGTTCCCACTGCAGAGGTGCTCAGAGATTACCTGACCTTCTGTAGGAAAAGTAAGGGACAGTACAAGCCTACGCTGGCAATGACCACGCCGTCAAGCTGATCGTGAACTTCTGGTGGATTCACGTAAGCTTCTATGGGACCATATTACACAGGGACGATACATGGCATGGCTCAGGTAACAGGGAGGTCTACATGGGCAAGGTGTTGGCATGTAAGGACGTTGGAGTGAACTGCGATACGGTGATTCGTGGCAAAGACGAGGCGGATGTGTTGCGTCAGGCAGCCGAACACGCAAAGGGGTGTCACAGCGGCGTACAGATGACCCCGGCGGTTCAGGCGAAAATCCTGGCTGCGATTAAAGAGGAAGGCAGCAGTTCCTGCTGCGGAGGATCCTGCCACTAAGTCAGCGTGGCGAAAATTCCGATTGACTTGACGCACATGCTATGGTACAGTGCAACGGTGTTTTTCAGCCTCATTGGGTGGCACGCCGTGGAGCTGTAAGCGCTCTGCGGCTTTTTTTGTTGGAAGGAGGTGGTACGGTAATGGCAAAAGGTACGGTGAAATGGTTCAGCGACCAGAAGGGGTATGGGTTTGTGACCCCGGAGGACGGATCCAAGGACGTGTTCGTTCATCACTCTGCGATCCAAGGCGACGGCTTCAAATCGCTCTCTGAAGGCCAGACGGTCGAGTTCGAGATCACGCAAGGCCCGAAAGGTCCCCAAGCGACCAACGTCGTAAAGCTGTAAGTATTGCTCCCACGACCGGTGGGAAGCAAACCAGGCCAAGGGCGTCCATCTCAAGTGGACGCCCGTTTGGCTTTCCGGGATCGCAATTTTTCCTATCTTTCCGTCGGGATTCGGCAGAGAATGTTCGAGAGAGGACCAGCCAAACGTCCCGCCCGTGCGTGGCACCCCAGCATGCCAGACGACGAGTACACCGATGACCAGCTCACACAGGAAGTCACAGAACTCCGAACACGCGTGAAAGCGTTGGAGGATTTTCGTGTTGAGTACGAGCAGAGGCAATGGAGTCTGCAGCGGCTCGCAACAGTCCTGCACGATTCAAGCGATGCCATCAGCGTCCTGGATGTTGATGGACAGATTTTAGAATGGAATCCCGCGGCCGAACGGATCGATGGCGACACCAAGACCGAGGCCCGAGGGATGAACGTGCGGCAGCTGATCCCGGCGGCGAGTTATCCTAAAGAACAAGAGCGAATGATGGCTGTCAGTCGGGGAATGACGCTCGCTCCCTATGAAACACAGCGTGTGACCAAACGTGGGCTCTTGCTGGATAGCTTACGCACGATGACGAAGATGGCCGCACAGGCCGGGCGCGCCGACAGCATTTCATCGACCGAGCGCAACCTGACTGGATGGAAGCGGCCGGCGAACACGGATGGGGTCAATGGCCACTCCTGAATCCCCCGACCTGCAACTGATCAAAGGCATGGCCGCGTTGCAGCGGCGCATCGAGGAATTGGAGCACGCCTTCTTCGATCATCGCCAAGAGAGGCTCGATGCGCACCGAGACGTCATTGCGCAGATGACAGGATTTGTCGGACAGCAACTCGGATGGCTCAACCCCATCCAGGATGCCTGGCAGCCGAGCGACATCCTGCCCGATCTGACCACGAACCATTGGCACGACGCGGTCCAACAGCTCCGCGAGGATGCACAAGGCCTCTCGGATGAAGTGCTGGTCGTGCTCGTCGGTGATACGATCACCGAGGAGGCTCTCCCCGCGTATCAAACCATGACCAATCGCCACGCAGGCATTACGGATTCCACCGGTGCCAGCGAAGACGCATGGGCGCGATGGACGCGCGGCTGGACCGCCGAAGAGAATCGTCACGGGGAGCTGCTCAGCAAATATCTGTACCTGTCCGGGCGGGTTGATATGCGCGCGGTCGAGCGCACGACGCAGCATCTGATCAGCAACGGATTCAACCCCAATACGCTCAACGATCCGTACCGAGGATTGATTTATACGTCATTTCAGGAACGAGCAACCCGTGTCTCCCATGGCAACGTGGCCCGACTGGCGAACAAGAGCGGTGACGCGGTGCTGGGCCGGATGTGTAATCTGGTGGCCGGCGACGAGGCGCGGCACGAAGAAGTGTATAAGCGCTTTGTGGGGAAACTGTTCGAGATGGATCCGTCAGGAGCCGTCATCGCGTGCGCAGAAATGATGCGCACAACCATCGTCATGCCGGCCAGGCTCATGTCGGATGGCGGGCCGCAGGATTTGTTTGGCCAATTTGCTGCCGTGGCACAGCGGATTGGCGCCTATACCGCGCGCGACTATGCCGAAATCCTGGAACATCTGGTCGGGTATTGGAAGATCCCGGATCTGACCGGATTGCGGGATGGAGCGGTGACCTGCCAAGAGTATCTGTGTCGACTGGCGCACCGCTATCGCGCCCTTGCCGATAAAATCGAATTGCGACTGGCCGCTCAGCCCAAGGCCGCCTTTAGCTGGATTTTCGGCCGATCCGCCTAACCGCCCACGTCCTGATCTCCCCATCCTGTCCCACGTAGAGTCGGGGATACTTTTTCCTTGCGCCCCGCCATCGAAACGCTATCATAAAACAATGGGTCGGCTATGGCGGTCGTGGCGGGACGTGACAGCGGCAGGCCTGGCCGTCATGCTCTTCGTCCCACTCCTGGCCGCTGAACCATCCGCGCATTCGGATTCCATCCCTGACTATATGCAGCACTGGGAATTCGGGGCGGATATCAATGAGCACCAAGGCCCCAGATATTCCTCCGATCTCATCGTCCCTCTGTACCGTCATCCGAGCGGTGAACAGATCATCTTCCTTGAGCCGCGGCTGACCTATCGCGACAGGACCTGGTTAACCAATCTCGGATCCGGGTATCGACACCTGGTGCTGAATCGCGCCTGGCTACTGGGTGGCAATATGTTCTACGACTACAGCAGCTCGCACTCGCACTATCGGATTGGCTGGGGGCTGGAAGCCCTGAGCTCTTATGCCGAGTTGCGCGCGAATAGCTATCTGGGAATTTCAGCGGAGCGACTGGTCGAAAAAACCAGCGCCGGTGATACCTATGAACGAGCGGTCAACGGATTCGATTTCGAGGCCGGCACGCCGGTCCCGTATTATTCGCGCGTGAAGATGTTCGGGGGATTCAACTGGTATCAGTATCGGTATTTCAAGAATCGCGCCGGATGGACGTTCCGGACTGAATACAAACCGGTTCCCTTTATTGTCATCGACGGATTGGTTCAGGACAGCACCAAAAGCAACGTCGATTGGGGCATGACCGTCGCGTTTCGGATTCCCTTTGGCCGCGGCCCCCAGGAGCCGATTCGCTCGCCGCTGCGGTTTGACGCGACCGCCTTCCCGACCAGCGACGCAAGCCCATTCCTGTGGAGCCTGGTGGAACGGCATCACGAGATTGTCCTGGAGCGCCGTCGGCGAACTGGCACCATGAACGTCGAAGTCGGGCGGAGAAACTAACACGATGAATCGGGTCGGAGGGTTTTTCCTCTGTCTCGTCGGCGTGATTCTGTATGGCTGGCTGTCCGGCGCGGTCCTGGCGGAGGCGGCCTCGGGAGACGCTGACGGCACCTACACCGTGACGATTACCAAGCTGGAGACCTCGAAGGATTCCGGCGTGACCTACACGACGCTGTTTGAGGGGAGTCAGGCCGTCAATATCGCCTCGGTCAGCGCTGGGTCGATCGCGGCAGGGTTGGTCAACGGGGTGAATCTGGACGTGGGCACCTATGACAGGGTGCGGGCGACGATCGGCGCAACCCTGCTGCTCAAAGGCTACGTGAATAACGGCGCGACGACCATCTACACCAATGGCGGGACCGACGGGAACGGGTTCTCGACGAATGGTGGGGCCGCGAACACGCCAGGAAGCGATTACGGCACATCAACGTTTACCATTCCTGCCGGGAGTCGGACGAGCACGACCAGCGGCTTGTCGATTCAGATCCAACCCGGAATCGCCCCGACGGTCACTGTGCAGTTTGATACGACAGGGGTCATGACGCAAAGCGGGGGGATCCCCAGCGTCGGCGCTCCATCGGTGACGATTACCTCGCAGTAGAGCGGTTGCTTGACACGACCGGTTGTTTCGGCTAGGTTGTGACGCCAGAGACAATTAGTAAGCTCCAACAATCGCCGTCCAACGGCGATTTTTTCTTCGCGAGGTCATCCATGGGGAAACGACTGACGCGGTTGTTGCTTGGTGCGCCGCGCAATATCTTTGATCCGAGCACGTACCATAAAATCTCGCTGGTGGCGCTGCTGGCCTGGGTCGGGCTGGGAGCCGATGGCCTCTCCTCGTCGGCGTATGGGCCGGACGAGGCGTTCCGCGCGCTGGGACAACACACCTACCTCGCGGTCCCGTTTACCCTGGCCATCGCGCTGACCGTGTTTATCATCTCGTTTGCCTACAGTCGGATCATCGAGCATTTTCCGTATGGCGGCGGAGGCTATGTCGTGGCGAGTCGGCTGCTCGGGCCGCGGTTCGGTGTGATTTCCGGTTCAGCGCTGCTGGTCGACTATGTGCTGACCATCTCGGTATCGATTGCCGGCGGCGCGGATCAAGTGTTTAGTGTGCTCCCACCTGCAGCCGCGCACTGGAAACTGCTCGTGGAAGCGGTGGTCATCGGGTTCATGGTGATGCTCAACTTGCGCGGCGTCAAAGAATCGGTCGCCGTCCTGACCCCCATCTTCGCCTTGTTTATTCTGACGCACGCGATCTTGATCTTCGGCGGGATCGGCTCGCACCTTGTTGCCGTGCCGCAAGTGGCCAGCCACGTGCAGCACAGTTTCCGCAGCGGCCTGACGACGCTGGGGATTGGCGGCATGCTCGCCCTATTCATGCGCGCCTACGCGATGGGCGGCGGCACGTATACCGGAATCGAAGCCGTCTCGAACGGCCTGCAGATCATGCGGGAGCCGAAGGTCGAGACCGGCAAAAAGACCATGCTCTACATGGCCATCTCACTGGCCGTGACCGCCGGGGGGATCATGCTGTGCTACCTCTTATTCCAGGCGGCTCCTGAGCCAGGCAAGACGATGAACGCGGTGTTGCTGGAGCGATTTGCTGGCGGCTGGAGGCCGTTCGGGTTGCCAGCTGGCCATGGATTTGTGGTGCTGGCACTGGCGATGGAGGCCGGGCTATTGTTCGTCGCCGCGCAGGCCGGGTTTATCGATGGGCCGCGCGTCATGTCCAACATGGCGCGAGACTCGTGGCTCCCGCACCGGTTTGCGCAGTTGTCCGATCGGCTGACCACACAAAATGGCGTGCTGCTGATTGGTGGAGCGGCCTTGGCCACGCTGTTCTATACCCGCGGGGACATCACGGCGCTGGTGACCATGTACTCGATCAACGTGTTTCTGACGTTTTCGCTGACCGAGTTAGGGATGTCCAGATTTTGGATCCGTAAGCGCAAGCATTTGCCGGAATGGAAACGCTCATTGCCGATCCACCTGATCGGGCTGGTGCTGTGTGCATCAATTTTGACCGTGGTCGTCATGGAGAAATTCCGGCAAGGCGCCTGGATGACGCTGGTGATCACCTCGGTGCTGATCGCGCTGTGTTTTTGGATCAAACGGCACTACGATCACGTCAAGTGTAGTTTGCGACGGCTGGAGGAAACGATCCACGAGGCGGTGCCGAGCTCCCCCGAGCAACCGGCGCCGATGCGGCCGCACTTGCCGACAGCGGTGCTGTTGGTCAATCGGTATGATGGGTTGGGCATTCACGGGCTGCTGACCATCCAGCAGCTGTTTCCCGGCCACTACAAGAATGTGGTGTTTGTGTCAGTCGGCGCAATCGACGCGGCCGCGATGAAGGGATTTGAAGAAGTTGAACACATTCGGGAGCGGACCGCGCAGGCGTTGCAGCGGTACGTCCAGCTCGCGCACGGCCTGGGGTTAGCGGCTGAATCCCGCATGAGCCTCGGCGTCGACGTGTTGGAGCAAGCCGAGCAGTTGTGTACAGACGTCGCTCGTCGATTTCCCAAGGCGATGTTCTTTGCGAACAAGTTGATCTTTCAAGAGGAGCGGTGGTATCAGCGGCTGCTCCATAACGAAACCGCCTACCAACTGCAACGCCGGTTGCAGTTTGCCGGGCTGCACAGCATGGTGCTCCCGGGCCGCGTTTTTGCCCAGCACCGCCGGACGATGGCCGGAACCGGGCAGACCCTGAGACACCAGTTACTGCGCGGGGTTGATGCGGTGCGCCAGTTCTTCTGGCCGCCGCTGACGCGCAGCGCGCTCACCGATCTGTTTCCCTCGTAGTTCCTCGGCATTGACTTTCGACGTCTTGCCGGATGACAATAGGAAAGAATCTCGTCACGAACCACGAGGAGGGGTCATGCAAAAAATGGTTGTTGAAGGGATTGGGACATTCTTTCTTGTGCTCGTCATCGGCCTGACCGTGGTCACTCCAGGAGCAGGGGCAATGGCGCCGCTGGCGATCGGCGCGATGTTGATGACGATGATCTATGCGGGCGGGCATATTTCAGGAGGCCATTACAATCCGGCAGTGACGCTGGCGGTGTGGCTACGCGGCAAATGTCCGACGCAAGACGTGCCCTCCTATATGGGCGCGCAAGTAGTGGGCGCGGTGCTGGCCGCGCTGTTGGTCGGTGTGTGTAAACATGGCGGGCTGGTCACTGCTGCGCATCCCCCCGTCGTCGCCGCGCTGCTCGTTGAAGCGGTGTTCACCTTCGCGCTGGCATTTGTCGTGCTCAATGTCGCCACCGCCAAAGAGACCGCAGGCAATTCGTATTTCGGGTTAGCGATTGGGATGACCGTGATGGTCGGCGCGTATGCGGCCGGCAACATTTCCGGCGGCGTGTTGAATCCGGCGGTGGCGATTGGGATCACGCTGATGGGACTCAGCACGGTCGGCAACCTGTGGATCTTCTTGGTGGCGAATCTCGCCGGCGGAGCCCTGGCCGCGCTCGCGTTCCGCGCCCTCCATCCTGACGAATAAGCCGTAAGGGCTTCCCGTGCGTTCGTCCCATCTCAATGGGATCCTGGAAGTGACCTGACCGAAATGGCAAGCAGCTCAACCCAAACAGATTCCAATTGTCTTCATTCTGTCAACCTGCTATAGTACTTCAGTAGCTTCAGTCTCACTGCGCCGCGGGGCTGCGAACGGATGGCCCGGCGGCGTTTTGTCTTCCTGGAGGCCGGTGGACACCTGATGGCGAAAGAGGATGGCGTTGAAGTCGAGGGCAAAGTGATTGAGCGGCTACGCAACTCCCGCTATCGCATTGAACTGGTTGGCGGACACCGAGTGCTGGCCTATGTGTCCGGCAAGATGCGGCGCTACTCCATTCGGATTTTGGAAGGGGACACGGTTCGCCTGATGCTGTCCCCGTATGATTTGACGCAGGGCCGAATCGTCTTTCGGGTGCCGTAAGCGGACGCCGGATGCAACTGGCGCGAATCGCCCGGACGGCCTGGATCGAAGGCGTGGTCGATCGACGGGCGGAGCATGTCAGCATTTCGTACGGGGAAGCTCACCGAGCCGTCGCGTTGATCGCGCCACGTGCGAAGAAGGGGTTCACCGTCCAGTTTTTGCTGAAACCCCGTCGCAGCAATCCGCACGCAAGCCGGATTTTAGCCGAAGTGCGCCGCGAGCTGACCTTTTATCTCTTGGATGTGGTCGGGCCAGACTCCTGGCCGTTCGTGCAATATCACTGCGATAGCCCTGCCAACCAGCGTTCCCTGGTCCACTGGCGGTGGAATCCCCGCGCGTCAAAACCCCTCAGTCATGCTCCCCTAGAGTAATCGGGGACAGCCACTCATTTCCTAGGACGAACACGTGGGAAATCAGTGGCTGTCCCCGATTGCGCAGGGTTGCTAATCCTCACCAGCCTGGTATATAGTGGGACGATTCGTCGTCTCACGCACCCCTTTGCCAGGAGGTGATATGTTGGTGTGGCTGCTGCTCGTTGGGTTATTGCTCGCGTACACCAATGGAGCCAACGACAATTTCAAAGGGGTCGCGACGCTGTATGGGAGCGGGACGATGAGCTACCGACGCGCGCTGGGGTGGGCCACCTGGACCACCTTCGCCGGTTCGTGCGCAGCGGTGCTGTTGTCCGGCGGCCTGGTGAAGGCGTTTAGCGGCAAAGGCTTGGTGCCGGACTCCGTCACGCAGCACTCTGCGTTTCTGCTGGTCGTCGGTCTTGGCGCTGCCTTGACGGTCTTGCTGGCCACCAGCAGCGGGCTGCCAATTTCCACGACGCATGCGTTGACCGGAGCGCTGGTCGGCGCAGGTCTTGTGGCGGCTGGCTCGGTGAATTTCGGAAAACTTGGGCAACTGTTTTTTCTTCCGCTTGCCGTCAGTCCTGTGTGCAGTTTTCTGCTCGCCAGCATCTTGTATCCTGCCTTTCGAACCCTCCGGACCAGCCTGGGAATCGAGCGGGCGATGTGCCTGTGCGTCGACAGGGGCAGGGTCGAGCTGGTAGATGTGCGGCCAGACGGTACCGGGGTGTTGCGCACGACCGGCATGGCGCTCACGATTGGGCAGATGCAGACCTGCGTGCAGCGCTACTCCGGACGCGTCTTCGGGATTGATAGCCAGCGGCTGTTGGATCAATTGCATGTGGTATCGGCTGGCGCTGTCAGCATGGCCCGAGGGATGAATGACACCCCGAAGATCGCCGCCTTGCTGGTGGCGGCGAAGGGGCTGGGGCTGTCGCTCTCTGGCGCGATGGTCGCGGTCGCCATCGCGATGGGGATCGGCGGGTTGCTCAACGCGCGACGTGTGGCCATGACGATGAGTTACCGCATTACCTCGATGAACCATGGACAAGGCTTGACCGCCAATGTGGTGACAGCGCTGTTGGTGGTGCTGGCATCGCGGTTCGCGTTGCCGGTGTCCACCACCCACGTGTCATGCGGCAGCCTGTTTGGAATTGGCACCGCATCCGCCGGCGCGCGGTGGCCGATGATCCGGAACATCGTCCTGTCCTGGGTCATCACGCTGCCGTTGGCCGGCTTGTTGGCCGCCGGGTTCGCTTGGCTACTACGCGTGTAATGGCAGGCAAACGAGTTTAATGACGAAGGAGGGGAGGATGGGACGTGCAGGGTGGTGGCTGGTGGGCGGGGCGCTGATGGTTGGGGTCGGGCTGGCAGGGGGTGGGCTGGTGATTGCCGAGGACACCGCAACGATAGAGGGGAGTTCGAAGCGCGTGGAGCAGTTGGACCTGGATGGATCGCTCACACCAGCGCAAGCCGAGCAGGTGGCGCAGCATCCGAAGATAGACCACTACCTGGAGCAGCATCCGCATCTAGCCGAAGAGTTGGCGAATCATCCCAACGCTGCGCGATTTCTGGCCGAGCATCCCAACGCGGCGACCTACCTGGCGAGCCATCCAGAGGCTCGCGAGCGACTGCATCAGGCCGCGGAACGATGGAAGAACGCGACCCCGGAGCAACGCGCCCAGTGGGCGGCTGAGCATCCGCGGGCGGCAGAGGCTGTGCGCGACGCGCATGAGCTGCGGCACGATCAGCACGAGATCCATCAGGATAAACGAGAGATTGCCAACGACCAGCGAGAGATTCACCACGACAAGCAGGAGATTCGCCAGAACGTGCAGGCTGGGGATCGGCAAGCGTTCCGGCAAGATGTCCACGAGCTGCGGCACGATCAGCGCGAGCAACATGAAGACGTGCAGGGCCTGCGGCAGGATCGGCATGACCGAAATGCGGATGCGCGCAACCTGCCTCACGAGGCAGGCGGCTCAGCGGCCGGCAGGCCAGGGTTGGAGCATCGCGGCGAGCGACTGGAGCAACAGGGCGCGCATCGCGAGAATCGTGGCGAGCGGCTCGAACGCCAAGGCGATCGTCTGGAGCGGGCTGGCGAACATCTTGAGGCTCATGGCCACGAACGAGCCGGCGAGCATCTCGAGCAGCGCGGAGAACATCGCGAGAATCGCGGCCAGCGAGTGGAACGGCAAGGCCAGCGCGCGCAGAATCGTGGCGAACAGGTGCAGCGTCGTGCCGTCGGTGGGCGACCCGGCGGCGGTGGCGGACATCATCGGTAACCCCTCACACAGGAGCAGGGGACGAACGACGCCCCAGCATTTTGCTGGCCTGGCGGCGTGATTTTCGGTAGAATACAATGTTCTTTTCCGAGCACTAACCCCCACAGGATGATCGTTGAGATCGAACCGAACCCAAACTGTCCGGCTGTTGACACCCGCGTCTTCCACGACCTAGAGCCGCCACGCCGCGTGGCCTGCGTGCGATTGGAACGCGAGGCAGGGACGACGGCCTGGTATGAGGTCACCGGGTGGACACAGACCGGCGCGCCCTGTCCGGCGTGGTTGCGCAAAGTGGACGATTCTGGTGAAGGGGTGGCATGGTTGCTGACTGGTGGCGACGCCGGACTGCGGTTGCGCCCGGCCTCGCATCCTTGCGTGTGGCAATTGGACGATCCCAGTCAATGGGGAGAGCCGTTGTTGATCATCGGGGATCTGGCGGATGTCTCATGCGAGCCGGTGTCTGACCAGGAGACCTGATGGCGGACAATCTCGCTGAGAAGCGGTTCGAAGAATTTCTGCGCGCCACGCCACACGCCAGCCAGGAAGAGATCCAGGCGTTCCGCCAACTGGTCGAGCGCTACTTCCTCGGCGAATTGACTCCGGACGAATTCAAGGCCAGACGACTCCATCTGGGGACGTACGGGATCCGCGGCACCAAAGACATCCACATGATGCGGATCAAGATTCCGATGGGCCAATTGACCGCGGATCAGCTGGAGTGCTTGGCTGACCTTGCCGAGCGATATTCCAAGAGCATCGGCCACATCACCACGCGGCAAGACATGCAGCTGTACTGGATCCCAACGCGTGAGGCGCCGATGGCGATGGCGCAAGCGGCTGCGGTCGGCTTGACGACACGCGAGGCCTGCGGGAATAGCGTGCGCAATGTCACCGCGTGTCATGTGGCCGGGGTCAGCCCGACCGAGCTGTTCGATGTCACCAAGCACGCCGCGGCGGTCACCCGGCATTTTCTGCGCAACCCGGCTAGCCAAAAGCTGCCGCGCAAATTCAAAATCGCGTTCGAAGGCTGTCCGACCGACCATGCCAAAACCGCGATCCACGATATCGGGGCGGTGGCGGCGATCCAAGAATCCGGCGGCCGGCGTCTGCTCGGGTTCCGCCTGTACGTGGGCGGCGGACTGGGGGCTGCGCCGATGCAGGCGATCTTGTTGGAGCCGTTTACGTCGACGCAAGAGCTGTTGCGCACCTGCGAAGCGATTGTCCGCGTGCACGATCGGCTGGGCGATCGGAAGAATAAGGCGACCGCGCGGATTAAGTTTGTCGTCAAGCGGCTCGGGCCTGACGCGTTTCGAAAGGAAGTGTTTGTCCAACGCGAGCAATTGCCGCTCTACAGCTATCCGGACATGGAGGCGACCGAGACCGATGAGCAGCCGCCGACACGCCCTGACCTGCCACCAGCTCCGCACGTCAACGGCGCCTTCAGTCGGTGGAGTGTCACCAATGTCCTTGGGCAGAAACAGCCTGGGTATGCCGCGGTGACGATTCGGTTGCGGCTCGGGGACATTTCCTCGTCACAAATGCGCGGGTTGGCGACCATCGTTCAGCGGTATTGCGGCGGACGGCTGCGCGCGACCATTGATCAAAATTTGCTGCTGTGTTGGATCCGCACCGAGCACTTGGCCGCGGTGTTTCACGAGCTTGAGCCGCTTGGATTGGCGGAGACCGAGGCCGGCAAACTGTACGATGTGACCTCCTGCCCAGGAGCCGAGACCTGCCAGCTCGGAATCTCAGCGTCGCGCGGACTGGCCCGCGCGCTGGAATCTCGATTGAAAGAGGCCCAGCTCTCCGGCCCGGATATCGAGAACGTTCGCATCAAAGTCAGCGGCTGCCCCAATTCCTGCGGCCAGCACCATATCGCCGATATCGGATTTTTCGGCGGGGCGAGAAAAGTCAACGAGCGGCTGACCCCGCACTTTCAGCTCATGCTGGGTGGGTTCACCGATGAGGGGAAAGCGCAATTCGGCAAACCGGTGCTGAAGTTGCCGGCGCGTCGGATTCCCGATGCGGTGATCCGCATGTTGGGGCTGTTTCGACAGGACCGCCAGTCGATGTCCGAATCGTTCGGCACGTTTGCCGCGCGCGTTGGCCTGCCGTACTGGCAGCAAGCGCTGCAACCGTTCACCACGCTGCCGCCCTTCCAAGACGCCCCTGAAGCCTACCGCGATTGGGGCGCTGAGACCGAGTTTTCCCTGGGCGATATGGGCCCAGGGGAATGCGCCGCCTAAGGAATTATTTCCTCGCCGGGTTGTCCGTCGTCTCCGAAATATGGTATGGTCTACATGGTAGGAAAGTAATCACCAGCGTTGTTGTACCGCTATCGGTATGAGGGCAAACCACCCGCAAGGGTGGGGCGCAAAACTATAGGGTCCCACGGCTCGCCACGCGTGGCGAGATCGCGGGATAGCCAGCTGCCGGAGAAGATGGCGCACACAGACGTTGTGGTGACCAAGAGGCCGCGAGTTGGTGCGAAGGCACCGGCGCGCGGCTCAATTGTTGTGTGGGCCCTGGCCGTCGCGATGGCCAGTTCTGGCATTGGTCCGGTCGTGTTCGCTGGCGACGGCGCCTCTGAAGCGCTGGAACTGCGTTTGTACGCTGAGCGAGCGATTGAGCACGAGCGGGCGGCCGGGCGAGCGCCCATGGCGGACGTGATGACCGACCTGCTCCCTGGGTTGCTCGTGGAATATTTGTCGAGCCGAGATGAAAGCATCGCGATGGATGTTGTCGATTCAGCGTTTGTCGCGCAGCAAGTCCAGGTCGCCCAACTGATGGAGCAACCCGGTTTGGCCTGGGCGTTGGATGTGTTTGCCGGCCCTGGCACCGGCTACGAAAACAATCTGCGCACATCCATCTCGAACCTGGCCGAGTTCCATCACGAGCCGACCGATCGGCAAGAGGCCCGCATGGAGCGGGCCAGTGACGCAGCGGTGGATGCGTACGAGCGACAACTGGATCGACACGTGGATCGCCTGGACAAGGCGCAAGAGACGCTGGAGAAGGTCCAAGATCGGCAGATGGAGGCCGAGAACGACCGGATTGAGCGCACCGTCGACCAGAAGAAGGCGTTCGAAAAAGCGTTCGACCGCGCAGAACCTACCGCGCAGCGGGGCAGTCAGGATATCGAAAAATCCACAACCCGACTTGTGCAAGCCGAAGATAAGGCGGCCCGCGTCGCAGAGAAGGCGCAGCAGAGCGTCGACAAGGTCGCCGCCAAGGCTGAAGAAAAGGCCGAAGAGAAAACTGAGAAAGCCGTGGAGAAAGTCGAGCAGAAAGCCGAAGAGAAGGTTGAGAAAGTTGTAGAGAAAGTCGAGCAGGTCGCCGAAAAGGTAGAGCAGAAAGCCGTGGAGAAAGTCGAACAGGCTGCAGAGAAAGCCGAGCAGAAAGCGGAAGACCAGGCGGACAAGGCGGCTGACAAGTCCCAAGAGAAATCAGAGCAAGCTGCCGATACAGGAGCTGACAAGTCAGCCGAGAAATCGTCAGACAAGAGCGATTCCGGAAAGTCCGACAAGGCTGACAAGGGTAAGAGCAAAAAATAACCCCACACCCTTGACCCCGCTCCTCACGAGCTCACTCCATGACCCTGGCGCGTTCCTATCTGTCAGAAGGTGATCGAGCACCGCATCTGATTGACCCAGTCGGTGAAATCCAGACGAGGATCGTTCGAATCCTGAAATCGGTATGTCAGCGAGTAGGTCACTTGGGCCGCTGGCGTGATCAGGTAGCTGAGCGATCCGGCCAGCGTTTCCAGGTTGTCCCGCTCGGCGATGGCGATGGCGGGCACGCTGCGCGCTTGATAGTTGCGCCGCTCATGGCCAACGACGAGCGTACTGACCCACGAGCGTCCAACGACGCGACTAGCGACCCCGCGCACCTGCAGATCGTCCCAGTCGTAGAAATCTTCAAACGCGTCGTTCGACGTGTTGCGGTACGCTTGGCCGACCAGCTTCAACGAGGTGCGAGGCAGCCGCAGAGACAACGTCTGTGTCACGGTGTGCCGTTGGTCGACGCGCGTGCTCTCATCCAAATCGTTGCCGCCGCCATCGCGCGCTTTGCGCGTATCGTACTCCCGCGATTGGTAGGCCAGCCCGGTCTTCCAACTCAGTCGACGGGTCAGGGCCAGTTGGGTGTCCAGGATCAGCCGATGATCCAGAAAGCTGCTACTGGTGTCGAACGGAAAATTCAGAATCGCGAATTCATA
This sequence comes from Candidatus Omnitrophota bacterium, assembly GCA_023247275.1. Taxonomy (GTDB): domain Bacteria; phylum Omnitrophota; class Gorgyraeia; order Aquiviventales; family Aquiviventaceae; genus JAHFGT01. Next base: position 24,597 of record JAHFGT010000018.1, read on the forward strand.
GCGGATCCCCCCTTGCGCGCGGGGGGACGGTTGCCATTTCGCCGCGGCCGTGAGCGTATTCGACCACGAGTTGGCGTCGCGCAGTTCACCGTAATGGGTGTTCGACAGCTCGTAGCTGAGATCACCGGTGAGCTGTGGCGTGAACTCAGGGGTGACGGACAGTGCCACCGATTCCTCGGTGAAGAAATCGCCGCGCTTATCGCCATCGAGAAACACGTTGCTCTCATAGCCTTGCGCGATGTCGGCCGAGCCGCTGATCAGCGGTCGACGCGGGGCCGGGGTCGGAGCCGGCACCTGGGGATGGGTTTCCAACGCGCGTTCCGCGCGCCGGCGCAGCAAGGCCAAGAACAGTTCAATGCGCTGCTCAACCCCTGGATCTGAAGCCATCGTGCGTTCACGTTCGGCCGATTCAGCGCGACCGGCGGCGAGAATCGACACGAAGACCAGCATGAGGGTGCACCGGCCTACGCCTCGTAGGTTACTTCGAGGGCAGTCGTTGAGACACATCGCGTTCGAGGAGCGCGTCGTCCGTCTGCTGTTTGGTGTCCAGTTGCTGCTCGAGCGCGGCGGGAGCTTCAGGGGTCTGGGATGGCACAGCGACAGCAGGAGGGGGCGGGGCGCCGATCAGCTGACGGATCTCTTGCAACAAACGAGCCTGGGATGTTTCCAGTTCGCGGATCTGGCGATCCAACGCGCGACGCTGGGACCACTGCGTGGCCACCGCGCGTTGCTGTGTGGCCGTGGCCAGTTGCTGGTCAACCTGGTCCAGCTCGTCGAGTCGCTGGGCCAGCGGTGCAGTCGACGGGGCTGCCGTCTGTTCCGCGGCGACCGGCCCTGTCAGGCACCACAACGCGAGCACAATCCAACGGAGACGTCGCACGTTCACCCCGTACTACCACATCCTGCCTAGGGCGGGATAGAAACGGTGCAGGACCCCGCAGGGTTGTTGAACGATGCCACGGTTATGAATCGGTGGGACGGGGTTCACGGGCTGAGTCTAACATGGTGATGTCAAACGAATCAAGCGTCGTGGATTGAGTGAAACATGCGGATCGGTCTTCGAGCCAAGCTGCTGGGGGTCACGGTCATCTTGCTTGGGGCGGTGACCCTGGGTGCGCTGCGCGAGGTCTATTTCTACATCGGGCAGCAGGTGCGCGAGCAGTCGGCGCGTCGACTCCATGTCGGCGGCCATGTCCTCACCTCGATTCTCGATCGCACCAAAGAGCAACTGCGCGGACGCGGCACCCTCTTGGTCGAGTTGCCCAGCCTACGGGCCGGGCTGACCGTGAACCACAACGAGCTTGAACCGCTCCTGCAACAGATTAAGGCGATCCGCGCGGCGAATCTGTTGTGGGCGACCGACGCCCAGGGACGGGTGTTGGCGAGTACCGGAGAGTATCCGGCGCTCGACTCGGCCTTGACGAACGATCCGCTGGTGACCAAAGCGTTGCATGGGCGCAATGCGCTGGGATTTGATGAGTTCCTCGGCGAGTGGTGGCTGGTGTTGTGTCTGCCGGTGCACGCGGCTGATTCGGCTCAACAGATCGGGACCGTGACGCTGGCGCTGCTGATCGGAGAGGCCTATCTGGATCGGTTGACCCAATTGACCGGAACGGATGTGGGGTTTTTGTGGCGCGAGCGGCCGTTTTGGTCAAAAAATTGGCCAGACACCTCACGTCAGAACATCGCGCTCCAGTCCGTTGCGGTCGACCCTGGAGTTGAACAGGAACTGGCCGTCGGAGATTCGGGTCGCTATGTGTGGGTGATGCGTCCGCTGCGGATTGGCCTGGATCCGGATGATGAGCTCGTCCGGGTGGTGCTCGGCACGACGCTGGATGAGTCGGTCATCCGCCAGACGGCGAAGGCGATCGGGCGGATCGGCGTGTTGGTGATGCTCATTGGCGGGGTGGTGTTGGCCGCGGCGATCCGGTCAATTACGCGTCCATTGAAGAGCCTGGTGGTTGACGCGCGGCGCGTGGGCAGCGGCGACTTGACGCATCGAGCCCGCATCCGCGGCGCGGATGAAGTGACCGAACTGGCCGTGGCGTTCAATCAGATGGTCGGGAATCTCTCCCAGTCGCAGGAGGCGTTACTCCGCGAGAAACAGTTCATTGATCGGGTCATCCGGCGCATGATGAACAGCGTGGTGGTCGCGGATTTTGACGGACGCATTACGCTCATCAATCCGTCGACGCTCGAGCTGCTCGGCTACCGCGAGTCCGAGTTACTGGGCTGTCCGCTGACCGAGCTGTTTCACCAGACGCAGTCCCCGTTTGCCAGCGTGTCCTGGGACGCCTTCCTCCGCCAAGGGGTGTTGCGCAACGCCGAGGCCGCGTACCGGTCCAAATCTGGGAAGACGATCCCGGTCTTGTTCTCCGGTGTGGTCCTGCGTGACAGTGAGGCGGCGCAAGCCATTGTCTGTGTGGCGCAGGATATTACCGACCGCAAGTATCTCGAGCAATTGAAAGACAATTTCATCACGACGGTCTCGCATGAACTACGCACCCCGCTGGCGATCATCAACGAGGGATTATCGCTGCTGCTCGAGGGAGAATTTGGCGCGCTGAACCCGGAGCAGCAGGATTTTCTGCAGATGACCGGCCGCCAAATGACCCGGCTCCAGCGGCTCATTGGGATGTTGCTGGATTTGACCGCGATTGAGAGCGGGAAGCTGACGTTGTATCAACAGCCGCTGGATCTGGCGCAGCTCATCGACCATGCCTGGCGCGCACAACAGTCTCGGGCCGCGCAGCGCACCCTCATCCGTCAGATGGCGCCCGTGCCGCCGATCCAAGGCGACCCGCAGCGCATTGCCCAGGTGCTCGACCATTTGCTGAGTAATGCCGTCCAGTTTACTCGGGAGGATGGCACCGTGACGGTGTCGGTTGCTCAGCGGGATGGGATGGTGGCGGTCTGCATCAGCGACGATGGGGTGGGGATGGCCACAGAAGAGTGCGGGAAACTGTTTCAGAAATTCGTCCAACTGGGCCGGGCAGAAGACGAGCGGTCTGGTGGGACCGGGTTAGGGTTGTATCTGTCCCGCAAGCTGATCGAAGCGCATCGAGGGACCATCCAGGTGGAATCGGATCTCGGCCGCGGCGCCGCGTTTACCTTCTTTCTGCCGTGCAGCTCTTGACCTGTTCCCTCGGCGGCAGTACAATCCGGTCAGGGATCGCTATACGTCGCTGATGAATCACTCGCCGGTCAATTCCTCCCATTCCGGGAGCACGCCACTCGCCTGCTTGACGTCGCTGGTGCCTGCTTGGTGTGAAGAGCTGCGTTCTGGCACGCTCGCGTTGACGCCTCGCGCCGCCGGCTGGTTCCCGTATACCGTGCGGGTGAGTCGGCGAGTCCGGGGAGCGCGACTGTCGATTGGCCCGGCAACCGGGTTGGTGATTACCGTGCCGCCAGGCGCAGGCCCTGACGACGTTGACCGGGTCATTCGGCGCCATCAGGGATGGATCGCTCGACAATTCGAGCGGCTCGCGCAGGTGGCGCGCCAGGTACCGCGCCGGTGGCCGTATGGCGCCACCCTGCCGTATCTTGGGCAGGAGTATCGCGTCATGGTGCAACCGGCAGGGGCGCAGACCGGTGTCCAGCTGCAACCGAGCGAACAGTTGCTGCTGGTGAGCGTCCCACGCCTGACGGTGGGCTGTGCTCGACGAGCGCTCACACAGTGGTACGGCCAGCAGGCGCTGCACTGGGGCACGCAACAGGCGACCCACTGGGCTCAGGTGCTCGGCGTCACGTATCAACGACTCAGCATCCGAGATCAGCGGTCCCGCTGGGGCAGTTGCTCAGCCAGCGGCGCGGTCAGTCTGAATTATCGCCTGGTGATGGCGCCGCTGTCGGTGCTCAATTACGTGGTGATCCACGAATTGGCGCACGTGCGACAACTCAATCATTCAAGGCGGTTCTGGGATCTGGTGGCGAGGCACTGTCCGACGTACCGCGATGCCATCGCGTGGCTGAAAGCCTACGGCCCAACCTTGACGCTCGCATAACAACAGCTCTCGAGCTCTTGAAGAATGGCTGAATGGCCGCCGTTAACATGCCAGGTCATGGGTCAAGGCCTGCCGCTGGTGTGGCTCCATGCCTTTCCACTCTCCTCGTTGATGTGGGAGGCGCAACGCCGACGGTTGGGCGAATCGTATCAGATGATCACGCCGGATCTGCCCGGGTTCGGGGGCTCGCCCCGGTTGGCCAAGCCGTCCATCGCCGGCATGGCATCCTCGGTGCTCGCCTTGTTGGATCGACTGACCGTGCGGGTGCCGGTCGTGTTGATGGGGTTGTCGATGGGCGGCTATGTGGTCTTTGAGCTGCTCCGGCAGGCGCCGGAGCGGATTGCGGCTGTTGGGTTGATCTCCACCCGCGCGGTCGCAGATACGGCTAAGCAGCGGACCGCGCGCGGCAAGCTCATCGAACGCATTCACGCCGAAGGGTGGCCAACGGTGGCGCCGACCCTGTTGCCCCGACTGTTGGGACAGACGACGCGAACCCAGCGGCCAAAGATCGTCGCCCAGGTCACTGAACAGCTACTGGCGAATGAGCCTGCTGGAATCATCGATGCCGTGCAGGCGATGGCGGCTCGGGTTGATTCAACCGCGCAGGTTTCCTCGATTCAATGTCCGACCCTGATCGTGGCTGGTGACGAAGATGCGTTGATCCCCGCCGCCGACACCGAGGCCATGTGTCGGGCGATCCCGAACGCCCAGCTCACCAGGATCCCGCGCGCCGGCCATTTGGTGAATCTGGAGCAGCCAGCGCGGTTTTCCGGCGTTGTCCAGCGATTTGTGCGCGAGGTGTCGGCCAGCGCGAGCCGGACGTAAGGGCCCCAGCGGCTTGCCCCCGCGGGGGCAATGGGGTAGACTTGATTGTAATACAAAGTAACAACGAGGATTGAGTCATGCGCAAGAGCACGGTCGTGACCATTTCGCTGTCCCCCAAACTCGTTGCACGGATCATGAAAACGGCCCGAGCCAAAGGGATGACACGTTCAGAGCTGGTCCGTGAGGCCTGGCGGCGCTATGAGGTAGAAGAGCAGGAATGGCAAGCCCTGTTCGACTACGGAAGACGCAAAGCTCAGAGAGCCGGAATCCGAACCGAACAGGACGTCGAGCGTCTCATTGATGCCTCCCGGAGGTGAGCTCCTTCGGGTTGTCGTCGATACCAACGTCCTGTTCTCCGCGCTCGCGTTCCCTGCCGACAGTCCCCCAGCGAAGGTGTTTCGGTTGATCGTGGATGGCAAGGTGCTGGCGTTCAGTTCGCCATTTATCATGGAGGAGCTCGAGAACAACCTGCAGGCGAAAACGGGATGGGACGACGGACAGCTCCAAGTCCTCCGCCGGCGGCTGAAGCTGGTCATGAAGCTGGTCGTCCCCACATCGCACCTCTCAGTGATCAAACGGATTGAAGCTGATAACCGGATTCTGGAATGTGCGGTCGACACGCAGGCCAACGTGCTGATCACCGGTAACCTGAAAGACATTCGAGCGCTCGGCGCATTCCGCGGGATAAGCATTCTGACCCCTTGCGAGTTCCTTGACCGGCATTTTCCAAAAGGTGCAATTTCCCCAGGTTGAGTGTTCGCAAGCCGAACCTGCCGCGGCCACGGTCCATGCCGCGGGGTGTCGAACGTGAGGGGCAGCGTCAGGGGGCTGAACATGTATGCTACAATACGGATATTTGTCGACCGCAGTGCACACCGCTCCGTCACCCCATGACGGTAGGAGTCGTACATGGAAAAGACCCTTCAAGTCATTGCTGAGCATCTCAACGGACGGGTCATCGGCGACGGCACCATCCTGATCCATGGCGTGAACAATTCAGAGATGGCGCACGCCGGCGAACTGACCTTTGCGATGGATACGCAGCGTCTGGCTGAAGCCATCGCCAGCCAAGCCTCTGCCGTCATCGTGTCATCGGATGTCCAGGAGCTGTCTGGCCGGTCTGGAATCAGCGTCGAGAATCCCAAGCTGGCATTCGCCCAGGCGCTGGAGCTGTTCCACCCGACCCCAACGGCTCGCGCCACGATTCACCCGACGGCGGTGCTCGGCCAGTCGGTGGAGTGTCATGGGGCTGAGCTGCGAGCACATGCGGTGGTCGGGGATCACGTCCGAATCGGGCAGGGCACCATTGTGGAACCTGGCGCGTATATCGGTGACCACGTGACGATGGGACAGGACTGCCTGATCGGTCCAAACGTGGTCATCTATCACCAGACACAGATTGGTGATCGCGTTCGAATCCACGGCGGATCGGTTGTTGGCGGCGATGGATTCGGCTACGTGTTCCATCAAGGACGGTACGTAAAGGTTCCGCAGGTCGGCAATGTCGTGATTCAAGATGACGTCGAGATCGGCTGCAACGTGTGTGTGGACCGGGCGACCGTCGGCTCGACGATCATTCAGCAGGGGACGAAAATCGACAACCAGGTCCAAATCGCGCACAACGATCGGATTGGCCGCCACGTCGTGTTGGCCGGGCACGTTGGCCTCTCGGGCAGCGTGGTCATCGGCGACTATACGGTCCTGGGCGGCAAAGCTGGGGTGGTCGATCATGTCACGATCGGTCCACAGGTCAAAGTCGGGGCAGCAAGTGTGGTGACCAAATCGATTCCTGCGAACACGTCGGTCTGGGGGTATCCGGCTCGTCCGATCGATCAGACAAAGGAACAGATGGCCTCGCTCAGTCGACTCCCAGGCCTGTTCGGGACCATCCGACAACTGCTGGCCCGGATCACTCGCCTTGAAGAACAGCTGGCCACCGGTTACCCCCGCAGTCGATCAATCCGGCCCCGCACCCACGCCAAATAGTCGGGGAGATCGGGGACAGCCACTGATTTCCCTGTGAGGAACATGGGAAATCAGTGGCTGTCCCCGATCTCACGCAATGGAGGCCGTGATCGCCACAACAGGATTTGCCGGCGCCAGCGTCGCGGTGTTTGAGCGCCGCATGGCCGACGCGCTGGCCAAAAGCGTCCAGTCTCATGGCGGTGTCGCGGTCAGCGCTCCGGCGATGCGCGAAGTGCCGCTGTCGTCTAACCGCGAGGCGCTCGCGTTTGGAGAACAACTCCTAGCCGGCCGAATCGACGTCGTCATCTGCATGACGGGCGTCGGGACCCGCATGCTGCTGGAACTATTGGGGCAGACCCATGAGCCTGAACACTTCCTCGAGGCGTTGCGGCATACCACGATCGTCGCGCGCGGACCCAAACCCTTGCGCGTCCTCGGAGAGTTCAAGATCCCGGTGACTATCAGCGTCCCTGAGCCTAACACGTGGCAGGAGATCGTGCAGGCACTCGATCTGAGTCATCGCAGCGTGGAATTAGCCGGTAAGACGGTGGCCATTCAGGAATATGGGATGTCAAGCCCCTCCCTGGTTCAAGCCTTGCGGCAGCGTGGCGCGACGATGGTCAGCGTGCCGGTGTATCGCTGGGCGCTGCCTGAGGATCTTGGTCCGCTGACACACGCCATCGACCGGCTGATCGCAGGGACCATCCAGTTTGCGCTGTTCACCAATACGGCCCAAGTGCGTCATCTGCTGCAGGTGGCGGAATCGCGCGGGGTTGAACCTGCCTTGCGCGCCGCACTAGCCCGAGTGGTGCTCGCCTCCATTGGTCCGACGACGACCGACACGATGCTCGAGTGCGGGCTGCCGGTGGATTTCGAGCCGAGCCGGCCGAAAATGGGGCCGCTCATCGACGAGTTGGCCACGCAGGCCTCGGCCCTCCTCGCCGCCAAGATGGACGGAGCAGGTCGTCGCTGGGCGCAGCGGAGCCAGCAGTCCTATCCGCCCGCAGCCGCGGAGCGACGGCGTCACCGTCCGTTTCTGGCCGCGTGTCATCGGGAACCGACCAAGGTGACCCCGGTGTGGTTGATGCGCCAGGCGGGTCGGTATCTCAGCGAATACCGGGCGATTCGGAATAAGGTCCCCTTTCTACAGTTGTGCAAAGATAAGGAGTTGGCCGCTGAGATCACCGTGATGGCGGTTGAGAAGCTCGGGGTGGATGCGGCGATTATTTTTTCGGATATCTTGCTGGTGGCTGAACCGTTCGGTTTGGGGCTGGAGTATACGCCAGGCGATGGGCCGGTCATTTCCGGAGCGGTGACGACCGGCGCGGACATCGACCGGCTGCCGGAATTGGAGCCGGCCGAATCGCTGGCGTTTGTGTTTGACGCGATCCGCCTGGCCCGCGCGGTGCTACATCCGACGATCCCGTTGATTGGGTTTTCCGGCGCGCCGTTTACGCTCGCCGCGTATCTGGTGGAAGGTGGCAGTTCCAAATCGTTCTTGGCGACAAAGGCGCTGATGTACCAGGATCCAGGCGCCTGGCATGCGCTGCTCGAGAAAATCAGCCGCGGCCTGATCAAATATCTCAACGGACAGATCGCCGCTGGCGCTGACGCGGTGCAACTGTTCGATACATGGGTCGGGTGTTTAGCGCCTGAGGATTATCGAACATTTGTGCTGCCGCATACCCGAGACGTGATCCAAGCCCTCACACCCACTGTTCCGGTCATCCACTTCGGCACCGGCTGCGCGTCGCTGTTGACGGATCAGCGAGCCGCTGGCGGGTCGGTGCTCAGCGTTGATTTTCGCGTGGAGTTGGACCAGGCGTGGCAGACCATCGGGGCAGAGGTCGCCATTCAAGGCAATTTGGATCCGGCGGTGTTGCTGGCGCCGCCGGCGGTTATTCGTCGCCATGTGCAGCGAATCCTGCGCCAGGCTGGTGGCCGGCCAGGGCACATTTTCAATTTAGGCCATGGGGTGTTGCCCGCAACACCGGTGGATCATGTGGTCGCACTGGTGGAGATGGTGCACGAGCTGAGCCAGCATCCACAGTCGTCATGAGCCGTCCGCATCGTGTCGTCATTATTGGAGGGGGAATCTCCGGATTGGCGACCGCGTATCGACTGACCGAGTTGAGTCAGGAGCGCCAGGTCCCAGTGGAGGTCCAGGTACTCGAGGCTCAGCCGCGGTTTGGGGGCGTGATTAGCACTGAGCAGCGCGATGCGTTTTTGCTCGAGGCTGGGCCGGATGCGTTTCTGACGGAGAAACCCTGGGCGACCGCGTTGTGCCAGCGTCTTGGATTGGCTGAGCAGTTGATACCGACCAATCCTGTCGCCCGGCGCAGTTGGGTGGTGCGAGGTGGCCGATTGGTCCCAGTGCCGGCCGGCTGGTACTTGATGGCGCCCCACCGGTTGGGACTACTGTGGTCCTCGCCGCTGTTGAGCCTGCGGGGCAAGTGCCGTATGGCGCTCGAACCATGGGTTCCGGCGCGACGCGATGTATCGGATGAGAGCCTGGCCAGTTTTGTCCGTCGACGATTCGGCAGCGAAGCGCTGGCGCGCATTGGCCAGCCGATGGTCAGTGGGATCTACACCGCCGACCCGGATCATCTGAGCCTGCAGGCCGCCTTGCCGCAGTTCGATCAGATGGAGCGCCAACATGGGAGTGTCTTGCGCGCGATGCGGCACCGACCATCGCAAGACGCGGCGATTCCAGCAGCCAGCGGCGCGCGGTACAGTTTGTTCATGACGCTGCGCCATGGCCTGAGCTCGCTGATCGACGCGCTAGTGGCCGCGATGCCTTCGGTTCACCTGGTGACCGATACGCCAATCGCTGCAGTGACGCGCGACGCCGTGTGGAGCGTGGACACGGTTGATGGACGGCGGCTGGAAGCGGACAGCGTGTGCGTCGCCGTTCCAGCTCCGCAGGCTGCGGCATTGGTGCGCGGGTTTGCGCCGGCGCTGGCCAACGCGCTCTCGGCGATCCGATATGAATCGGTGGCGACGATGAATGTCGCGTACGAGCGATATCAGCTGCCGCGGGCGATGGAAGGGGTCGGGTTTATCGCGCCGGCCGTCGAGCATTGCGGCGTGATCGGGTGCACCTTCTCCAGTCTGAAATTTCCAGGCCGCGCGCCGGCGTCCGGCATGTTGCTGCGGGCGTTCGTCGGTGGTGCGCTGCAGCCCAGGCTCAAGACGCTCTCCGATTCTGCGCTCACCTCGATGGTGCTGGACGAACTGGAGCGCCTCCTCCGGATTACCCGGCAGCCGCGTTGGGTCGTGATCCGCCGGTTTCCGGCCGCCATGCCGCAATACGATGTTGGTCATCTCACCCAGGTCGCGGCGATTGAATCGCACGTGGCGCAACAGAGCGGGTTCGCCATTGCCGGCAATGGATATCACGGGATCGGTCTTCCGGATTGTATTCATCAAGCGGACCAGGCCGCGCAGCGACTGATGGAACAGATCCCCACGCATGGACGTTGACCACGTGCTCTTGGTCGGGTTTGGTGGTCCGACCCACCCGGACGAGATTCAGCCATTTCTCGAGCAGGTGACCCGAGGACATCGCCTCCCAGCCGCCCGGCTCGAGGACGTGGCGCACCACTATCATCGTGTCGGCGGCCGATCCCGGTATAACGAATACACCCTGGCCCTCGCCCAGCAGCTGGCGCAATGCCTGCAGCAGGCTGAAATCCACCGACCGGTGTTTGTCGGCCTGCGCAACTGGCATCCGTTTCTTGAGGATACGCTGCGGCACATCCACGCGCAGGGTCTCAGACGCGGCCTCGGCGTGATCTTGGCCCCACACCGATGCGATTCCAGTTATGAACGCTACCTGCGCGACGTTGACCAGGCCCGACAACGCGCCGGGGCTCAAGCGATCACGTACCGCTATCTTGCCTCGTGGCACGACCATCCCTTGTTCATCCGCGCGCAGGCCGATGCGGTGGCCGACACGCTGGACCGGGTGCCGGCTCGCGCACAGGCACACCTGCTGTTTACCGCCCATGCGATTCCGACCGACATGGCGGGCGCGGCAGTCTATGTCGAACAGGTCGCCGACTCGAGTCAGGCAGTGGCTCGCCGGTTGGGCTGGTCCTCGTGGAGTGTGGCCTACCAGTCACGGAGCGGGGATCCGCGCCAGCCCTGGCTGGAGCCAGAGGTATCCGCAGCGATCCAGACACTTGCGCAGCGCCAGTGCCCGCAGGTGGTGATCGTGCCGATCGGATTTTTCTGCGATAATGTCGAAGTGGTCTACGATTTGGATGTGGAGGCGCAGGCCGCGGCGGCGGCGGCTGGGGTTGGTTATTCTCGGGCGCCGACGGTGGCCGGACAAGCGGCGTTCACGCAGATGTTTGCGCAGATGATTGGGGAAACGTTGAGTGGAGTCTTGCGTCGGTGTTCTAGACGTGTATCATAAGAGAAACGGTGGGGGGATGATGAGCAAACTGCTCAATACAGAGTTTACGATCGAACAGCTACGGCGACAGATTGCCGAGCTGAAGCAACAGCAGCACACCGAGCGCTTGAGCATTGAAGAGGCCGAGGCGTTGTTGCATATCAAGTTGTTGGATGAAACCAATGCGAAGCTGGACGGGTTCGCCGCGGCGGTTGGTCAGGTACAGCAGGAGCTCTCGAATCTGCGCGCAGGCCTGACGCATATGGAGCGGGCAAACCATGCGTTGCGGGAATCGCTCGGATCGGCTGAGATCGAGGTACGGGCTGGCCATCGGCACGCGGCGACACTGGCCGTCCTGAGTGTGGTGATGGCACTGGCCACCGGCGGCGTCCTCTACGGCGGATGGGCAACACTTCGACTGTCGCGCCAACTTCAGGCCCAGCTGGCCAATCGCACGCCGGCCTCAAGCGAACTCAAGATGGAGTTCTCAGCTGCCGCAGCTGCGACCGTGCCAGCGCAACCGCCTCTGGCGGACGACGCTGCGACACCCGGACCCGTGACCGACACCCAGCCGCGCCAGGCCGATTCGGCCATTTCCGCAAGCTCCACCGTGCTCCCTGAGGCGCAGCCGTCGCTCCGAGTGCCGTTCACACTACGCTTGCCGACGGAGCTCTCAACCGATCCGAACAACCGTGCCCCTGATATGGATCTCTCGTTTGAGAGCCAGCCAGCAGGCACTGAGAGTTCTCGCGCGACTGCGTGGCCGCTGGGTCGCCAGGATTATGTTGGGCCATAAGAGCAGGCACACCAGAGAGAGGAGCGCTCATGAGGACACGACAGATTCGAGTGGCGACGGCATGTTGGATGATGACGGTGCTCGCGTATCTACCGGCGCAGCCGATCGCGACCGCGGCCCCGCCGGTGACCACGACCCCGGCGAGAGCAGATTCCCTGGCTGATCGGATCGGCGATTGGTTTGCGACGATGGGCAAGTCAGAGACTGATCGGGAAGCGATCTTGGTCGAGCGACGGACGAAGCGGGCTGCCCAACAGGCAGGGGAAGCCATCGAGCGTGGCGTTGAGCGCACCGGCCACGCCATCGATCAGACCGGTGATCGGGTCCAGCAGAATCTGACTCACTGATCGAGCGGCCGCGGGAGGCACATGACCAACGTTGCGGGCGTGGTGGCGTGTTTGTTGTGTTGTGCGAGCGCTGTCGCGGCTGATGGGTCAGCCGACCAACGAATTCCCATTGTGGATTCTGCCACTGGCCAGGTGACATTGATGGAACGCGTGCAGAAAACCGATGCGGAGTGGCGCCGCATCTTGACGCCAGAGCAGTACCGCGTGACCCGGCAGCAGGGCACCGAGCCGCCATTTACCGGTGCGTACCATCAGCATCACGAGCCAGGCGTCTACCGTTGCGTGGGCTGCGGGACTGATCTGTACAGTTCTCAGACGAAGTTTGAGTCGGGAACCGGCTGGCCCAGTTTTTGGGCGCCGGTGGCCGAGCAGAACATCGAGCGGCGACCTGACAAGAGTTTGTTCATGCGTCGCATCGAGCTCCGGTGCGCCCGATGCGGGGCCCATCTCGGCCATGTGTTCGACGACGGCCCTGCGCCGACACACCAGCGGCACTGCATTAACTCCGCCGCGCTGAACTTCGTTCCCCGTTAGCTCTCGTCATCCGGGGACAGCCACTCATTTCCTGGCACGAACCTAGGGGACATGAGTGGCTGTCCCCGATCCCATGATCGCACACGGTATTGAACTGGCGTCTGTCGCGCTGTTCCTCTGGAGCTGGCTCACGATCGGTCAGCCTGGAGGGCGGATCGAGCTGTTCATCGCTGCGGTGTACGGGTGGCTGCTCGAGATGATGGATCTGCGACTGTTTGGCACCTATCACTATGAGGCGGCCACGTGGTGGGGGATTGGCGAGGTACCGCTCTATATCCCGTTGTTATGGGCGCTGATTCTGCACGGGGCCATGGCGGTGTCGGATCGAAGCCGGTTGCCGCACTGGAGCCGACCGTTTCTTGATGGGCTGCTCGCGGTCTTAGTCGATGTGGCCGTGGATGCGATCGCGATTCGAATCGGCCTGTGGCGCTGGAACATCGGGCTGCATGAGGGCTGGTTCGGTGTTCCAGCCGGCAATCTGTGCGCCTGGATGTGGGTGGCCGCGTGTTATGGTGGGATGATCCGGTGGGTTCGTCG
>JAHFGT010000081.1 GCA_023247275.1 Candidatus Omnitrophota bacterium
ACCCAGACGTTCAGTTTTGATCCGAACGCTGGCGGCGAATTTACCTTCAGCGGCGGCACGTTCGCGCAGCAGTTCAGGAATCTGGTGAAAAACGGTTCATTTGAATCGTTCAGCGCGGCGGAGACCTTCAAGAATTCAACGGCGAGCTGTCCATCGGGTGGATGCGGCGGCTCAGGCAACAACTACCAAGGCGGATGGAGCAACTTTGGGCCGGACGAGTGGCTCTGGGATGCGGGCAGCGTATTTCAACGCGCGCCAGTCCTGTTCACGCCCAGCACGAACGTCACCGCGACCAATCTCCAGCGAGATTATTTCCACGGCAAGAGTTCAGTCACGCTCGTTGATTCGGACCTGAGCAATGCCAACACGTACAATGATACGATCACCGATTTTGTGGCGACCGATGGCTCCTATAAGGATGCGCATCTTGAGCAAACCCTCTCCGATTTGAAGCCATCAAACGTGTATAGCGTCGGCATTTTCATGCTGACCAGAAAAAATGACGGGACCGCCGCCGCCTCGAGTACCGAGGCCATCCTGGATGTGACCGGCGAGGATATCGCGAGCAGCACGACTTTGAGCACAGCGTTGACGTCGACCTCTACCACGGTGCAGACGGCTTCAGGCACCGATATTTCCGGGTTTCCGGACAGCGGCGTGTTGTTGATCGACAGCGAGCGGATTTCCTACGCCGGAAAAGACAACACCAATCACAAGTTTACGTTTTGTGTGCGGGCGTTTGAAGGGACCACTGCTGCCTCGCATCTGATCAATGCCAACGTCAAGATCGCGCCGTTCAAACATCTGACGACCTCAGGGAGTACGACCGCCGGCCAATTTACCCTCTACCGCAGCCAGTTCGCGACCGACAACACGGCCAGCAACATCAAGCTGCATCTGGCCTGCAAAAGTTCAACGACGAACGACGAATGCCGGTTCGATGCGGTCCAGGTCGTCGAAGGCCGCAGCGTGCCGGAGTTCCAGCCCTCAGCCATTGTCGATACTGGCGACCAAACACTGTATGGCTCACTGCGCATGGGCCGGACGTCCAATGATCGGGGCGGTATTTTGTCCGTCGACAAATCGGTCCGAACCCGCGCCATTGAATTTTTTGAGAAAGACCCTGGCATGTCAGGGACGAGTGGAGGCTTTGGTGGTGTGGAGACCGCCGTCAAAACCGTGAGTGGAGCCGGCAGCTCGATTGCCTTGGCGACCAGCGGAACCTTTTTCGGATCGACCCCCAGGCAATACCGCATTACGCTCAACAGCGGAAGCCCGCCGACGACGTTTAAGTGGGAATACCGGGAATGTTATCCGAACACGGGGTGCACTGGCAGCTATACGACCGGCAGCTCAAGCGTGAATATCAGCTCATTTACCAGCGCGACAGAACTGAGTGGATCGATGGGGGTGAAATTGCTGTTTACCAATACTAGTAATGGGATTTCCAGTGATGAGTGGACCTTCAACGCGTCAGGGATGAACACCGGCTCGCAGTACAACAGCTACAGTGGCACGTCGACGTACACACCTGGACAGACCAGAATTTACAAAGATCCGGCCAATCAGAAGCTGACGTTTCAGGACGGGTCGACCATTCTCACGCTGGACCAGATCCCTGGGACCAGTGTGGGCTCGCCAGCCCACATCGATTCGCCCCAATTTTTTCCCGCGTCTAGCGGAGGTGGGCAGCTCTCCTTGAGCACGAACCAGGGCTACATCGGCAGTGCGCAGCGGACGTTTGATTTTGAAATCGACGGCAATGATGGAGCCACAGGGCGAGATACCTTTAAGTGGCGCGATAACGTGCTCAATGGCTCGAACACCGCAGCCGCAGATTGGGACGTGACCGGTGTCGTGATCCCAGCAGGAGGCGGGCCGTACACGGTCAACTCTGCTGGAACTGGCAACTATGTCTACACGGTCACATTTAGTTCACCGGCTGGCAACTATGCGGACGGCAATGTGGGCGATCGGTGGCAGGTGAAGGCCTACCCGGCCGGCGCGGCCTGCGGCACGAACCAAGTCCTGAAATGGAGCGGCACGTCCTGGAGCTGTCAGAACGATGATACCGGCGCGACTGATGCACCCAATAACGCCGTATATATCGTCGGGTCTGGCAATGGGAGCTTGACGAGCGAACAGGTGCTGACTGAGGGAACGGCGGTCGATTTGGTCCTCAATGCGGCGCCAGATCCTGACACGCTGACGGTGTCATTTGATCCGACCGAACTGACCGGAGCAACCTGGGGCGCGGGCGGGGGCAGCGCCTTTAGCTGGACCTTCGATGCCGGGGCCACCGATGCGGTCGTGACCTTCGGCACCGATGGCAGTGTCAACCTTGCCAGTGGCACCCTCCAGCAAGGGGGCACCGCGGTCGTGCTGCAGTCGCGCACCTTCACCGGCGGCACCGGGGTGGATA
>JAHFGT010000065.1 GCA_023247275.1 Candidatus Omnitrophota bacterium
TGGGGCTGTGGGCCACCAGCACCGGCGACCACCGAACGCAGCTCAACGGGGAACCCGCGCCGGATCGTAACGACGAATACCTGTTCTACCAGACGCTGGTGGGGGCTTGGGCGCCGGCCGGACGACCGCCGACTCAAGAGTTTATCGGACGGATCACCGAGTACATGATCAAAGCGATCAAAGAAGCCAAGGTCCACACGAGCTGGATCGCCGATAATCAAGCCTACGATTTAGCGGTCGTGCGGTTCATCGAGCGGACGCTAGCCGACCGACGGTTTCTCAAGCGGTTCTTGCCATTCCAGCGGCGATTGGCGTCCTGGGGCATGGTGAACTCGTTGGCTCAGACGCTGATCAAAGTCACCGCCGCTGGCGTGACGGATGTGTACCAGGGGACCGAATTGTGGGACTTGAACCTGGTGGATCCGGATAATCGGCGGCCGGTGGATTTTGACAGCCGCGCTCGACTCCTTCAGGAGCTGATGCGTCGCAGTGTTGGCAACCGACGCGCCCTGGTTGCGGATCTGCTGAGGCACTGGCACGATGGACGCATCAAACTGTATACGCTCTGGGCGGCCCTGCAGTTGCGCCGCAGCGATCCGGACCGATTTCTTGCCGGCGTCTACATACCGTTGGAAACATCCGGCCCGTTGGGCAACCGTGTCTTCGCATTCGCACGGCGAGCCGGTCATCGGTGGGCCTTGACGGTGGTGCCCCGCCTGATCACCCGCGTGAGCCCGCGCGGTCGATGGCCGATGGGTCGAGCCTGGTCGCGCACGGTGATCGTGCTTCCCCGCGAAGCCCCGACGATGTGGCGCAGTGTGTTCACGGGCGAAACCTACACGACCACCTCTGTCGGACGACGACACATCCTGATGCTCGCCACGCTCCTGCGCCACCTGCCGGTCGGTTTATTGGACTCCGCAACGCAGACGATCTGTGAGGTTGACAGTGCTCCGCCGTTCCGTTAAAAAAGATAAAGCAGCCATGAGCCTTCATTGGGACTCCATTGCTCGGCGAGCGCTCGCTGGAGAAGCGATCACTCGAGATGAGGGGCGCGAGATTCTGCGTTTGCCTGACGAGGATGTCCCCAGTGCGCTGTGGGCCGCCTATGCCGTGCGCAAGGCCCACTTCGGCAAGCGGGTCAAAATCTGCCTCCTGCAAAACGCGCGCAGCGGCCTGTGTCCTGAAGACTGTCACTATTGCTCGCAATCGTCCATTTCCTCAGCGGCGATCGACAAATATCCGCTGCTGTCACAGGAACAGTTGCTGGAAGGAGCCCGGCGTGCGCACCAGGCCGGTGCCAAGCGGTATTGTATGGTGACCAGCGGGCGCGGACCATCCGACGAGGAGATCGACCATTTTTGTGAGGTGACCCAGGCGATCCGCCAGGAGTTGCCGCTGGAGATCTGTGTCTGCCTCGGGTTGCTGACCGAGCCGCAGGCCCGGCGACTGAAGGCGGCCGGGGTTGGTTGGGTCAATCATAACCTGAATACGAGTGAGCGGTTCTATCCGGAAATCTGCACGACCCACACGTACCAGGATCGGCTGGCAACCATTCGGCACGTGCGCGCGGCCGGGCTGATGACGTGCAGCGGCGGAATCGTCGGGATGGGAGAGCATGACGAGGACATTCTGGATCTCGCATTCGCTGTCCGCCAGGAACGGATGGACTCGATCCCGATCAATTTCCTGCACCCGATCAAGGGCACGCCCATGGAAGGGTTCCAGCAGCTGACCCCGATGAAATGTCTGAAGGTGTTGTGCCTGTTTCGACTGCTGAACCCGACCAGTGACATCCGCGCGGCCGGCGGCCGAGAAGTCAATTTGCGCTCGGTCCAGGCCATGGTCCTCTATGCGGCCAACTCCATCTTTGTCGAGGGGTACCTGACCACGCCAGGGCAGCAGGCCCAAGAGGCGATGCAGATGATTCAGGATATGGGATTTGAAGTCGACACAACTGAGGCGAGCGTCTGTGCCTAACCAGATGAACCGTCGGTGGATCGTGACCGCCTTGGGCCAAGATCGCCCGGGAATCGTGGCAGGCGTAACACAGGTTCTCTACCAGCTCGGGTGCAACCTTGAGGACTCGGCGATGACCCGCTTGGAGGGAGAGTTCGCGATCATGCTGATCTTCACGACCCAGCCCTCCACCGACGAGGCAGACTTGCGGCGCGCATTTGTGCCTGTCGAGAAGCGGCTCCGGCTAGCGGTCCACCTCAAGCCGCTGACGCGGCTCGAATCGCGATCACCCCGCTCGCAGGCCGCGCGGTTTCTCCTGAGCGTCTATGGCGCGGATCGGCCAGGGATTGTGTTTCGCATCTCCGATTTTCTCGCACGCGCTCGGGTCAACATTACCGACGTGCACACGCACCGCAGCACCGGAAAAGGGCCATCGTTGTATCTCATGTTGTTGGAGATTGAGCTCCAGACCCGTTCGCGTTCCAGCGCTCTCGAGCGGTCGCTCAAACGATTAGCCAAACAGCTTCACGTGGCCGTCAGCCTGCGACCTGCCGACGCCCGCGTTCTTTGAGCGAAGCACGCCCGGCCCGGCATGAAGCTGCTGCCCATTCGACGACTTCCCGACCCGGTCCTCAAGCGGCCCACACGCCAGATGACCCGCCTGGATCGGTCGATTCATGCACTGATCGACGCGCTCATTGCCACGATGCACCACTATCCACGTTGCGTCGGTTTAGCAGCACCTCAGGCTGGCAGCTCGCTTCGTGTGGCGGTCATGGATTCCTCGCGGCATCCCAAGACCATCCGCAGCCAAGGCTTGATCGTGCTCATCAATCCCCGTATTGTTGCGAACGAAGGAGCGCTCATTCAGCGGGAAGGGTGCCTCTCGATCCCAGACTTCACCGGCAACGTTCGGCGAGCTACCGAGGTGGTCGTCGCGGCCCTGGATCAGACCGGCGCACACCGGCAGTGGCGGTTGGAAGGGTTTGAGGCGGTCATCGCCCAGCACGAAATCGACCATCTGGACGGAATCCTGTTCCTCGATCGCGTGATCAATCCGGCTACCGATGTGTTCCGCCGCACGTCCTACGGGTAACTCGGGGACAGCCACTCATTTCCCAGGGGTCTCGCGTCACTTACTGCTTGAGCGGCTCGACCACGCTCAAGTGCGGAATGCGGGGGATCAGCCCTACGCCATGCGCGCGTTCGTACAACAGCCGGAGCGCTTCTCGGCATGGCTTCGACAGGGTCAACGATTCTTCGTTGACGTACATGCCGATAAATTGACGCGCGCGCGTGGAGTCGGTGCCGCGGCCATAGCGCATGGCAAAGGCCACGGCATCATCTTGGTGCGAGAAGGCGTACAGGATACTGTCGCGAAGAATGGTGGCGGCGCGTCGAGCGGTATGTCGACCGAGCGCTTTTCTGACGACGTTCAGTCCAAGCGGCAATGGCAAGCGGGCTTGCTGTTGCCACCAAGTTCCCAAATCCAAGACCGGCAGGAGTCCGGCATCCCGATAGGTCAACTGCCATTCGTGGATTACCAAGCCGGCTCGCACTTCTCCTCGGAGGACCGCCTGCGGGATGTCTTGGAACGGCATCTCGACTGGAATGAAGTGGGGAAGGGCCAACCGCAGCAGCAGGTACGCGGTCGTGGCCAACCCTGGCACAGCGATCCGCTGGCCCTCGAGCTCGCCAGGGCTGGATGGTTGAGTGGAAATGACCAACGGTCCGTAATTCTGCCCAACGCTCGAGCCGACCGACACGATCCAATACTCCTTGGCCAAGGCCGGATAACTGGCGGCTGAGATCGCGGTCAAGTCCAGCTCGGTATTGAGCGCTCGTCGATTGAGCGTCTGGATGTCTTCGATGATGTGCTCAAATCGCAGCCCGTCCATCGGAATCGCGCCCGAGGCGATCGCATAGAACATGAACGCGTCGTCCATATCTGGGGTATGGCCGACGGTGACGGTTCGGAGCTGTTCAGTCGTCATCAGACGTAGCGACATCAGCGCCCGTCGGTGAAGCTACGCCCACTCTTCATAGTGCAGCTTGTCCGCTGGCACGCCGAGCGCCTGCAGGTCGTGACACACGACCTTGACCACCTCTAGCCAGCCACACAGGTAGATTTCCTTGTTGGCGTAGTCGGTGATGTGTTTCTGAAACGTTTGCTGGATATGGCCGGTTTCGCCATGCCAGTCTTTGGGCCGGCTGACGGTTGGGACATAATGGAAGTTATGCCGCACATTGGCGAGCGAGCGAAATTCAGACTCATACAGCAGCGTGTGCTCATACCGGCATCCGAAGAAGAGCCAGATGTCCCTCGGAAAATTGACGTGCACGAGGTGTTTGATCATCGCTCGCAAGGGTGCTACCCCAGTACCGGTGGCCATGAAGATCGGCTCATAGTCGAGCGAGTCTTTCAGCAAGAAATTTCCGTGTGGCCCGGACAAGGAGACGGGATCGCCCTCCTTCAGCCGCCAGAAATAGGTCGATGCGATCCCCCCCTCGACCTTTTGGATGCACAGCTCAAGGGCCTGCGGATCATGCGGGGGGGACGCGATGGAATAGGCCCGCTTGACGACCGTGCCTGCCGTGGCGGGCGCGGTGCCTGGCGCAGCGGCCGAATTGTTCGGAACGTTGACGATGATAAACTGTCCGGCCTTGAATTCGATTTTTGGCGGATCAGCGAGCTTGAAGCGAAAGCCCCGGACGTTGTAGGCGAGACTATCGACCCGCTCGACGATCGCGCGGTACGCAGTGGCTGGCATCGATGTACGTGAGATGTATTCTAGCAGAAGGCCGTCGCCGGTGACAAGGTACAAAGCTTCACACGCGCAAGCCATTGAAACAAAAAGACTTAAAATTGATTAATCTGCAATTTTGCTTGACGCCCGCTGAGGGCATCTGGTACAGCTGATCTACTATGACCGCCAGCGGTCGTGGTTTCTTCAGCCCGCGACGGCGTGGACGGCTCCTTCCAGTACGACGCTCCCTGTCCTGCCTGCACGTGATCGCCCTGCTCGCAGCCGTAGGCTTGCCGGCGCTGGGCATCATGCCTGCTTCAGCCACAGCCGCAGATGTGGTGTACATCTATGATGAAGTCGGGCGGCTGATTGCAGTCGTCGACCCGGCGACCGAAACCGCCACCTATTCGTACGATGCTGTGGGCAATCTACTCTCCATTTCACGCCAAAGCTCGGCCTCGCTGCGGATCCTCGATTTCACCCCCAAGAGCGGCCTGGTTGGCACCACCGTGAGGATCTTCGGCACGGCGTTTAGCGCAACCACAACCCAAAACACGGTGAAATTTAATGGCGTCAGCGCCGTCGTCAGTTCAGCCACCACAACAGAGCTCGTCACAAAAGTGCCGACAGGGGCGACGACAGGCTTTATCACGATCACCACCCCTGCAGGTTCGACGACGAGCAGTGTCCGCTTTACCGTGACCTCTTCCCGAGCACCCACCATTACTGGCGTTACGCCGCAGATAGGACTAGCCGGGACCGGGGTGACCATCACGGGAAACAACTTCGATCCGACGCCGGCACACAACAAGGTGGTATTGAACGTCATGCGCCCGCTTGTCAGCGCTGCGACCGCCACTGCGTTGACGATGGTTGTGCCAAGCAGCGCAACGTCCGGCCGGATCTCAGTTTCTACGTCATGGGGTAAGGCGCAAAGCAGCGCGGATTTCTTCGTTCCGCCACCTCCCTATACGCCGGCGGATGTTGCGTCAACTGGCCGTATGACCATGGGCCAGAGCAAAACCGTGACGATTGGGACGGCAAATAAGATCGCATTGATCGTGTTTGATGGCACCGCCACCCAACGAATCAGCCTGCAGCTGACCACTGTCACCATGTACTGTCCCACCGCGACCCTCTACAAACCCGATGGGGGGGTGCTGACCCAACAGGGGATCTGTAGCAGCGGCTTCATCGATGTCCGGCCCCTTCCAGTCACCGGGACCTACACCCTCCTGGTCGATCCCTCCGACGCATCGGTGGGCAGCGCGACCCTGACCCTCTACAGCGTGCCGGCCGATGTCACCGGCACGATCACCGTGGGCGGACCAGCCGTTACGGTGACCACGACCGTCCCCGGCCAGAACGCGAAGCTGATCTTCAGCGGCACCGTTGGCATGCAGGTAACGATCCGTGTGACCAGCAATGCCATGAGCTGTGTCGGGATAAGCTTGTTGAAGCCAGACAACAGTACGCTGACCTCCTCGTCTTCTTGTAGCAGTAGCTTTACCCTGATTCCCCAACCCCTCCCCACGACAGGCACGTACGTGATTAGCATAGACCCTTCGGATGCTAACATCGGCAGCATGCAGCTCCAGGTGACAACTCCATAGTCATGAAACCTAGCTCTAGGTACTTACTCGTGGTACTAAACCTGGCGATGGGGTGCACCCTGGCCACCGCGCATCCTGCCGCAGCGGATGACTTGCCCATCCAGCCTCTGTCGCCCATTCAAGGCGCGCCTGACGTGACCGCGCTGTCTGGCCAAGTGCTCAGCACCAAGGGCAAGACGCTGGAAGGGGTGACGCTGCAGATTCACGATCAGACGACCCAGACGGACAAACACGGGCGGTTTTTGCTTGTGCTGCCTGACCCCCTCGACTCCGGAACGCAGGAACTACTGATCGATGGCCGTACAACTGGGAAGCACAACAAAAACTATGGCCTGTTTGAAGCCCGTGTGGAGGTTCGCGCAGGGCACACCACGGTCCTGCCCTTCACGATCTGGCTCCCGGAGATCGATGCCGCTCATGCCGTCGCGATTCCCTCTCCCACGACGACCGAGGTCGTCGTGACAACCCCACGCATTCCTGGGCTTGAACTCCACATTCCTCCAGGCACGGTGATTCGCGACCACGACGGACAAGTGGTCACCCACGTCAGTCTGACCGCGATCCCAGTGGACCGCCCGCCGTTTCCGCTGCCAGCCAATGTCCAAGTACCCATCTATTTCACCCTGCAGCCCGGCGGAGCGTATCTCACCAATGCGCATCACGATGGGCGCGGCTTGTCTATCCCAACTACACCAACGAGCTCCCCGACGCGCGAGCCAATTTCTGGCAGCATGATCCCGAAGAGAAGGGATGGTTCATCTACGGCCAGGGCACGGTCACCGCAGACGGCAAACAGGTCGCCCCGGATCCCGGAGTAAGGCTGTACGAGTTCACCGGGGCAATGGTTAACACAGGCGACACGCCGCCGCCGAATGGACCTGCTCCGGGAAACGCCAATGGTGCGGACGGTGACCCAGTCGACCTGGGCACCGGCCTCTTTGTCCTGAACAAGACCGACCTGCTCCTGCCGGACATCCTCCCGCTCGCGCTCACGCGCACCTACCGGCCAAGCGATACGAACATTCGGCCGTTTGGCGTCGGGATGACCCACCCGTACGCGATGTTTCTCTGGTCGGCAAATCAATATCAGGAGCTCGATCTGATCCTGCCGGATGGCGGACGCATTCATTACGTGCGGATCTCCCCTGGGACAAGCTTCACCGACGCGGTCTTTGAGCACGCAGCGACCCCAACAGCCTTCCACAAGTCCCGCGTTGCTTGGAACGGGAACGGATGGGATCTTAGGTTGAAGGACGGAACGGTCTACGTGTTTGGGGAAAACGCGCCCCTACAGGCCATTCGCGACCGCTACGGAAACCAAATCACCGTGAGGCACGCCAATGGGCAGAGCGGCAACATCACCGCTGTCACGTCGCCGAATGGTCGGTGGCTGGAGTTCTCCTATGACGCGAGCAACCGCATCACCCAGGTGAAGGATTCTATCGGGCGGGTCGTGACCTACACCTATGACACCAGTGGCCGATTATCGACGGTCAAGGATCCGAATGGTGGCGTGACGCAGTATACGTATGACACCGCCCACCGGATGCTCACGCTCAAGGATGCCAGGGGAATCGTCTTCCTCACCAATACGTACGATACGACGACAAGCCGCGTGGCCAAGCAGGCGCAAGCCGATGGCAGCACCTACCAGTTTGCGTACGCGACCGATGCCGCTGGTAAGGTCACCAAGACGACGGTGACCGACCCGCGTCTGAACATCCGGCCGGTGACGTTCAACGCAAACGGCTACACCGTGGTCGACACCCGCGCACTCGGCAAGCCCGAAGAGCAGGCCACGACGTATGAGCGCGCGGCGGGAAGCCAGTTGATCTTGTCCGTCAGCGATCCGTTGGCGCGCAAGACCGCGTTGACCTACGATGCCCTGGGCAACGTGACCAGCATCACCCGTCTGGCCGGCACACCCAACGCGGTCAAGACTCAGTTGGCGTATGAGCCGACATTTAATCAGGTCAGCAAGATCACGGATCCTCTGTTACACAGCACCACGCTGACGTACGACAGCCGAGGCAACGCGACGGCTGTCACCGACCCCCTGACGCACAAGACAACCTTAACCTATAATACCGCAGGCCAGCCCGTGTTCGTCTCCGACCCGTTAGGTAACGCGGTCCAGTTGACGTATGAGTTCGGCGATCTTGTCACAGTAACCGATCCGCTGGGAAATAGCACCAGCCGGTTCACCGACAGCGCAGGGCGGCTGATCACGCTGACCGATCCATTGGGCCATCGGGCCCAGTATGTCTATGACCCGCTCAACCGCGTGCAGCAGGTCACCGATCCCCTGAATGGTCTGACGACATTCGGCTACGACCCGAACAGCAACCTCCTCAGCGTGAAAGATGCCAGGAACAGCATCACAACGTATACCTATAACACGATGGATCAACTCGCGACCCGAAAAGATCCGCTCCTGCGCGTCGAAAGCTACCTCTACGATGCGGGGGGTAACATGACCAAGGCGACCGACCGAAAAAACCAGGCCACCACATTTGCGTATGATGCGCTCAATCGGCGCACAAAGACCACCTATGCCGATGGGTCGACGATTACCTACACGTATGACAAAGGGGATCGCCTGACGAAGGCCGTCGACTCGCTCATGGGGACGCTCACGTACACCTACGATGATTTGGACCGTCTGATGTCAGCGACTACCCCCCAAGGCATGGTCACGTATGCGTACGATCAGGCCGGCCGACGCACATCCATGACCGTCCCAGGCCAGCCGGTGACGACGTATACCTATGACAACGCGGATCGCCTCACAAAAATC